>JBBKWE010000028.1:0-3145 GCA_037968795.1 Ferruginibacter sp.
GAGATTCTAAAAAGACTAGGGCAAAAGCACAATAAAACTGCCGCACAGATTGCACTCCGCTGGCTGCTGCAGCAGGAAGATGTCGCTATAATTCCAAAATCGGGTACTGCAGAAAGGCAGAAAGAAAACCTGGATGTAAGTAATTTCACCTTGTCAGAAGAGGAAATGACAGAGATTTTTACCCTAAATGGAAATCAAAGGTTTATTACAACGAGCACAGCGCCAGAGTGGGACTGATGGGTAGATGTTTGATTTTTTTATTTGTGATTTGTGATTGGAAAACCATTGGTCCTGCATTTGATCGCATTATGAATATTAACTAACATCTGTTAGTTTTTCTACTTAATTTTACGTAAATTTCTTAATATGCAAATACACGACTTAGAGAAAGCTTTTCAGGAGAAAATAGACAAGGAAATAAAGATAGAGCCCAAGGATTGGATGCCCGATGCTTATCGTAAAACCAATGTGCGCCAGATGAGCCAACATGCTCATAGTGAAATTGTAGGTATGTTGCCAGAAGGTAACTGGATAAGCCGTGCCCCTTCTCTGAAAAGAAAAGCCATTCTTATAGCAAAAGTGCAAGATGAGGCCGGTCATGGTCTGTATTTATATTCTGCCGCAGAAACGCTGGGAACCAGCCGCGAGCAGATGATAGATGACCTGCATAGTGGTAAAGCAAAATACTCTTCCATTTTTAATTACCCTTCGCTCACGTGGGCAGATATGGGTGCCATAGGCTGGCTGGTAGATGGTGCCGCTATCCTAAACCAGGTAATGCTTTGCCGCACTTCCTACGGGCCTTATGCCCGAGCAAATGTGCGTATATGTAAAGAAGAAAGCTTTCATCAGCGCCAGGGATTTGAATCCCTCATGGTATTAAGTCAGGGAACAGAGGCCCAAAAAGCCATGTGCCAGGATGCTATAAACAGATGGTGGTGGCCTAGTCTTATGATGTTTGGTCCTACAGATGCAGAAAGCACCAACAGTGACCAGAGCATGATATGGAAAATAAAAAGAAAATCAAATGACCAGCTTCGTCAGGAGTTTATAGACATGGCAGTACAGCAGGTAAAAGTGCTGGGAATGACCTTGCCTGATCCAGACCTTAAATGGAATGAAAAAAGAGGACACTTCGATTTTGGAGAAATAGACTGGGAAGAATTTTGGGCAGTGGTAAAAGGAAATGGCCCATGTAATAAAGAAAGGTTGGAAGCGAGAAAAAATGCACACGAAGATGGAGAATGGGTGCGGGAAGCGGCGATGGTGCATGCGGCTAAGAGGAGAAAGAAAATAGAGGAAGCAGCGTAGTTTATATATAATTTCATAACAGAATAGTTTAAATTTGAAGACACAAATTAATATATGACTAGAGAACTAATTATACAGAAAACCATTAGTGCTATTGAGCGACTTCCTGTTGAAAAAGCAGAAGCCGTATCAGATTTCGCTGACTTTATTTGCAAGAAATTTGAAGAAGAAGAACTCACAAAAGGTATCCAAATTCTGATATCTGACAGCGAAACCTTTAATTTTTTAGAGGAAGAAGAAGAAATTTATTCCCTATCAGATTTAAAAGAAAGCTATAATGATTAAAGGAGATATTGTATTAATTACTTTTCCTTTCACAGATTTAAGCGGGAGTAAACTGAGGCCTGCAGTAGTCCTATTTCATACTACTTTAGATACAACAGTTTGTTTTATCTCTAGTCAAATAGGGAACAAAGCAAATACAAATATAGAATTAGAGCCAGACCCACAGAATGGATTAAAGAAACAATCCCTTTTAATCACAAGCAAAATTGCCACTTTGGAAAAATCTCTAATCAAAGGGTTACTTGGAAAACTATCGACTTCAGATATTAATAAGCTAGATTCAAAACTATTGGAACTGCTTGGTCTAAATAAATAATCAGAAATATAATAATCAATGAAAAATTCATTCATAAAAAGACATTATTACGGCGATTTCGGCGGAGAGGAAAACGGAGGGGATAACATAATTAAAAAGAAAAATGCCGGCGATAAAGACAACTGGCCGCTGTGGGAAGTTTTTATTCGCAGTAAGCAGGGATTAGACCACAAGCACGCCGGAAGTCTGCATGCCGTAGATGCAAAAATGGCAATAGAAAATGCCCGTGACGTGTACACTCGCAGGCAGGAAGGTGTGAGTATATGGGTCATAGAGAGCAAGAACATACACGCGAGCGACCCGGCAGATGCAGATGCTTTGTATGAGCCGGCAGCAGATAAAATCTACCGTCACCCTACTTTTTATGATATACCGGAGGCGGTGGGGCACATGTAGAGAAGCAAATTAAAAAGTAAAAAGTTAAGGCAAAAATGCTAAGGGGGCTCGAGGCATTTTTAAAAACGCAAAAACAGAATGAGCGATTCATTACAACAATATCTACTGCATCTTGCAGATACTAACCTTATCCTCACACAGCGTAATGCTGCTTGGTGTGGGCATGGTCCTATACTAGAACAGGATATTGCTATAACTAATATTACCCTCGACCTTATAGGACAGGCGAGAAATTTATACCAGTATGCTGCCGCGGTGCAGGAAAAAATCACTGGCGAAGCTACTACAGAAGATAAGCTCGCTTACCACAGAGCAGAGCGGGAATATTACAACCTCTTGCTTGTAGAGCAGGAAAATGGCGACTGGGCGCAAACGATTGTACGACAGTTTTTCTATGCTGTTTTTCAATTTACCCTTTACCAAAAATTACAAAAATCACCAGATGCACAGCTGGCGGCAATAGCCACTAAATCTATAAAAGAAACAGCCTATCATGTAGAGTGGTGTAGCGAGTGGGTTATTCGCCTGGGCGATGGTACAGAAGAAAGCAAGCAAAGAATGGAAAGAGCCGTAGAAAACCTCTGGCCCTACACCGGAGAAATGTTTATTCCGGCGGCTTACGAAGAGGAACTGGCAACAGAGGATATTATACCGGATGTGAGTACATTACTAGAGCCCTGGTTACAAAAAGTAAAAGACATTTTTGATGAGGCTACGCTCCTACTGCCGCAGAAACAGCATAACCATACAGGCGGCAAAACAGGTGTACACACAGAGAAGTTGGGGTATATCTTAGCAGAAATGCAATACCTGCCACGCATGCACCCGGAGGCCAAC
>JBBKWE010000029.1:0-4383 GCA_037968795.1 Ferruginibacter sp.
GCTATGAACTGTTTATTATAATTAATAGCTGCAATTACCGCAAAGACGGTAAACAAGACCATTAGTATAAATGTGACTAATATAGGAAGCAGCCCGTAAAAACTATAAGCAGCATAAGTGATAAAGTACAAAATAGCGATGGCACCACTCACCAAAACGGCAGAGAAATTCTCATAATTCTTTTTTAGCTTAATGGCAAATCCCAGCAATCCTATTCCTACGCCATACCCAAGAAGGATTCGCATAGTGGGACTTACCAGGTCATGCTCTATAGAGTACTTCGTCCCTATAGCAACCCCTATGATCGTAATAATAATTCCAATCTTGCTTATTAGGTTTTCGCCAATAAATTTTTCCAGGTCAGATTTTAGCTTCGGAGAAATAATGGGCTTAGGCGGTGGAGGACTTTGTTGATGTCTCTTTATAACTTGCTCCCGGGCAATTTGCAGTAGAGGCAACTCTTCCTTTAAGGAGGTTTCGTCTTCTTTTTGTATGGGAGTAGAGGCTGTTATATTTTCAATCTCAGAGTGTTTTGCATCTGTGCGCAGTGATTCTATCTCACTGCGTAAACCATTTATTTCCTGCGCAAATTTTTCTTGCCTTACCAGCAGCAAATCCAATTTTGAACGTAGAGAATTTATTTGATCTTTATTATCGGGCATAAGGGGAGGGTGTAGTGCTTGAGGTTTTATTTACTGTAAATATATTTTGTATTAAAGTAATACGGGGTAATAATTTGATGCATTATGCAAATTGCAAAAAGAATTGCGTTCTTAAATCTGTTGATTTCCTTCTCCCGTCATGCAGTCCTGCTAAAAACCATTTTTTAAATTAAAGTTCTCTTCTCGCCGGAAAGGCGGCTGGCGTTTTAGGCATCCGAAACTTGCGTTTGAACGGTGAAAATATAAAGCACTAACACTGCAACAAAAAAAAACCGCAATACCATATTTGATATTGCGGTTAAAGTTATAATAGATTGACAACCCTACGCCACTTCCTCCTCTGCATACGAACTCGTAGGCTCGCAAGTACATATCAAATTTCTATCGCCAAAAGTGTTATTTACACGACTCACGCTTGGCCAGAACTTACTTTCTGCAACATAAGGTAGCGGGAAAGCTGCTTGCTGGCGGCTATAGTCCATCGTCCACTCATCTGCAGTAATCACAGCCTGGGTGTGCGGTGCATTTTTAAGAAGATTGCCCGTCTTTTCTGCTTTGCCTTCTTCTATATCTCTTATCTCCTGGCGTATAGATAACAATGCATCACAAAATCTATCTAGCTCTGCTTTGTTCTCGCTTTCTGTAGGCTCTATCATTATTGTTCCTGCTACAGGGAAGCTCATTGTAGGCGCATGAAAGTTATAGTCCATCAGCCTTTTGGCCACATCTTCTACTTCTACGCCGGCGGTCTGCTTAAATGGTCTGAGGTCTACAATAAACTCATGAGCAGAATTTCCATTGGCACCTGCATACAAGATTTTAAAATCGTCCTGTAATCTTGCCCGCATATAGTTTGCATGCAAGATGGCGTACTCGGTGCTTTTCTTTAATCCTTCTGTCCCCAGCATTTTTATGTAAGCATAGCTTATGAGTAATATACTGGCACTACCATACCTGGCGGCACTTACAGCGTGTGTAGCCTTCTCTTTATTTTCTCCAATGGTGTGGCCGGGTAGGTAAGGTGCTAGTTTTTCATTTACACAAATCGGACCCATGCCTGGGCCACCACCGCCATGCGGTATGGCAAATGTTTTGTGCAGATTAAGGTGACAGACGTCTGCACCTATTATGCCCGGACTGGTAAGCCCTACTTGTGCGTTCATATTGGCACCGTCCATGTATACAAGTCCGCCATTATCGTGTATGATCTGGCACATGTTTTTTACCCCTACTTCAAAAACGCCGTGCGTGCTTGGGTAGGTAATCATAAGGCCAGCAAGATTATCTTTATGTTTTACTGCTTTTGCTTCCAGGTCTTCTACATCTATATTTCCTGCATCATCGCACGCGGTCACCACTACTTTAAAGCCCGCCATTACTGCACTTGCAGGATTGGTGCCATGAGCGGAAATAGGAATCAGGATTATGTTTCTATGACCTGCCCCATGATCCTCGTGGTATGCTTTTATAGTAAGCAGACCTGCATATTCTCCTTGTGCACCACTATTGGGCTGCAAAGAAGTAGCCGTAAATCCTGTGATATCACTAAGGTCTTTTTGTAACTCTTCCAGCATTTCTGTGTATCCTGCTGCCTGGTCTAAGGGAACAAATGGGTGAATGGAACTGAAGGCAGGCCAGCTAAGCGGCATCAACTGCGCAGCTGCATTTAACTTCATAGTACAACTGCCAAGAGAAATCATAGAAGTATTTAGACTAAGGTCTTTTTTCTCCAGTGATTTTATGTAGCGCATCATCTCCGTTTCTGTACGATAAATTTTGAAGATGTCGTGCGTAAGAAACTCTGTAGTTCTTTGTAAGTCTGCCGGTATTCCCAGGTCATCTACTTCGCCATTACTGGTTATATGGGTAAATGACTTTCCGGAAAACTTTGCAAATATTTCCAAAATGTCGTTCACATTTTCCAGACGAGTAACCTCATCTAAAGCAATGCCTACAGTGCTTCCATTGTAGTAAAAATTAGTTTCATTTTCCTCTGCAAGTTTCTTTAAGCCAGCAGTATCTTCTACTGAAATCTGTATGGTATCAAAGTAATTTTTGTGCAGGGTTTCATAGCCGAGGTGAGCGAGTCCTTGTGCAAGAAGCTTAGTAAGTAAGGCAGTTCTTTGTGCTATTTTGGTAAGCCCTTCTGCGCCGTGGTATACGGCATACATTGCTGCCATATTTGCGAGCAAGGCTTGTGCAGTACATATATTACTGGTCGCTTTTTCTCTGCGAATATGCTGCTCGCGGGTTTGCAGAGCCATGCGCAGACAGCGATTCCCGTAAGCATCTACACTCACACCTATAATACGCCCAGGAATATTTCTTTTAAACTCATCTTGCGTAGCAAAAAATGCAGCGTGTGGTCCACCATATCCTTTAGGTACGCCAAAGCGTTGGCTGTTACCCACCGCTACGTCTGCCCCTAAAGTGCCCGGAGATTCCAGAAAAGTGAGTGCTAGTAAATCTGTGGCGAGTACAACCTTTGCATTTACAGAATGTGCTTTTGCGATAAAATCACGGTAGTCTTTTATAATTCCATCGGCAGAAGGGTATTGCAAAATCGCTCCAAAATAATCTTCGGAAAGCTCTACTTCGGTATAATTTCCAAAAACGAGTTCTACCCCTATTGGTTTTGCTCTAGTTACGAGTATATCTTTCGTTTGCTCATAGATGTCGTTATCTACAAAAAACTTAGGAGCGGTTATATTATCTGTGTTCTTATTCTTATGATTAAAGAGCATGGCCATAGCTTCGGCTGCTGCGGTACCTTCATCAAGCAAACTTGCATTAGCTACAGGCAATCCGCAAAGATCACTTACCATGGTTTGGAAATTGAGAAGACTCTCCAGTCTACCTTGCGCTATCTCTGCCTGGTAAGGAGTGTACTGCGTATACCAGCCCGGATTTTCAAAAACATTTCTGGCAATAACAGCAGGTACTATTGTGCTATAATACCCTTGCCCTATGTATGTTTTAAAAACTTTATTCTTAGCAGCTATGCCGTGCAGTTTCTTGAGCAAAGCCAGTTCGCTCATTGGCTCTCCCACTTGTAGTTCTGCAGTAGCTCTTATGGGAGGCGGTACTGTCTCATCTATTAGTTTGTCAAGGGATTCATAGCCAATGAAATCAAGCATTTCCTTCGTCTCTGCTTCATCAGACCCTATATGTCTGCCTATAAACTCTCTTGTTTGTTCTTTGAAAATATTCATACAGTTATCTTTGAAATTGGGAGATACTTTTTTATAAGGCTGCAAATTTACTATATACTTTCTGTTTTTATTGAGTAGATATCAACAGTTTGTTAAGCAGCACAGCTTTTTCCAGAAATAGGAAACAAAGGCAGTAGCAAAAGGTTTTGGTTAATGTGTATTTTTGCACGGCAAACGAAATCCTTTTTCTATAATATTTACATGCAATCATCACTTCCTCAAAACTGGCAGCAAAAGGCAGAAGCTAATAAAAAGCAGTATGAGCGCTTCCTTAAGCGGGCAAATAAAAGCCAGATAATAAAGGAATTGCCAGCAATACATGACAAGGCCTTTGAAAAAGTAGATTGCCTGCAATGTGGCGCCTGTTGCAAAAACTATTCTCCTCGTTTTACGGGCCCGGATATTAGAAGAATAGCAAAACACTTAAAGCTAAAAGAAACGGAGATCATAAGCACCTACCTGCGGGCAGATGAAGACGGAGACTTTGTTTTGCGTTCAAAACCCTGTCC
>JBBKWE010000030.1:0-20788 GCA_037968795.1 Ferruginibacter sp.
ACTCCCTGGCTTAAAGGACTTAATATAGATGACCTTTATCAATTGTCAGCAGCTGGTTTTTATAAGTTAGACGAGATGCAGGCTATTAGCTTTGGAGTACGTAGTTTCAGTAAAGGAACATTTACCTTCAGGGATGCACAAGAGCAACAAATAAAAACTTTTAAGCCTAGAGATGTAGCAGTAGAAGCAGGATATTCCCGCAAGCTGAGCGAGAAAATGGGGCTTGGGTTGAATGTGCGCTATATAAATAGTAGCCTGGCAGATGATGTAAACAATAGCGGATATAAGAATGGAAGTTCTGTAGCAGCTGATCTTTCTGTTTTCTATACTCAGCCTAGCGGTTGGAACTTTGGTGCCACCCTTAGCAACCTGGGTAGCAAGATGGACTATGGTGGAAGAAAAAACTTCATCCCTGCAAATCTTGCTTTAGGTACTGCCTACAATCTTACGCTAGATGACAATAACAAAATAAATTTTGCTTTTGATGTAAGTAAGTTACTTGTACCTACACCACCAGATCCCAGCGATGCAGATGCTGTAAATAGTTATGAAGATAAAGGAGTTGTAGGAAGCTGGTTCAGCTCCTTTGGCGACGCTCCCGGCGGTTTCAAGGAAGAGCTTAGAGAAGTACAAGTAGCTATGGGGACAGAATATAGCTACAGAGATGTTTTCAACCTGAGAGCAGGGTATTTTAGCGAGAGTACTTTTAAAGGTAATCGCAAGTATGTAACAGTAGGTGCTGGTCTCGGCTATAGCCAGGCAAAAATAAATTTTGCTTATCTTATTCCTACAGGTAATAATCCTACTCTCAATCCGTTGGAAAACACATTTAGGTTTTCCGCAATTTTTATGGCAAAAAACAAATAGTATTTCCAGAATAAATTCAATTAATAATTTAAAGATAGAAGATGAAAAAAAATATATTTAATACGAAGCACCTGGTTTTACTCCTGTGTTTCCTTGCTGGCAGCTTTGCCTCAGAGGCAAGTAGCCATAGAGAGGCTCCACTTATCTCTAATGATCCATTAGCAGATAATACAGATGTGTATGCTTTTCGCTCACCTGATGATCCTAATACGATCACTATAATTTGTAATTATATCCCATTTGAACTTCCTGAAGGAGGACCAAACTATTACACTTTCGGTAGTAATGTGCGGTACGAAATACATATAAAAAACAAGACAACTACTGCAGATGATGACATCCTGTATCGTTTTACTTTTTCTACCGTAAACCAGGATCCTACTACATTTTTTAATATAAGACTGGGTCAGCAAAATCAGAAGACTACTTATATATGCCAGAAAAGTGTAAATGGCGGAGCCTTTACAACTATCGTAAGTAATGGAGTTGTACCACCAGCTAATATAGGCCCGCGTTCTATACAGAGCACGCCGGTAGGACTGGGTGCCCCTAATTATGATGCTTTAATAACTGCTGCAATAGCGAATGCTACCAGTGGTGAAAAAGTTTTCTGTGGTCCTGTAGATGATCCTTTCTTCGTAGACCTAGCCGGTGCATTTGATTTGGGTGCTTTTCGCCCAGAGGGAAATACGACCAATGCTACAAAAGACGGACTTACCAGGTATAACGTACATAGTATAGCGCTTAAAATTCCGATCAATTTATTACAGAAAGACGGTAAAAACGTTTCTCAGGCCGCCAATATATTGGATGGTGATTTCGTGATAGGTGTTTGGGCAAGTGCCAGCAGACAACAAATTAAAACACTTAGTAATAACGGTACCGTGGCCTTCAGTGGTAATTGGGTGCAGGTTTCAAGATTAGGTAATCCGTTGGTAAATGAGGCAATCATTCCGGTAGGAATGAAAGACAAGTGGAATGCTTCCTTGCCTAAAGATGATGTGCAGTTTGCCCAATACTTTACGAACCCAGAATTGGCTTTGTATATGGACGACACACAATTTGGGTCTGCAGTACCTGCACTAAATGCTTTGAGAATTCAAAATCATTCACTTGGATCTTTTGACTTTAGAAATGGTAAGCCAGGGTTATTTGGCTTGAAAGGTTCTGCTGCCGTATCTGGAACCGCTCTTGCGGAAAATGCCTTTGGAGCAGTACTGCTTCCTGATAATAAAAGTCCCCGTGCAGTAGATATATTACCGATTTTTTACACAGGTGTTCCTAACCTAGCTCCTTACCAGTTAGCAACAGGCAAGACTGGTGGTCCACTTTCTGCGGGTAAGCCGTTTATCAATAATTTCTTACCTACCCTTGGGGATATGCTTAGATTAAACATGGCCGTACCGGTGACGCCGAGAAACGATCCTAAATTTAGCAGCCTTGGTATAGTAAATGCAGCGGTACTTGGACTTACAGATCCTACGTATAATACAAGCACAGCAATACAAGCCATTCCTAATATGGATGGATTCCCTAATGGTCGTCGTCTTGAAGATGATGTAACCACGATAGAATTACAGGCAGTAGGTGGTGTAGCCCTCGCAGCAATAGGGTTGTTTTACGATGATTACATACCAGGCCAAAGCCCGGTAACCACTAACCTAACAAATGTGCTGAGCTTTACAGCGGGACCTACTAAAAATGATACGACCTTTAAAGTAGCCTTCCCTTTTGTGCAGACTCCATGGCGTGGATTTGATTATACGATCAAGCCTAGGTTCTAAAAACAATTTCAAAGGCAATTTGCCAAAAAAATAAACGAAGGATTTACCATAATCACACCGATAAATAAATAAAGATGAAAAAATATTTAAAAATAGTTGCTGCTTCACTGCTTGTGGCACTGGCTTTTTCTCTGGATGCATCTGCCTCCAGCCACAGAGAAGCTCCACTTATAAGCAACGATCCACTTGCAGATAATACAGATGTTTATGCATTTCGTAGTCCCGAGGACAATAGCAAAATCATTCTGATAGCGAACTATATTCCTTTTGAACACCCGGCAGGAGGACCTAATTACTACAATTTTGGAGAAAATATTCGTTATGAGATCCATGTAGATAACAACACTGCTACTCCTGGCGATGATATTATATATCGCTTCACTTTTACTAATGTAAATGAAGATGGGACTACCTTTTTCAACATTAGACTAGGAAAGCAAAATATAAAGACTACTTATAAGTGTGAGCGTAGTATAAATGGCGGGTCTAGTTTTACAACTATAGTTGCAGCCGGAGTTGTACCGCCCAATAATATAGGACCACGTTCTATAGAAAGTGCAGTAGGACTTGGTGCTGCTAATTACGAATCACTGGTAGCTGCGGCTATAACTACAGCAGGTACCGGAGAAAAGGTTTTTTGCGGACCAGCAGATGATCCTTTCTTTGTAGACCTGGGTGGTGCTTTTGATGCAGGAAATTTTAGAAAAGCAGGAGCAAGAGATGGCGTGGCTAAGTTTAATTGTCACACAATAGCAATTGAGGTTCCAATTACTACTTTACAAAAAACCGGTAAGAGTGTATCACAAGCTACAAGTATATTAGATAGTGATTTTATAATAGGTGTGTATGCAAATGCAAGCAGACCAGCTATAACTACACTTAGTAATGTAGGGAACAAGCCAGATGCTAGTGGCGCATGGATACAAGTTTCTCGCCTTGGTATGCCGCTTACAAATGAAGTGATTATCCCAATAGGTAATAAAGACAAGTGGAATGCTACTGCCCCATCTGGCGATGGCGAATTTATTCCTTTCTTTAAAAATCCTGAGCTGGCTTTATACATGGATGATTCGCAGTTTGGTACTGCCGTACCTGGTCTTGCAGATCTGAGAATACAAACTAACTCATTGGGTAGTTTTGACTTTAGAAATGGTAAGCCTGGTTTATTTCCTCTAAAAGGTAATCCCGCACTAGATGGTACTGCGCTTAGTGAAGCAAACTTTGGTTCTATTTTATTGCCAGATAATATGAGTCCAAGAGCGGTAGATATACTTCCTGCATTTTACACAGGGGTTCCAAATCTAAGACCTTACCAACTTGCTACCGGAAAGCCTACGGGTAATCCTCTGGCAGCAGGAAAGCCATTTATCAATAACTTTCTTCCTACACTAGGTGATTATCTTCGTCTGAATATGGCGGTTCCGGTTACTCCGAGAAACAGTCCAGACTTTAGTTCTCTTGGTATTGTACAAGCAGCAGTTCTTGGTCTTACTGACCCACGATATACTGCTAGCGGCACAGCCCTTCAATTTATTCCTAATATGGATGGTTTTCCTAATGGAAGAAGACTGGAAGATGATGTTACAACCATAGAATTACAAGCTGTAGGTGGGGTATTCCTTGCTGCAATTGGTTTGTGGTACGACGATTATGTTATAGGACAAAGTCCTGTTACACCACAACTTGTAAAGACAATATCTTTTAAAGAAGGTGTGGGTAAAAACGATACTACTATAAGAACTTCTTTTCCTTTTGTACAAACTCCATGGAGAGGATATCGCGGTGCAGGCTATACAGGGCCAAAGAGTAATACCTTTAATACTATTGGTCTTTCTCCTGATCTCCTGGTGCTTACTGCGTTTCCAAGTCCTTTCCGCACGATGGTTACTTTCCACTACAAGATTGCAGAAGATGCACAGAATGTGAAAGTTGAAGTGATGGATGAGCTGGGTAGAATAGTTGCAAGTTTCGACCAGGGTGCACGAAAAGCCGGCGATTACTATCTTCCATGGTCTAAAGCTAACCTGGCTGCTGCTGCATATTATGCCAGAATAACGGTAGATGGTGCGAGGTCTAAAAGTATTGGAATAATTAAAACCAACTAATTACAATAACCTTTGATATATTTATAAAAGAAGTGCCTAGGTACTTCTTTTATTTTAAATAGAAAATCGTAATGACAACAAATAAAATTAAGAGTGCAGTTTCTATTGCATTACTGTTCTTCCTGATGGCTTCCACTATAGTAAGTACAAGCAGTTGTAACCAACAGGAGAATGAGGCTAAGCTGAAGGCTTACAACCTGGATAATGACCCAATGTCAATCCCAGAGCTCATTCCCAGAACCGGAGCGCTGGCAGATGCCTCTGAGTGGGAGAAGACGCAGAGCAAAGTAGCTGAACTAAAAGGTAAAATAGAGGCCAATCCTACTGATGCCAAACTTCGGCTACAGGCAGCCGTAATCTTTATAGCTGAGCAGCGCATTACGGGAGAGCACCATTATTATTATACTGCAATAGAAAAAATTCTGAATGGCGTACTTAGTTTAGAGCCTAATAACTTTGAAGCAAATGTATACAAGGCTTCACTTCGCATGAGCGAACATCAGTTTGCACAAGCTAAAATGCTTGCCGAGAAAGCATTGACTATAAATCCTGGTAATGCCTATGTATATGGAATTCTGGTAGATGCAAATGTGGAACTAGGCAACTATGAAGAGGCCATTGCAGCATCAGACAAAATGCAGGAAATAAAACCCAGCCTTGAGTCTTACTCAAGAGCCTCTTACCTGAGGGAAATATATGGCGATTACCCTGGTGCCATAGAAGCAATGAAGCTAGCTGTAAAAGCAGGTCTAAGCGGTAGTGAGCCGCAGTGCTGGAGCAGAAATGTACTCGGCGATTTATATTTCAATACTAATAAACTAGATCTTGCAGAAGCCGCATTTGTAGAAAATCTTGCGATGAGACCAAGTTACGCACCTAGTATGGCAGGACTTGCCAAGGTTGAAGCCAAAAAGAAAAATTATGAAAGAGCTATTAGGCTTCTCGATTCTGCTGCAGCCATCATGCAGAACAATTCTTTCGCTGAAGAAAAGGGAAATGTATATGCCGCGATGGGAGATACTGCTAAAGCGATAAGTACTTACAAGGAGTTGCAAGAACAACTCATAGCAGATGCCAATTCACCTCAACATAGTGTATCGCTGGAACTAGCAAGGTCATTCATTAAGACGAACCAATGGGATAGTGCCAGTAAATACATAATGCAGGAATATGCCATTCGCCCACGGAATATAGATGTAAACAATGAGCTCGCCTGGATATCGTATAAGCAAAATGATGTAGCAAAAGCAAAAGAATATTTGAAAACGGCAATGGCCACAGGAAGCAAAAATCCGGAGTTGATGGAAAGAGCTTCTATGATAAATGCAGGTAAATAAAAGTACTGCTTTGAATATAGAGTCAAGACATAACAACGGACGCATCCTGGGAATTTTTTTATTGCTCATAAGTGTTACTTCTACACTTATGGCGCACCCCATAGAAGGGCTTGCAAATCTAAGCAGAACGGATGTTGCGCTTATTTATTTGCAACTTGGCTATACACATATTCTACCTTTCGGGCTTGATCACATTTTATTTGTACTAAGCCTTTTCTTATTAAACCCAAAGCTAAAGCCCATACTATGGCAGGCTTCAGCTTTTACGCTAGCGCATACCATAACCCTTGGTCTGGCCATGTATGGTGTTATAAAGCCGCCGGCAAATATTGTAGAACCTATTATAGCGTTGTCTATAATGTATGTAGCGCTGGAGAATATTTTTTCATCTCGCCTGCGGGCAAGTAGAATAGGTGTTGTTTTTTTATTCGGTCTTATTCACGGTATGGGGTTCGCCTCTTCGTTGGCAGATCTTGGACTACCAGAGACAGGGTTTTTCTCTTCGCTTATTATGTTTAATGTAGGCGTAGAACTAGGACAGGTCACGGTGATACTGGCAGCTTTTTTATTGCTTGGTTGGCCTTTTGGAAAGAAAGAATATTACCACCGACGCATAGTAGTTCCGCTCTCTGTGCTTATTGCAGCTATTGGTTTGTACTGGGCGGTAGAGAGGATATGGTTTGGAGGATGATAAAAACGCTTTTTTATATTCTAGTCCTTCCATAGGTAAGGAAATAAAATAGTGGCTAAGGCAACTACGAGTACATCCAATAACAATAAGGTTCCCGCAAGCTGCCACCATGCCCCTTCTCTAAATACTTCTGCAAAGGCTATTTTACTTAATTGTATAAGTATAAGCAACATGGGAAGAATCACTGGAAAACCCAGTACCGCCATAAGCGCCGCATTTTGTTGTGCCCTTGCAGCTATGGCACTCATTAGCGTAAATACAAGGCTTAAACTCATCCCACCCAGCAATACTATACCAGCAAAGCGGGGTAAGAATGTTACTGGGTTTTCAAGAAAAAATAAAAAGAAGACCAGACTTATTGAGCTCATTACAGCCATGAGCATAAGATTATAAATCATCTTTGCTATAATAAACTCTGCCGGGGAAGCAAGGGTATAGAAGTATAACATGCGACCACGGCTCTCCTGCAGGAAACTTTTGGCAACAGCATTTACACACACAAATAATTGTATTACCCAAAATAAACTGTTCCACACATTTCCCGAGAGTCCTGTATCTAAAGAAAGGTACAATACAAACACAGTAGAGGCAATGTAAAGCAGTATGCCATAAAAACTATGCTGTTGCCTTAGCTCCAGCAGAATGTCTTTATGCAGTAATGCCAATACTCTTTTGTACATAATACTAATCTTTTCTTCACTTTCGTTTATCGCTACTTACTTACGAGCGCTTCTGGCCTGAGTAAGGCGCACTTTCTGCATCGTGGCTCGTATGTTTCTTTTTCGCCCAGGAGCACTTGCCCTTCTTCATCAGTTTTGCGGTAGCTCACATTGGCAATGTTTCCGCATACCATGCAGATAGCGTGCAGCTTTGTTATGTAGTCTGCTACTGCCAGTAAGTTTGGCATTTGACCAAAAGGCTTACCAAGGTAGTCCATATCTAATCCCGCTACAATTACCCGTATTCCTCTAAGCGCCAGTTGCTCGCATACATACGCAATGCCCTCATCAAAAAATTGTGCTTCATCTATTCCTACCACGTCTACCTCTGAGGTCATGAGAAGAATGCTTTGAGAATTTTCTACCGGCGTGCTGTGCACAGAATTAGTATCGTGACTTACTATGCGAGATTCATCATAACGTGTATCTATTGCAGGCTTAAATATCTCGGCTTTCCTGTTTGCTATTTCTACCCGCTTTAATCTGCGAATAAGTTCTTCTGTCTTACCACTAAACATACTGCCGCAGATTACTTCTATCCAACCTCGCCGCTCTCCCGTAAAATTGGGTTCTATAAACATCCTTTCATTTTTTTTTAAACCAAACTGTTTGTAACTTTAAACCTTATTTAAGCTTTCTATTTCTTTTGTTGTCGGTATTTTTTCTAATATGGAATCAATATTTTTTGCTATTTGCTTTTATCCTGCAATGTATGCTATAGACCAAAAGCTAATGCTGGCGAAAATATATCTAAATAAATAATTTTCTAGTACTAAATATTTTATATGGAAAGGGTACTTACCCTTGTAGAAAAGCTACAGGAGCAAATAAAGGGTGGAGAAGCAATAAAAAATCTATTGCTTACCACTAAGATGCTGCAAACAGAACTGGTTCACTTGCAAAGTAATGAGCCAGAAAGTTCTGAGACAGAAACTATTGCGGTAAATCTACCGCCCATTTATGATAGAGTAACAATGGAAGTAGATCATAAAAGTGAAACCCTAATTGCGAAAGATGTAAAAATGCCGTCCGGCAAAGAAGAACCAAAAAAAGAAGAAATAAAATTTGCCGAGATCTCTGCCAGTGAAATGGAAGATTTGAAAAAGGAAGACATCCCGGAGGAAGACATACCCTACATACCTCAAGAAACGGATCCCGCTTCTCGTGTCCTTGTAACTGAAGAAGAAAAGGAAGAGAAGGTGGTAAGCGTTTTGGAAGTAAATGAGGAAGAAATAGAAGCGGAACTAGAGGAGATAAAAAAGAATGCAAAGGATATAGAAAGACTAAGTGTACACTCGTCTCCACAGTTGCTTTTTGATCCCGTAGAAGACACACCTACGCTTAGGCATCAAAATGAAAATGCAGCAGAACCCATCAGGGAGATAAACGAAGTATTGCGCCAGCCCGCTTCACAGAATGTCTCGCACAATGATAAATTGAAAGAAGAAAAGACTGAAGTAAGCCATGCATTATCTGATGCCCCTATTAAAGATTTAAGAAAGGCAATAGGTGTAAACGATCGCTTCCTATTTATCAATGAGCTTTTTCGCGGCGATGAAAATATGTACGAGCGTAGTATAAAAACCATAAACGGTTATAATATATATGCAGAAGCTGTTTTCTGGATAAAGCGGGAACTTAAATTAAAGCTTGGCTGGAACGAAAAGGACGATACAGTAAAGCAATTTGATAATTTGATTAAGCGTAGGTTTTTGTAAAACGCCCTGAAGAAATTAAAGTGCATCGGATATAAGAAGTCCCTACCCTTTAATCGCAATCTTAGGCTTGGTCTCTGATCAGCCTGCGCACACTGATGTTAATTTTGAATTCCAATACTATTTTCATCCAAATACTGCAGTATGATATTGGTAGCACCTCTGTTTTTCCTTACTAGTGTTCTGCTCGCCTCAGCTGCTGACTCGTAAGCACTTTTATCACTTAGTAGTGTCGTTACAATTGCTTCTAACTCCAGCGGCGTACTTACAGAAAACCCACCTCCTTTCGCTATAAGCTGCACTGCTTCGTCAAACTTTTCATAGTTGGGGCCAAAGATAACCGGCTTGCCATATGCCGCTGCTTCCAGTGTGTTGTGTATGCCACTGCTGTTGTATCCGCCACCTATGTAAGCGATGCTGGCATACCGGTATAGGCTTGAGAGCATTCCTATATTATCTATGATTACAACAGATATTGTAGAAGTACCAGCAGCCGGAAGAGCAGAAAATAATACCGCATCAGGAAATCTTACTTCCAGGTCTGCAATATGCTGCGGCGACACCTCATGCGGTGCCACAATGAGTAAGGCCTCTTTCTTTTCTGAGAAGTGAATCCACTGCAATTCATCTTCTGGCCAGGTGCTGCCGGCAACCACGCATGGTTTATCTGTAATTAAATTTTCTATGGCAGGAATAGGTTTTGCATTTGAGGCCAAGTCAAAAACCCGGTCATATCTCGTATCGCCAGCCACTACAATCGTATTCTCTATGCCGATAGATTTCAATAATATTTTTGACTCTTCATTTTGCACAAAGATGGCCGAAAAAGTTTTCAGGAGATTGCGCCAGGGTTTTCCAAACCATTTAAAGAAGGGTTGGTCTTTTCTAAAAATGGCAGATATCAATAGCACCGGAATTTTCTTTGCATGCAAGGTTTGCAGGTACTTAAACCAATATTCATATTTCACCCAAATGACAAAAGCGGGATTAACGGTGCTTATAAATTTACTGGCATTAGCCGAAGTATCTGCAGGTAAGTAATACACATAATCTACCCCGGAATAGTTCTTCCTTACTTCATAGCCGCTGGGTGAAAAAAATGTAAGTACTAGTGCAAAATCCGGATACTTTTCTCTCAGCTTTTCTATTACAGGCCTGCCTTGTTCAAATTCTCCCAGGCTTGCACAATGTATCCAAATCCGCGGTCTGGCTTCCTCTTTCATTTCATTTGCTATTTCTTGTAATAAGCCTTTTCTGCCCCGCACCCACAATTTTGCTTTAGGGTTTAGAGAGCTAATTAGCCTTACAGAAATAACATATAACCTGGAAAATAGACTGTAGAGTATGCTGAACAAATTCTGAATTTTTTACTACTTGTCAAATGTAAAAGAAAATGAGTAAAACCCCCGATATTCTATGGAAGCCCAAATTTCACAAAGTAGGCTTAAGGCCTACATTTTCACCGCCTCATCCACCAGGTTTTCGCCAAAAAAATATTAGCCTTTCAAACCTTATCTTTGCCGCGTTTTTATATAACTGATTCATTGTCTGAAGCACGAGGCAGATATTTGCTTCACTTTGGTGGTGAATGTGCAGAATTGTCCTGACGTAGTATAATGCGTTATCGTACAAAGACTTAGAAGTTATGCAGGAATAGATGTTTTTAATAAAACAATTCATTAAAAAGAACAAATCATGAAGCCATTGCAAATGGTAGATACTAAAACCCAGTATCATAACCTAAAGACGGAAATAGATGAAGCCGTAATAGCGGTGATGGAAAGCTCGCAGTTTATTGGTGGTCCGCAGGTAGAGAATTTCTCAAAAAATCTTGCTGCGTATCATGGTTGCAAGTATGTAGTGCCTTGTGCCAATGGAACTGACGCTTTGCAAATAGCCATGATGGCACTGGGCTTGACGGCGGGTGACGAGGTGATAACACCTTCATTTACTTACATAGCTACCGTAGAAGTGGCCGCTTTGCTGGGTATCAAGCCCATATTTGTAGAAGTAGACAAACGTACATTTTGCATAGATCCTGCTGCTATAGAAAAAGCCATTACACCAAAAACAAAAGCTATAGTTCCTGTACACCTTTATGGCCACGCCGCAGATATGGAAGCCATTATGGAAATAGCGGCTAAGCATAATTTATATGTAATAGAAGACAATGCACAGGCTATAGGAAATGATTATACTTTCAGCGATGGAAGCGTGAAAAAGACAGGAACGATTGGGCATATAGGTTGCACTTCTTTTTACCCGAGTAAAAACCTGGGCGCCTATGGCGATGGCGGTGCTATAACTACCGATGATGAGATGCTTGCCGGCAAAATGAAAGTTATAGCCTCACATGGTCAAACAAAAAGGTATTACCATGATGTGGTGGGAATGAATAGCAGACTAGATGCCATGCAGGCCGCTATATTGGATATAAAACTTAAACAGCTTGATAACTATATCGCAGCACGCAGAAAAGTAGCAGATGCTTATGACAAGGCTTTTGCTGGCAATGAAAAAATTACAACACCTTATCGTGCAGATAATAATCGCCACGTTTTTCATCAGTACACTTTAATATTAGAAGGTGCAAACAGGGATGCCGTACACGAAGCACTCGCCGCAGCAGGTGTGCCTAGCATGATCTACTATCCGGTGCCAGCACACAGACAAAAAATGTTTGAAGCCTTTGGGGGAGGCGATTACGACCTTGCAGATACGGATTGGCTCACTGAGAGGGTTATTTCTCTTCCCATACATACAGAAATGGAAGAAGACCAACTGACCTTTATATGTGAAACAGTAAATGAAATAGTAAAGAATACAGCATGAATATAGCAGTTGTAGGCACTGGGTATGTAGGACTTGTTACTGGAACTTGCTTTGCCGAAACGGGCAATAAGGTTATATGCGTAGACAATAATCCGCGTAAACTTGCTCTGTTGCAAGAGGGACAAATTCCTATCTATGAACCCGGCCTGGAAAAATTATTTACCAGAAATATTAAAGAAGGAAGGTTAAGTTTCACCCACGACCTAAAGAAGGCTGCCGAAAATGCGGATATTATTTTCCTTGCATTACCTACTCCTCCCAGCGAAGATGGCAGTGCAGATCTGAAGTACATACTTGCGGTAGCTCATGAGCTAGGACCCATTCTGGCTTCTGACTGCTACAGACTAGTTATAGATAAAAGTACAGTGCCCGTGGGTACAGCTATAAAAGTGCGTAAAGCTATAGAGGCTAATGGCGGTCGGTCAGACAGCTTTAGTGTGGTGAGCAATCCAGAGTTTTTAAGAGAAGGAGTAGCGGTAGATGATTTTATGAAGCCGGATAGGGTAGTTGTTGGAATTGATGATGGTGATGAGAGAGCAGAAAAGCTTATTAGTCGCCTCTATTCCCCTTTTGTAAGGCAGGGTAATCCTGTTATTTTTATGGATGCCAATAGTGCGGAACTTACTAAGTATGCTGCCAATGCATTTCTTGCTATCAAGATTAGTTTTATGAATGAGATAGCACGCTTGTGCGAAAAAGTAGGTGCAGATGTAGATATGGTAAGGCATGGAATAGGAAGTGATGGCAGAATAGGCAAAAGATTCTTATTCTCTGGTATTGGTTATGGGGGAAGTTGTTTCCCTAAAGACGTGAGAGCCCTTGAAAAAAGTAGTGGAGAGGTAGATTATGATTTTAAGATTTTGAAAGCGGTTATGGAGGTAAATGATTTGCAGAAAAAATTCCTGGTAGAGAAAATCACAAAGTTCTACAGCGGTAATCTAAGCGGTAAAAAATTTGCATTTTGGGGACTTTCATTTAAGCCCAATACAGATGATATAAGAGAAGCTCCGGCATTAGTTATGATTGAGGAATTAATGTCTAAGGGTGCCACTATTTGTGCTTTTGATCCTGAAGCAATGTCCAACGCAAAAGAAATTTTGGGAGATAAGATCAATTTTGCAAAAGACCAGTATGATGCTTTGCAGGATGCAGATGCACTAGTTATTGCTACTGAATGGAATGAATTCCGCACACCAGATTTTGAAAAGATAGGTAATTTGCTCAATGAGAAAGTGATCTTTGACGGTAGAAACCTATTTGATTTGGAACACGTACAGCGACTAGGATTTCACTATGAAAGTATTGGTAGAAAAATAATAGACGGGGAAAAAGTAAAAAGTAAAAGGTAAAAAAGTAATAGCTATTTGCATGTTCAATTGAACGCAGTTTGCAAACACAATTAAATAAAAGTAAAAAAAAGATAACCAAAGAATGTATCAGGAAATAGTAAATAAAAAGAAAACGCTGGCAGTAATAGGCCTTGGCTATGTGGGGCTACCCATAGCACTGGAATTTGCAAAAAAAATAAAGGTAATAGGCTTTGATATAAACGCAGATCGTGTAGAGATGATGCGTAATAAAATAGACCCTAGCCAGGAATTGGAATCTGAGGCTTTTGATGGCGCAGACATAGAGTTTACCAATGACCTGGAAAAACTAAAGGAAGCAAATTTCTTTATAGTAGCGGTGCCTACACCGGTAGATGAAAATAATGTGCCAGATCTCGTGCCGGTACAGAGAGCTAGCGAAACAATAGGTAAGGTTATAAAAAAGGGCGATTATGTAGTTTATGAAAGCACCGTGTATCCCGGTTGTACCGAGGAGGATTGTGTTCCTATAATTGAAAGACTTAGTGGCCTTAAAATGGTAGAAGATTATAAAATAGGATACTCTCCCGAGCGTATAAATCCGGGAGATAAAGAACATACTATTACGACCATTGTAAAAGTAGTGAGCGGCTGCTGCGAAGAAAGTCTTGACGTGATTGCAAAGGTATACGAGCTGGTAGTAAAAGCGGGTGTGCACAGAGCAAGCAGCATAAAAGTAGCAGAAGCAGCCAAGATTATAGAAAACACGCAAAGAGATCTTAATATCGCTTTGATGAATGAGCTGAGCATCATCTTTGATCGCATGGACATAAATACATTTGAAGTACTGGAAGCTGCAGGAACGAAATGGAATTTCTTAAAATTTCAGCCCGGTCTTGTAGGCGGCCATTGCATAGGAGTAGATCCTTACTATCTTACGTATAAGAGCAAGAAGCTCGGATATGATAGTAGAGTAATTCTGGCGGGCAGACAAATTAACGATGGTATGGCGAATTATGTAGCCAAAAAAGTATTACAAAATATAATACAGCATACAGGCAATGTAAAGGAAGCCAGAGTATTGGTAATGGGTGCTACCTTTAAAGAGAATGTGAGTGATATCCGAAATAGTAAAGTTGCAGATGTGGTAAAAGAGCTACAATCTTTTTCGCTTAATGTAGATGTAACAGATCCACATGCGTCTTCAGAAGAATTGCAGCACGAATACGGTTTTGGACTGGTAGAAGATATAGGAAAAGATTATGATGCAGTTATTATTACGGTGCCGCACGAAGCTTACAAGCAGCATGACGATGCTTATTTTGCAAGTATTACTAAGCCTACTGCTATGATAGCAGACCTGAAGGGAAGCTACAGAAAATTGATCACGAGCAGGAAGTACTGGAGTTTATAAAAAACAAAATAATGAAGTTTCATACAGATTCACTTGAAGGGAAAAAATTTTTAGTTACTGGCGGAGCAGGATTTATAGGCGGGCACATCGCAGAATATTTACTCAGTAATGGCGCTGGTTTAGTAAGAGTGTTGGACAATTTGTGTAATGGATTTCAAAGCACCGTTGATCTGTTGGCAGTCTATCCAAATTTTGAATTTATAGAAGGTGATATAAGGGATATAGATACCTGTAAGAAAGCTTGTGAAGGTATAGATCACATCACTCACCAGGCAGCTTTAGGGTCTGTACCTCGTAGCATAAAAGAACCTGTGTATTTTAATGAAGTAAATGTGGGTGGATTTGTAAATATGCTTAATGCTGCTATAGGTGCGAAAGTAAAATCCTTTGTTTACGCAAGTAGCAGCAGCGTATATGGCGATGAAAAAACATTGCCTAAGAAGGAGGAGAAAATAGGCAATTGCCTTTCTCCCTATGCAGCTACAAAGAAAACGAATGAGCTCTACGCTCAGGTATTTGCAGATGTGTATGGCATCAAACTCATGGGTTTTAGATACTTCAATATTTTCGGCCCACGACAAGATCCTGATGGCGCATATGCAGCTGTTATACCCTTGTTTGTAAAAGGAATTCTTAAAGAAACACCAGTATACATTAATGGAGATGGCGACCAAACCAGGGATTTTACTTTTGTAGAAAATGCCGTACAGATTAATGTAAAAGGGATGCTCAGCAGCAATGAGGAAGCTTTTGGGAAAGTATATAATGTAGCAATAGGGGAGCGCTTCACCGTAAATGAATTGTACAATACCTGCAAGGAAGAACTGGGCAGCAACTTTGAAGCCACCTATAGAGAACCAAGAGAGGGGGATATAAGAGATTCGCTGGCGGATATAAGTCTCGCAGCTACTTTATTGGGTTATAAACCCACTCTTCATTTTGGAGACGGACTTAAAAAAACAGTGGCTTTCTTTAAAGAGAAATATTCTGCAGAATAAAAAAACAAGAACCTCAGAATGGAGATTACAAAAACTGATTTTGACGGAGTATTTATTTGTAAACCTCGTGTCTTTAATGATGAGAGGGGCTACTTCATGGAAAGCTATAACAACAAAGCCTTTGCAGAAGTTGGCCTTTCTTTTAATTTTATACAGGATAACCAGGCTGCCTCTACCTACGGTGTAGTGCGAGGGTTGCATTTTCAGATGGGTAGTGCTGCACAAACCAAACTTATTCGAGTGTTGCAAGGTTCTATCATTGATGCTATTGTAGACCTTAGGAAAGGGAGCGCTACTTTTGGCAAATCTATGACCATAGCGCTATCTGCAGAAAATAAATTACAGTTGCTAGTGCCTAAAGGTTTTGCCCATGGCTACTCTGTTACTTCCGCTACTGCAGAGGTGTTGTATAAATGTGATCATTTTTATGACAAGTCATCAGAAGCTGGTTTATACCTGGGCGATGACGCTTTAGCAATAGATTGGGGAATAGCTCCTGAGGATAGAATTATATCAGAAAAAGATAGAGTTAATCCTTTGCTGGCAGATCTTGATCCTTCATCTTTGTTCCAGGAATAACACAGAAGGCTTTCGGTTTTATGGTTTTAAACAAAAATATTATGACAACAATTCTTGTTACCGGGGCAGATGGACAACTGGGTATGGAGTTGAGAGATATAGCCCCGACAGAGGATAATTATAGATTTATTTTTACAAACAGGTCTCAACTGGATATTACTGATGAGGCAGCCACAGGTAGGTTCTTTGATGAAAATAATATAGATTACTGCATTAACTGTGCTGCTTACACAGCCGTAGATAAGGCAGAAGAGGAAGAGAAGCTATCTATGCAGATAAATGGCGAATCAGTAGGGAAACTTGCAAAAGTATGCACCCGCCACGATTCAAAACTCATTCACATTTCTACGGATTATGTTTTTGACGGTAATGCCGCACTTCCTTATAAAGTAAACCATAAAACCAACCCTGTAAATTATTACGGGCAGACTAAATTAGTAGGAGAGCAACTCGCTATGCAATATAATTCTGAAGCGATCATTATACGCACTTCATGGGTATATAGTCGCTATGGGAAAAATTTTGTGAAGTCTATGCTTCGGCTCATGGAGGAGAAGCAAAGTTTGTCTATAGTAAATGACCAGCACGGCAGCCCTACTTATGCAGCTGATCTTGCCGCAGCTATCTTGCATATCATTAAATATCCTGAGTGGCAAAGTGGTATCTATCATTATTGCAACAATGGCGAAACCACCTGGTATAATTTTGCCGTCGCTATTAAAGAAATTGCCGGGAAGTCATGTGATCTTCTGGCCATTCCTACGTCCCAGTTTCCTACGCTTGCTACCAGACCCACCTTTTCTGCGCTAGACAATAATCGCCTGAAGAAGCGATACGACGTCAATATTCCAGACTGGGAAGATAGTTTGCGTACATGTTTGCTTACAGATAATATTACTGCGTAGGCGATCCTGCAGCAGTGTTCTCCAGCAATCTTTTTAGATTGCTTAAGCCCGTTTCCAGATCGCCTCCTATCTGCTTATCCATACTCATGAAGAGGAGCATGAGATTCATAGGATAGGGCATTTTGCCATTGATACTCCACACTACATTAGTAGCATCGTGGGGAGCTTGCACAAAGCTTATATAGGAATGTGCCTTATCCTCAAATGGTTCTTGAAAACGCAGTCCGTAGTCTATTCTCTCATTCTCTTTAAGAGACAAAATTTCTTGTTCTCCTTTGCCTACTTGCTTATTCCCTTCCCAGGCACTTACGAAACCTACAGTAGCATCTGTTCCTCTATAGGTCTTCTTCATATTCGGGTCCAAGGCCGCCCATTTAGAAAAATTATCCTGGTTCTTTAGGTATTTTACATAATTGTAAACAAGGCTTTTAGGTTTTTCTATAGTTACATGTCGGGTTACTACATATTCCTTTTTTACAAATAGTCCTACAAGCAATAGGAGGATGATAATGCCAAGAATGGAAAATAAAATAATCTTTAATATTCGCATGATGGTTAATTTTAGTGGTTAGCCAAATATAAATATTATTTAATATAGTCTAAACAAAGAAATCATCCTTGATTTTTTGCCCGTAGTTTCTGCTGCTGCTTTTTAATTTCAAGCCTTGTTTTATCTACCAATTCTTCCCTGCTAAGATTGCGGCAATTCTTTATCAGCCAGTTTTTTTTCCTGATGGTCTTCGAGGTAATCGCTTACGATTATATTTTTGAAGATGCTGTGAGTAGCAATGACCTTAATCCCACCAGGGCCTGACCTGTAGCCCTGTATGTCTGACAGCTCCAGTTGCTTAGTGCGTAAAATATTAGTTGCCACAATCTTGTTTTCATGCAAGATAAGCTTACCGGTTACAGTCTCTATAAACGCATATGAGAAAACCAGAATGATGATAGCAGATAGTGGACCGATGAAAAAATAGTTCTCATGCGGTACAAATGAGTCGCCGAACGAAAAGACCGGACTTAAAACAACCGGCAAAAACAGCGCTGTGAGCAAGGCAGATGTTACATATATGAATATCCTGGATTTTCTATTTATTCTGTACTCCTTCACTTTGTCTCGGGTAGATTTACTGTTGCTGAAAAGTCACAACTATGATTCCTTATCAGCCGGTGCTACTTTTTCCATTTGCAGTGTCCTTATGGGGAAAGGTATATTAATACCTTCCTGTGAAAATCTTTTTTGCAGGCGCTTTACAAACTCAGATTTTACAACATATTGATCATTTACGCTATTTACACGCAAGAATGCTTTCATATTAATGCTACTGTCCCCAAAAGCGGTAAACCGTACAAAGGGTTCAAAATCTTTTACACCCTGCTCCATATTTTGCAGTGTTTCTGTAACTACTTCTATGGTTATGGCTTCTACTTTATCAAGATCGGAGTCATACGCAACGCCATATTCTACTCCAAAATTTATTGACCGGTCATTAAGATAATAGTTGTGTACGATCATATTAGCAAGCTCATTATTAGGTACAATAATAGTATGCTTATCTACAGCTCTTATTACGGTACTGCGCCACGAAATATCTTCTACATATCCTTCCTCGCCACTGCTTAGGCGCACAAAATCTCCATTATTAAACTTACCGCTGCTTATAACCTGCAAGCCGGCAAATAAATTTGATAAAGTGTCTTTAAGTGCAAGCGCTACGGCAATACCACCCACACCAAGTGTAGTAAGAATTCCCAGTACAGAAATTCCCTGTGATTGTAAAATGAGAATAAATCCCAGAATATACACCATCACTTTAGCTATCTTACTTATAATAGAGGAAGATGGGATAACGCTGTCTGAGTTCTCGTTCTTTATTCTTAGTAGCCCGCCCAGGATTGTAGCTGCGATTATGGTTGCAGACAAGATGTAAAATATAATTGTGCCTCGCTGCATCCAGTTTAGAATTTTGGGAGACAGGCTGCTATTTTGTAATCCAAAATGCAGGCCCAATACCAGGAATAAAGGCACCATCCAGGCACATAAAACCTTTACAACCAAGTCGTCTGCTTGTATTTTTGACTTTTTTGCGAGCTTCACCAGAATAGGCATTACCAGCTTTTGCATTATCAGACCCACTACGATCCCCCCTAGTATGTATAACCCCAGATGTATATATTCTTCTTGCGTCATCTCTTAATTTACCATTTTTGTATGTCTGCAAACTTAGTACTTACCCCTTGCAAGCCAATTACATAATAGGAAATTTATATCTTCTTTAAGCCTCTCGCGATTTTTCTGTTGAATCCATTTAAATGTTCTATATTCCGTTTTGCATTTAAATCACAATTAAACTAAAATAAATATGCCTCAATACGTATTATATATCGTCGGCGCTCTTATTCTCATATTTGCTATGGGAGTAAAGATTGTACGCCCTACACACAGAGCACTCATAGAGCGCCTCGGAAACTATCACCGCTTTGCCGGACCGGGATTCAATTGGATTATACCATTTATAGATAAAATGTACCTGGTAAATGTAACCGAGCAAATGGTAGATGCCGAAGCGCAGGAAATCATTACCAATGATAACCTGAATGCTTCCGTAGATGCGCAGGTGTACTTTAGGGTGTTATCAGATGAAGAAAGTGTAAAAAAATCGCAGTACAATGTTAATCGTTATAAATGGCAGATTGTAAATCTTGCCCGTACTACACTTAGAAATATTATAGGAACGCTTACCCTACGCTCTGCCAATAGTGAGCGTGGAAAAATGAACCTTGAGCTGCACCAAACGCTCATGGAAGAGACCAAGAACTGGGGAATAGATGTAATAAGAACAGAGCTAAAACAAATAGATCCGCCACACGATGTGCAGGAGACTATGAATAAAGTAGTAAAAGCAGAGAATGAAAAAATAGCAGCGATTGACTTTGCAACAGCTCGCGAAACTGTAGCCGATGGTGAAAAACGTGCTAGAATAAAAGAGGCAGAGGGTGCTAAGCGTGCAACGATTTTAAGAGCAGAAGGTGAAGCAGAAAGTATAAAGATGGTAAACGAAGCTGCAGAAGAGTATTTTGTAGGGAATGCACAGATTTTGCGCAAGCTGGAGGCCGTGGAGAAAGCCATGGAGCACAATACTAAATACATTGTACCAGAAGGTTCTGATCTTACTAATGTAATAAGCGAACTTGCGGGTGTTACTCCTATTAAAACCAGGGGAGACCGCGACAGGTAAATATATATAATAACTTTTTTTGAAATCGGCATTCTGAGAGGGATGGCGATTTTTTAGTTTGGGTTAAATGAATAGCGAATTTTGTGCAGGTCATGGCGTGATCTGCGATCTAACCGTCAAACACATTTATAGCATACTTTTCTATCAACTATTATCCATTGCCGTCGCTTTTAAGCGACGGATAAGGCTTGTTTGTATCTTGGCTTTAGCCGCATTAGCAACATGGGAACATGGTGCTAAAGCACGAAGAAAAAAATCTTATCTGTTGGCTGACGCCAACGGCAATGGATGAGGGC
>JBBKWE010000031.1:0-2570 GCA_037968795.1 Ferruginibacter sp.
GTTGAACCAACATTGCTTCGCAATGAGCCATCATTAAAATTTATCATACCTTGATAATCTAAAACTTTTAATTATGGAACAAAAAAAACACTTTCTATCTATGCAGTAAATGCACTGCAACGTACTACAGACTTATTAAATCTTGGCGAGTACAGCCCGGCTACAAAGCGCAACTACCTGCAAGAGCTGCGTTATCTATTTACTTATTTTAATGATGTCCGTCCTTCTTTACTTACCTATGAGGACACCTTAAAGTACATGGTCTATCTTAACAAGACCTTGGGTTGCAGCCGGGTAAAATCGAAAATGGCTGCCGTTAGTTTTGCCTTTTTCTTTAAGCATGTTTGCAATAAGCCTTACAAGATTCCCACCATACTTTTTGCAGCACATAGTAGTAAACTACCGGGTGTAATGAGCGTACAGGAAGTGTATGATACTATAAGCAGTATTAAAAGTGTGAAGCATAAAACACTGATCTCCCTATTGTACAGCAGTGGTATGCGACTTGGCGAGATTGCCGCTTTAAAGATTGCAGATGTAGACAGTAAGCTCATGCGCATAAAGATCGTAAGTGGCAAAGGAAAAAAAGACCGCTTTGTACCCTTATCGCCCCTGATGCTGCAGCAACTTAGAGCATATTATATCCTGTATAAGCCTCAGATCTATTTATTTAACGGAGCGGGTGCAGGCAAAAAGTATGCTTGCCGCACTATACAACATGTCTTACAAAATATACTTGCAAAAATAGGCTTGGCCCATAAGAAGTATACTGTACATACCATGCGGCACAGCTTTGCCACACACCTGGTAGATAATGGAGCAGACCTGCAAGTGGTACAAGAACTTATGGGCCACCATAGCCTGGAACAGACTACCCAATACCTGCACCTGAGCTGCAAGCGGCTTGCACAAACGCCCAACCCTTATGATGCCATGTTACAACAATGTGCTGCACCATTAAATGAACCCTTATGAGTGCCGTTGCTGTAAACACTACAGCTACGCTACAATATATCTTACAACACTACAGCACTGCCAGCAGCAATAGCCATGTACAACAAGTGCTGGATAAACTGCAGCAGTGCAGAACAGCCGCCCTGGGCTATCATTTATATAAATGCAGCGATGGAGCTTGTAACCAGTATAAATACCAATACCACAGCTGTCGCAACAGGCACTGCCCCGCTTGTGGCTCTTTACAAAAAGAACAATGGATAGAGCAACGGCGCAGTGAGTTACTGCCCATCAGTTACTACCATGTAGTTTTTACCATACCCCACGAGCTCAATAGTATTATACTGGGGCATAGAAAGCACTTGTATAAGTTGCTCTTTGATGCTGCCTCGCAAACTATCCTAAGCTTTGCAAAAGACCCTCAATACCTGGGTGCCACTCCGGGTATATTGGCGGTACTGCATAGCTGGGGGCAGCAACTCAGTTTTCACCCGCACCTGCACTGTATTGTAAGCGGTGGAGGCATGGCTACTACGGTACAAAAAAACAAGCCCGGCACACCTGTAAAAGTATACTGGAAGACTACTGTAAAAGACAAATACGCCTTCCTGTTCCCCGTAAAAGCAATGGCAGTAGTGTATAGGGCAAAATATCTGCAAGGGCTAAAGCGATTAATAAAAGCGGGCGAAGTACAGCCAAAAGATACTGCTGAAATGTCGGCTATTATACAACAGCTCTACAATAAAGAATGGGTAGTGTACGCCAAAAAACCATTTGGTGGACCACAGCAAGTGATAGAATATCTTGGCCGCTATACCCATAAAGTAGCCATCACTAATAACCGGATAGAAGCAGTAAACACTTCCACCGCCACCGTAAAATTTAAATACAAGGACTATGCAACCGGCGGGCAGCAAAAGAAAATGGAACTGAGTGCGACAGAGTTTATCCGTCGTTTTGAGCAACATATCCTGCCAAAATATTTTACCAAAATAAGGAGTTATGGCTACCTGGCTAACAGGAACAGAAAAACTAATCTTGCAGCCATCACAAAGAGTATGAACATACCGGCACACCCTGCATTAAGCGTAAAAACACCATGGCAAGTGAGATTACTGGAAAAGTTTAATATACAACACAACCAGTGCCCGGGCTGCAGGCAAGCTAGTCTGGTACTGGTAAGATCCGTACTGCCACACGCTTACATAAAAGACGGATAAAAAACAAGAAGTAGAAACAATGAAAATAAAGCAGAAACCGCAACAGCACAAAGGCAGCCGCAAGCACGCTAATGGCAGGATAATGCATAAGCAACAGAAAAACTAAAAAACACCTGCTGATCCTGCGCACATGTTCAAACAAAAACATACATTTATGACATCAACAACAAACAATAAAAAAACAAAACGCTCAAAAAAAGAAAAAGCAAGCACCACCCTCGAACTACAACATACAAGTAAGCCCTGTAAAACCGCATACTTTATACCATAGCGAGCGAAGTGTAAGAACCTGATACAACGTCGGCCAACACAAAAGTATACCGACAATCCCCCTGCAAACAGACTTTATATGCGGGGGTTTTTTAGAGGGGATTGCGGATACTTTTATAAACGTTG
>JBBKWE010000032.1:0-4957 GCA_037968795.1 Ferruginibacter sp.
AAAGCAGAACGCTACGAACCCATAGCTGTAACTTACCCGGGCTTTGTAAGTTCTAAGCCTGGCCTTATTTTAATGCCTACAGATAAAGCAAGTCAAAAATCTGCAGTATTACAATTTGAAGCCAATAAAGATATAGTCGGTGCCATACAATGGTATAAACAAATCAATGGTAAGAGAGAATTGATACTAGATTCTATTGTGCATTTAAAAAAAGGAGAAATATTAAGTAAGGCGATTACGCTTTCTTCCAGCGAATTTATTGCAGGTAAGAAAAATATTGTGGGCAGTGCCGTACGCATACCAGGTTATAAAGAGGATCTAACCTATACGCTCAATAAAATAAGCTACGATCATGTCCCAGACATTTTTCTACACACTCATGATTATACAGATGTATTAAAAATAGATTTAAAAACGGTAGGCAAGACAGCAGGGTATATAGCAGGAGCGGGCGATAAAGTGCCAGATGCACTTACGCAGATGGGGTATACCGTAACCATGCTGCAGGAAAATGACATGGTAAAAGAAATTCTAAAAAAGTTTGACGTGATTCTTACTGGCGTGAGAGCATACAATATTCATGACTGGCTTAATGCAAGTTATGATGCGCTGATGGCTTATGTGGCAGAAGGGGGAGTACTCGTAACACAATACAATACCAGTAATTCTATAGGGCCGGTGAAAGCAAAAATTTCCCCTTATCCTTTTAATATAAGCAGGACAAGAGTTACGAATGAAAATGCAGCCGTAGTTTTCATCAACCCAAAATCTGAGGTGCTAACTTATCCTAATCTGATTACTCAAAAAGATTTTGATGGTTGGATACAAGAGCGCAGTATTTATGAAGCGGTAGAAGCAGATAGTCGCTACGAAAAAGTACTGAGTATGCATGATGATGTAGAAGCTGCCAGCGATGGAAGTTTACTCGTGACAAAATACGGGAAAGGTAAATATGTGTATGCCTCCCTGGTTTTCTTTAGAGAATTACCGGCGGCTATTCCCGGGGCTTATCGCTTATTTGCCAATGTAATAGCGAAGCCTAAAAACTAGAAACTAATTTTTTTAATGTTCGTTCTTCTTTTATCAAAACCTGATAAGTGAGTATAATAGATTGGATCATAATGGTGCTGGTGCTGCTGGGAATTGTACTCTACGGCGTGTACAAAAGCAAGGCGAGCAAGAATATGGAAGGCTATTTCCTAAGTAATAGATCTATGCCTTGGTATCTAGTATTGCTGAGCATAATGGGTACGCAAGCGAGTGCCATCACTTACCTTACGGGTCCCGGGCAAGCATACACAGACGGTATGCGATTTGTGCAATATTATTTTGGATTGCCTATAGCCATGGTGGTTATTAGTTTTTTGTTTGTACCTGTGTACAATAAATTAAAAGTGTTTACAGCTTATGAGTTTTTGGAGAAAAGGTTTGATCTTAAAACCCGCACTTTTACTTCCTTTCTATTCCTGGTAAGTAGGGGGCTAAGCACGGGCGTAAGTATTTATGCTCCTTCGCTTATTCTGAGTTCGCTCATGGGCTGGAATATTTATCTCACTAATCTGGTGATGGGCGGCATTCTCATAACCTATACCATAAGTGGTGGCGCAAGAGCAGTTGCTTATACGCAGACTTTGCAAATGATTATTGTATTTGTAAGCCTTTTCCTCATTGGCTACATTGCGGTGAGTTTATTGCCAGAAGGAATGGGTTTCTCTGATGCCATAGCAGAGGCTAAAGAAATGGGCAAGATGAATGTGATCACGACTGGCTTTAAAGCAGATGGCAGTTTCGACTGGCAGGACAAGTATAATATATGGAGTGGCATCATTGGGGGCTTCTTTCTCGCTCTCAGTTATTTTGGAACAGATCACTCACAAGTAGGACGGTACCTTACGGCAAAGAGTGTTCGGGAAAGTCAGAAAGGCTTGCTTATGAATGGTGTGGTAAAAGTGCCTATGCAGTTTTGTATTCTCCTAATAGGGATTTTAATTTTCAATTATTAACTATATCATAAAGCACATGTATTTTTTGATAATGCAAAAATGGAGCAGGTAGAGGCAAGCAGCTACGGGCCGCAATTAAGGGAAATAAAAAGCGGCTACCAGGCAGCCACGGCAGCAGGAGATAGAACCACAGCAGATGCTTACAGAGCAGAATACAAAGAGCTTGTAAAAAAAGCCCTTCCCGGCGATGACGCTAATGATACCAATTTTATCTTCCTACGGTTTGTAAAAGATAATCTTCCCATAGGTTTGGTAGGGTTGTTATTTGCTGTGATATTTTTATCAGCCTGGGGCAGTATAGCAGGAGCACTCAATGCTTTGGCTGCCTGCACCATGGTAGACTTTCACAAGAAATTCTTTGCTAAGAACAAAGAAGAAGTAGCAGATGATTATGCTACCAGCAAGTGGTACAGCTTTGGCTGGGGAATATTCTGTATTCTTATAGCCATGTTTGCGCAGAACATTGGTAACAGTCTTATAGAAGCGGTAAATATTCTTGGATCCTTATTCTACGGGGTTATTTTGGGAATTTTCCTTGTGGCCTTTTGGATAAAATTTGTAAAAGCTAAAGCCGTGCTTATTGCGGCGGTGATAGGTGAAATAGGCGTAATAGCCATCTACAACGCTGACATCATTTCTTTCCTTTGGTTGAATGTGATTGGGGCGGTGTTGGTGGTTGTGATTTCGGTGTTAATTCAAGCGGTATTGCCTGGGGAGAAGAAGGTTGGAGAGGTGGTGGGGTAGGAATAAATGCTACTTTCTTGGGAATCGAAGGCTTGGCCATTGTATGCTTTATTGTACTTAGTTATTTATCCATTTAGAAATTTTCTCAATTAGCTCAAGTCTTTTATCGGAGAATGAATGGTCAGTTTTCATTAAGATATATTCAGCATTTTCTAATTCTTCTATCCATTCTTTATTTCTATCATTTTCATCTAGTATTAAAATTGCTTTGTTTTTTAATTGACTTTCATAATTGGTAATACTGAACGCTTCAATATTTGCTAGAAAATCAGCAATATATCTCTGAGGATTTGCATTGAGCATGAATTCTGAACTTAAACTTTTTCGAACATTTTCGATTAGCTGTTCAGAAGGATCCTTAAAGGTATTTTCAACATTCCAAGGGGAATACACCGCAATTTTTTGAACTCTGTCATCTTTTGCTCCACTAATTAAAGCAATTCCACCGCCCATGCTATGTCCAATAAGTATAAATGATTTTGGATTGACTTTGTATTTTTCGGAATTCTCTTCGGTTGAGAAAAAATCCATTACTTTTTTTACATCTTCTATACAATTTGAATACATGAATTCTCCTTGACTTCCCCAAGAGCCACGATAGTTAAAATAGATTACGTTTCTACCATCTCTTCTTAACGCTTGAGCCAAATCAAGGTTTCTTTCATTTCCTGGGTATCCATGAAGAAGCAGAACAGTTTCTTTTTTTTCTTTTCCTGCAGCTAACATTGCAAAAGCTGCGATTGAATCGTTTTCAATTGAGATGATAATTCCCTTACTGGTTGCAGGATATTCATTATTGTTATTCTGAGCAAATAAATTATTCCCAAATAAAAGAAAAACAATTGCTAATAGTATTGTTTGGTTTCTCATAAAGTTCATTTTTTATCATTAAGCACAACACTTGAATATACAGAGTTCCTATCTATATAAAAATATTTTCTTATTGGTTAAGTATTCATTACTATAGCATATGCGATTTTTTTATTGTCATGAGCTGAGAAATATAATAAGTATATACTACCCCCTTGGTTTGATTCCTCCTGAACCATCTGCATAACGCACGAACTGTCACAGTTTATTATATACTATGCACTGAATTTACCTTAAAAAGTAAGTAACTGATCGTGAACAATAATTCTCAAATTTAATCCATACTGAATAAATCCCGTTGGTTCCTTACAGAAATCAACGACGGTGGACGAGATGCTGGAGTTTTATAGTGAGTTTTTTACTTTTTGGTTGATAAACTTTTAGTAACCTCCTGTGCTGTTTAATTCGGAGAGTTAGTTCGTGCACGAACCAAGGCATCAGCCCACCTACTTTTCATTTATCATCTCCCTAAAAATCGCTTCTCGTTTCGTGTTTTTGTACCGGATATTAATCCTTCGCAGTCCACCAGTTTTTCTATCCGTATAAGACTATCTAATATTTCAACGAAGTCCGATGGACTCCTTATGAAATAATGTTGTTCTTATCTCTTGTGTTTTTCTGTACTGCAATGGCGGCAAATAAACTTAGCACAAATGACATAGCAAAAAATCCTTTTTCGCTTCGCTCCAATGAAGCATTCCATAAGCCAATGGTAAGCATTACAACACACAGACCTGTAGCAAACCAGGCAATGCCATAATACAGATTGGTAACCGGTATGCCCTCTAGCTGATCTCGTACTGCCTTCTGTAGCGAAACGACTGAAAACAGCCCAAACATAAGCACCGTAAAATAATATCCTTTTTCATTTAGTTGCATCTCACTATTCCACAAGCCAATGAGGAAAGCGATTGCGCCTACAAGTAATGCTAACCAGCTTGCAGCTATAAACGCATTTGAGGGTTGTTGATTTTGAATTTGTTCCATGTTGTTGTCTTTTAATGAAACACAAAACTATAGGCTACGATGGGTGAGGGATTTGACAAATGTCAAAAAGTGGAAGAGGAATTGTTAATGGTTTGGGTGGGGAATTCTGGTGTCCTTTAAAGAAAAATATTTTCGGAAAAAGCGATCCGTTCAAAGAAAATGAAAACAGCTAACCTATATTTACTGCAAGCGAACTATAGGCACATTGGATTAAGAGAATAATGCATAGTGCTAGTCGTAATTTACAAAGCTCCCTGCAGACTAGCAAATACACCAGCGATAACCTAATACTAATTATTTAAAAAATATACTCATGAGTAAAAACGACAAATACTTCGATTTATGCTACACAA
>JBBKWE010000033.1:0-21910 GCA_037968795.1 Ferruginibacter sp.
ACATCAGTCTCGGGGTCGTGTTCCTCGTAGGGAACTTTAAAACCGCTGCCCAGATCTATGTATTCTAATTGTGAGAAATGCGTGGCCATCTCCAGCATTACCTGCAAGCCCAGCATAAATACATTGATGTCTTTTATCTCGCTACCTGTATGCATATGTAGCCCGGTAACGTGCAAGCCTGTGGTTTGCACCACACGCTCTATGTGCCGCATCTGGTGTATGCTTATCCCAAACTTAGAGTCAATGTGCCCCGTAGATATTTTATAATTTCCGCCCGCCATTATGTGCGGATTGAGCCTTATACATACCGGATAACTTCCGCCAAATTTATTACCAAACTGCTCCAGGATAGAAATGTTGTCAATATTAATATTTACACCCAATTCTTTCGCTTCAAAGATTTCATCAATCGCTACACAGTTTGGCGTATACAAAATTTGCTTTGGCTCAAACCCCGCCAGCAGAGCCAGTTTCACTTCATTTATACTTACGCAATCTACACTAGCTCCCAGGCTATGTACATACTTTAAAATATTTACATTAGTAAGCGACTTGCAGGCATAAAATATTTTAGCATTGCAATCTTTAAAAGCATGCGTAAGCTTTAGATATTGCTCTTCTATTTTCTCGGCGTGATAGATATATACCGGGCTACCAAATTGATTTGCAATTTCTATAAGTGAAGAAGATTCTAAAGAAGGCATAATGCTTTATATTTTTATTCAGGAAATTATTTGTGGGAAATTGTGTTGGCAAACAGGATTATTGCCTTAGCTTATTCTGCCTTTTTATTGTCAGCTTTTTTTTCATCACCTGCTTCTGCGTCATCTTCTTGCGCTATCTCGCTGTTTTCATCGGCAGAAATTTGCTCTGTTGTATCAGTCGCAGACTTGCTTTCTGTTTCTTCTTCATCTAACTCAAGCGATTGTTCTGCGATATTCTCTATAAAGTCAGAAACTATTTGCTGGTCTTCGTTCTCTTCATCATCCTCTTCTTTCTCCGTCATGTCCGCTATTTTGGTAGCACTCACATGCTCCAGTAATACCTCATTTATCTTAGGCAATTCTCCGGCATTGTTTATACCAAAATAATCCATGAATGACTTACTCGTTCCGTAAATAAGGGGCTTCCCTACAGCATCTTCATTTCGTCCCTGTATAATAACGAGGTCCTTTTCTAAAAGTTTTTGTACCGCATAATCGCAGTTTACACCCCTTATGGCCTCCATTTCACTCTTCGTAATGGGTTGTTTATAAGCAATGATAGCAAGGGTTTCCAAGGCAGCTGTTGACAGCTTCTTTATAAACTTATCTCCGTTAATAAGCGCTACTGTATTGTGGTATTCTACTTTTGTAAGGAATTGCCAGCCACCACCTACTTGTTTTAAATGAAATGCGTAAAAACTGGATTCGTATTTTTCTGCAATAGCTTCTATGCCGCTCTCTACCTGGTCTAGGGTAGCCTGGTCTTCTATAAAACCAAGTGCGGTATTGAGTAATTCTGTAATCTCCAGCGCTGTAAGTGGTTTGTCACTGGCAAAAACCAGTGCCTCTATGTGTGGTATGATGGAAGAAATATCCAATAGAAAAATTAATTAATGATTGTAAGGATTATAAGCTAGACCACTGCTTTGCAGACACAAAATTGATTACCCTTGCAAAGCTGCTGCACCACTTACTATCTCGGTAAGTTCTGTAGTTATAGCCGCTTGTCTTGCACGGTTGTAGCTTATTTTCAAAGATTTCAAAAGTTCATTTGCATTATCACTGGCCTTGTCCATAGCCGTCATACGGGCACCATGCTCGCTGGCATTGCTATCTAGTACGGCTTTGTAGAGTTGGGTATTCAAAATCTTTGGCATGAGTTCCTCTATAATTTCCTCCTTGCCGGGCTCATATATAAAGTCTGCCTTTGCTTTCTTGGTTTCGTTTTTTGGTTTTTGCACCGGCAAGAATGGTTCTGCTATAAACTGTTGCGTAGCGGCATTTTTAAACTCGCTGTATACAAGATCTACAGCATCTATTTCTTTATTTGCAAAAGCCTCACGAGCGTATTTAGCAGCATCCTGCACTTTTTCAAAACTCAGGCCTGTAAATATATCCCAGTAGTTATTCACTACTTTAAAGCCATTTTTTACAAAGTGCTCATACCCTTTCTTCCCTATAGGCAGAATGGTAACGTTGCCTGCCGCAAACTGGCTGGCGTATTTCTCCTGTATGGTAAGTTTTGTGAGCTTTATAAGATTACTATTAAAACCACCGCAAAGACCTCTGTCGCTGGTTACTATGATCATAAGTACTTTTTCTACCGGGCGCTCTTCTGCAAGATCCATTTGCACATCTCCTTCGCTACTGGCAACGATATTGCCAAGCATTTCCTGCAATTTTACAGCATAAGGACGCATTTGAGTAATAGCGTCCTGGGCACGCCTTAGCTTAGCAGCACTCACCATTTTCATGGCTTTAGTTATCTGCTGTGTACTCTGTACGCTGGTAATTCTTATTCTTACTTCCTTTAATGCACCACTCATGATAGTAGAAATTTATTTTAGGTGCGCAAAAGTACGGTTAATTAGCTAATTTGTCAATTTGAAAATGAGGAAATGAGGAAAAAGCTCGAATGCTTACGGGAATGAATAAGGGAGAGGAACGGAAACGTAAAATGGTGCTTGCAGAATAGACCAAGGGACAACTATTGCTTACCGGTCACAAGCAATAGCTTTACACTACAATTTAAAACTTCGGGCATAGAAACTGCTTAGGTCCGCTATTATTACTAAACCCTTTTTTTACGATACTTATCTCTGCTGCTCCCCTACCGTTATTGAAGCTGCTGAGCGAAGAAGTAGTAACGTCATAGCTTGCGGTAATGATGAGGTTATTGGTTTCAAAACCTGCTACAGGAATGATGGCATCTTTGTACCTGTAATACAAACCGCCTATGAGTTGGGCCGTCCCTCCTTCAGATAGATTGTAGTTTGCGGTAAGCCCACCTACGATCTCCGTGGCATTTGCCTGGTTACTATAATATACATTCGGGTTAATTATCACATTATCTGCAACCTTAAGAATCGCATTTACAAAAGCAGTGTGTCTAAATGGGATTTCGCCTTGAGCAGTTTTATCGCTAAAAAAGCTTTCGCTGGGCTTGTTAGCATGCATTAAACTATAGCCTGCATTTATATAAACTTCTTCAGTAGGGAAATAGGCATAGTTTAGACCAGCCTGCACATCAAGATAACTCACACTTGTATTTGCAAGCTGCACAGAAGTTGCTATTTGCCCATCAAAAAACTTACCATCAAACTGATCAGGGAATTTTAGCCTGGTTGGATCTATTCTCTTATTTACATAACCAATATTAAAACCGGCACTAAGCAAGCTGCTATACCCTAGTAGCTGATGATAAGCCACAGAGCCATACGCTTTGGTAGATGTAAGTGCGCCTGTTCCTGCCTTATCGCCCATCAAATACCCACCTACGCCTACCCAGCCATTTTCTAACCTGTCGCGAAATAGCTGCACGTCGCCAAATGCAGAATAGGTAGTATAAGGCACATCCATAATACTGCTGTACTGGTTACGATAAGTGACGCCCACCCTGTAATCTGCATCGGGAATAAACCCTGTATTGGCAGGGTTTGTAGAAAGTGGTGAATTGTAGAATTGCGAAAAATGCAACCCCTGCGCTACTGCGTTATCAGTCCACAATAAGCCCATCACCACAATGATGAATGACATCAGTGCCCGCTTTAAAATTCTTTCTATATTTAGTTTTTTATACAATTTTTTTCTCCTTCGTTTTTATCTTATTAATGTTATGTCTCCTGTCTTTCTAATCTTTTCCCCATCACTCATTTCTACTTCTAAGGTATAAGCATATACGTCCATTGCCTGCAATTTACCTTTGAAAGTACCGTCCCAGCCCTGATTTTTGGAGGTGCTGCTAAAAACCAGCTGTCCCCATCTGTTATAAATGTTCCAGTTCATTTTCACAATTCCAAAACCCCTAACCCTTACTATTCCGTTTTCTCCAAACTTACCAGGTGTAAATGCATTAGGCACGTCCAGCGCCGGAAAGATGATTACCCTTACCTGTAAATCAAATGTATCACTACAACTCAATTGATTGTAGGCAATAAGGGTAGCTGTATAGGTTCCAGTTGCATTGTATTCATGCGTAGGGTTAGCCAAAGTAGAACTATCTCCATCTCCGAAAAACCATTTGAAACGTATAGAACCGCTGCTGGACATATTTGTAAATTTCACCGGCACATTTTCTATTGGTGGGTTAGGTGACCAGTCTGCCAGGGCAGTAGGCTTTGGTAATACTGTTATTGTGAAAAATGCAGAGGTATCAGTAAGATTACAGGTACTAGGATCATTTGCAATTAATCGCACCCTATAAGTGCCGGGTAGGGTAAATGTAAATGTTGCATCTGTACTGGTAGAAAATGTAGTTCCATTTTCTAACTCCCAGTCAAAAGAAGTTCCTGCCTGTGATTCGTTTTTAAAGAAAGCCACATAAGGTGCGCAGCCTAGCGCTGGAGATGTAAAAATTGCCTTTACAATAGGATTTACTCTCAGTGTTTGCACGGCAGAGTCAGGACTATTACAGTAATCCGGATTTATGAGAAACAACCTCACGGTGTAAGTACCGGTTGCTGCATATGTATGGGTAGTTGGATTTGGGGCAAAACCATTTGTCCTATCTCTGGGACTTCCATCTCCATAATCCCACTCAAAACTTCCCGGAGGAAATACTGCGCCGTTTGTAGTAGAATTATTTGTAAACTCATAATTGAGACTGGTGCAGGGTTGCAATTTGTTGACGGTGAAATTCACACCCACTTTATTATTTGCAACTGCTATCGTTTTGTAAGAAGTATCTCTGATATTACACTTTGCACTATCCTCTGCTATCAGCATCACAGTATATGTACCTACTCGCGGATAGGTATATGTTGCGCTATTCTGAGGTGCAAATGTGGTTACGCGGGGTGAGCCATCTCCAAAGTCAAAAATGAATTTCTTCCCTTGCAAAAGTATATCCTGAAATGTAACGGCATCTCCCAAGCAAGCAGTAGTGTCTGCAATATTACCATCAATGGCTGTTTGTAGTTTAGCGGCGACACCTCCAAAGTTCATTTCTATTTTTACAGCTGCCTGATTACAACTAGAGCTACCATTGAGTGGAGCGAAAACTCCCGCGGTAGTAGGAAAAGTACCTTGCCTGCCGCAGTTGGCGCAAACAGCCTGGTAAATGATACCTGCTTCATCAAAGCGACTGGTACCACCATCTACATGATCTCCTAATCCACCATTTTGCCCAAAGTGAGAAGCAAATAAAATACTATTAGCATTTTTTTCCAGAACGAAGAAATATAAGTCTTTACCATCTGCAGCTTGTATACCACTTAACGGATTTACCTCTGGTAATCCCGTAGTATTACCTGTAGAATAGTTAAAACTATTATTTAATCCACCGCCCCACCCACTTACATATACATTTTCGCATTTATCTACCAGGAAGGCTATGGGAGAGATATTTGGCTCGGCACTACCATTTCCGAAAGTGGTGGAATATATATAAGCAGAAAGATCCGGTTCTATTTTAGCTATAAATTGCTTGCTGCCAGTATTACCAAATGTTGCATTAATTCTGGGCCAGTTAGCACTGAGTGTTGTTCCCATGATGTAGGGAAATCCAAACCTATCGAATTTAAGACCAAATAAAAGATCCCGTTCTGCGGTTCCGATAAAGGTCGTCTTAATTACTGCAGTACCAGCCGGATTTAGTATAGTTACAAACCCATCAATACCTCCCCGATTAGTGGAGGAAATAGTAGAACTCCCCGTTCCCGGTAGTGAGGAAGAGGCAGTGGAACCACCTACATATAAGTTTCCATTAGTTGGATTTATACTGCAAACAAAAGCAGCATCATCTCCTGGTCCTCCAAAGTAGGTGCTGAAAAGTATGTTGCCAAAATTGGAAGCTATCTTTAATATTATGCCATCCTGCGCGCCGCCAGAACTGGTTTGAACGCCAGAGTTACGAACAGGAAAATTTGTAGATTGTGTGCAGGAAGACAAGATAATATTTCCACCGCCATCAATAATAACTTCACTGCGGGCATCGTCGCCGTAGTTAGTTCGCAGGCTAAGAAGTCCTTGCTGTTCATACTTTGGTTTTATATTTATACCATCATCGCCGGAACCTCCTATTTTAGCAGATCCTATTAATGCAGTGCCAGTACTATTGAGCTTCAGCACAAAAATATCATAATCTGTTCCACTGCTTGCTACACTAGCGCCTCCTAGTGTAGGAAAACCAGCACTGCCACCCCCGCCGGAGTTTGTAGCACCCGCCACAATAAGATTTCCTTGTGCATCTTCAATAAGGCTATGCGGTTGCTCATTGCGGGTACCCCCTATATAAGTGGCATATCTTCGGTTACTTCCATTAGCCGAGAATTTAAAAATAGCTACATCATATCCCATGTCAAGGGCTGTCTGTGATACTCCTCCATTGAAAGTAACATCATAGGCGCCGGTAGATACCGGGTAGCCAGTATTAAAGGCTATTCCGCCAGCATAGAAACTACCATCTGCTCCCGGCGTAGCAGTATAGCCCCAGTTGTCGCTGGTACTGCCGGTAAATGATACAAATATTATAGAAGGATCTATTACAAGAGTTTTAGTAGGGTCATAATTCTTTAGCTGAAAAGTAACCACATTGTCTTCAAGCTTATACTTACAGTCAACCGGTGTGGGCTTGCCCGCACCTGCCTGGTAGCTGTACGGCTCTAGTTCTGTAGCCTCGCCTACAGAAGTCTTTATAACCAATTCTTTATTGCGAAGCTCCAGCGTAGGTCCGTCATATCTTATAGCAATAGCGTTAGGGTTCCCTCCGGGCCGTACAATAAAATCATACTTTATCTTAGCACCGCTACTGTAGTAACGCACATCAATGTTGGGGTATACATTTTTATATAAAACTGCCTGGTATAGACTGCAGTTACTGGCCCAATTGCTAGGGTCATTTCCCGTAATGTAATTATTATAAGTGTTCAATGATTTTTCTGGCTGCCGGAAGGCATTGGCAGAAGAACCCAGGAACTTTACCCGGTAAGCAAAAGAGCGCAATTGTATTGGCTCTGGTACAGGCAAAGGCTTTGCAGTTTTTGCAGCAGTGTTATTATCATCTTCGTGTCCGTGCATTTGTGCAGCTATCTTTTCCAGATCGCCCACCTGATGCATAAGTACGGTAAAGCCTTGCTTTTCCAGATAAAACGAGCCAGTAGGAAAAAGTCCTCTGTAATCCACGGCGCTATTCCATTGCCCCTTATTTTCTACAAATTCCATCTGAGCATGAGCCATAGAAATGCTGAATGCCTGCAGAATTAGTGAAACAATAAGAAATCTGGAAAAAATACTGGCCTTGCGCATAATAGAATTTAAAGAATCAATTTACATCTTAATTACGAAAAGATAATACAAATCGTTTCCGAAAACGAATGTTTAAACTTGCTTTAACGGAAAGAGCGGCATAATGTTGTAGTGAATGTGATAATAGCTGTCATACAGCCAACACTTTCTGCATTTCTCAATTACAAAATTTTAGCTAGAACTATTTCTTACAAATAAATTGTAATTGCGCAGCTGTACGACCATTTCCAAGTAAAAAGAATCTGTACATTTGCAACCCTGCCAATATGGCTATAAAAGCGATATAGCACCAAATTTGACTAATGCAGTTTCTTCATCATAGAAAACAAAATATAAAATGCTAGGAGTATTATCCAAAATATTTGGAGGAAATAAGAGCGATAAAGATGTAAAAAAACTTTCCCCTATTGTAGAAAAAACGAATGTTTTTGTAGAGGAATACAAAAATTATTCTCACGACAAATTGCGGAACAACACTATACTTTTTCGCCAGAGAATATCGGATCATCTGAAGGAAATAGATGAAGAAATATCTACCCTTAAGAAAGAAGCGGAGGGATTACCAGCAAGCCAAATAGGAGAAAGGGATACAATTTATAAGCAAGTAGATACGCTTATTGAAGACAGGGATAAGCAACTCGAAGTGATCCTGGAAGAGATTATGCCGGAAGCATTTGCTACGGTAAAGGAAACTGCCCGCCGTTTTAAAGAAAACGAATCCCTGGAAGTTACGGCAACCGATATGGATAGGGAGCTTGCAGCAGTGAAAAAGAATGTAGTAATAAGTGGCGATAAAGCAACCTATAGCAATACATGGATGGCCGCCGGTGGCGTTATCACCTGGAATATGTTGCATTATGATGTGCAGCTTATTGGTGGTGCGGTGTTGCATAGTGGTCGCATAGCAGAGATGGCTACGGGTGAGGGTAAGACGCTAGTGAGTACGCTCCCCAGTTACCTTAATGCATTGTCTGGACAAGGAGTGCATCTAGTAACGGTAAATGATTACCTGGCCCGAAGAGATAGTGAGTGGAACGCTCCGTTATTTGAATTTTTGGGCCTGTCGGTAGATTGTATAGATAAGCATCAGCCCAATAGTGACGCCCGAAGAAAAGCTTATAACTCCGATATTGTATATGGTACGAACAATGAGTTTGGTTTTGATTACCTCAGAGATAACATGGTGCATTCGCCAGACCAGATGGTGCAGCGGAAGCACCACTTTGCTATGGTAGATGAGGTGGATAGTGTATTGATTGACGATGCCCGAACGCCCCTTATCATTTCTGGACCGGTTGGTCATAGTGATAACACCCAGCAATTCTTTGACCTGAAACCAAGGATAGAAAAACTGATGAGTGCTCAGAAAGAGCAGACCAGCAAATTTTTCCAGGAAGCAAAGAAGAAAATTGCCGACGGCAATGATGATCCTAAAGATGGGGGACTAGCTCTCTTTAGAGCCCACAGAGGTTTGCCTAAAACCAGTGCGCTCATAAAATACCTGAGCGAACCGGGCATGAAAGTAAAATTACAAAAGACGGAGAATTACTATCTCGCTGACCAGCAAAAACACATGCCTATCGTAGATGAAGAACTTTTCTTCACCATAGATGAAAAAAACAACCAGGTAGAACTTACAGACAGTGGTATATCACTCATTACAAAAGGCGGAGAAGACCCTGAGTTTTTTATTCTGCCAGACATTGCTACCAAGCTTTCTGATATAGATAAGACTGACCTTACAGATGAGGAGAAACTTACCCGAAAGGACAATCTTATGAATGAGTACTCTGCAAAGGCAGAACGCATTCACATCGTACAACAACTACTAAAGGCCTACACGCTTTTTGTAAAAGATGACGAATATGTGGTTATAGACGGAGAAGTGAAGATTGTAGATGAGCAGACCGGTCGTATCATGGAAGGTCGTCGTTATAGCGATGGATTGCATCAGGCCATAGAAGCAAAGGAAAATGTAAAGATAGAAGCGAGCACACAGACATACGCTACAGTTACTTTGCAGAACTACTTTAGAATGTATCACAAACTGGCCGGTATGACGGGTACGGCAGAAACAGAAGCAGCAGAGTTGTGGAGCATATACAAACTGGATGTGGTAAGTATTCCTACTAATGTACCCGTGATAAGAAAAGATGAGCAGGACAAAGTGTACAAGACCAAGCGTGGTAAGTATGGTGCTGTAATAGAAGAAATAGAAATATTGAGAGAAGCAGGTCGCCCCACACTTGTAGGTACTACCTCAGTAGAGGTGAGTGAGTTGCTTAGCCGTATGCTTAAGCAACAAGGCATTCCGCACAATGTATTGAATGCAAAGCAACATGCCAGGGAAGCCGAAGTGGTAGCCGGTGCAGGTCTTGCAGGCGCCGTTACCATTGCTACAAACATGGCTGGTAGAGGTACAGATATAAAGCTAGGGCCTGGTGTAAAAGAGGCTGGTGGACTTGCCATCATAGGTACGGAGCGCCACGAGAGCCGTCGTGTAGACAGGCAGTTGCGAGGTAGAGCTGGTAGACAGGGAGATCCCGGAAGCTCACAATTCTTTGTAGCACTGGAAGATGATCTTATGCGAATGTTTGGTAGTGAGCGTATAGCAGCCCTGATGGATAGAATGGGCTACAAAGAAGGCGAGGTTATACAGCATAGTATGATAAGCAAGAGCATAGAACGTGCTCAGAAAAAAGTAGAGGAAAATAACTTTGGAATAAGAAAACGTTTGCTTGAGTATGATGATGTGATGAACAAGCAGCGTAATGTTATTTATGCAAAAAGAAATCACGCTTTGTTTGGAGAAAGACTTGCACTTGATATAGATAACTCTTTCTATGACGTAGCAGAAGGCCTTGTGTTTTCTGGTAAAGAAATGGGCGACCATGAGAACTACAAACTTGGTGCTATCATAAATTTTGGAATAGACAGTAAAATCTCTGCAGAAGAACTGGATAAGACTGATTTAAATTCTCTTACCGAGCGCTTGTACGCAGAAGCCATACAACACTACGAGAGCAAGGTAAAAGCCATGGCAGAGCAAACCATGCCTATTATTAAAAACATACGCAAAGAGCAAGGTGCTCATATAGAAAATGTGGCTGTTCCATTTACAGATGGTAAAAAATCTGTGCAGGCATTGGCAAATCTTGATAAGTACATTGCCAGCGAAGGAAAGGAACTGGGAAATGCACTAGAAAGAACCATAACACTGGGGACGATAGACAACGCCTGGAAGGAACACCTTAGATCTATGGATGATCTCAGACAGAGTGTACAGACTGCCGGCTATGAGCAGAAAGACCCCTTGGTTATATATAAAATAGAAGCATTTAACGCTTTCAAAATAATGTCTGAGCAAATAAATAAAGACATCGTAAGTTTCTTGTGCCACGCAGGTCTTCCTCTAGAGCAAAACCAGGAAATAAGAGAGGGCAGAGAAGAGAAAACAGATATGAGCCGCATGGCCAATAACAAAGCCCAGGTAGATGCAGCCGGTGAAGCTTACGGCGCAGATGAAAACGACTACTACGACCCTTCACCTGCCGTAAAGCAAGAACCCGTAAGAGTTGAACCTAAGATAGGAAGAAACGACCCTTGCCCTTGTGGTAGCGGGAAGAAGTATAAGCACTGTCACGGCTAATCAATGTGCTGAGGTGCTAACTTGAAAATTAGTTAATCAAGGGCAAGAATAAGTGATGGTAAAAAAGATTTTGTAACCCCGGGTTTGTGGACTCGGGGTTTTTTAATGGGTGAATGCTTGAAGTTTATTTTTGATCGGTTTCGATAGTTATCGGAATCAAAAGCAGTTTAGGTTAAATTATATGGGAGTTTAGCACAGGAATTTTCATGTGGTAAGTTTATGCTTTTCGCCCAAAAGCCTTTGGGCGGTAAGCCAGAAGGCGGAAATAATTCAAAATATATTGACAATTTGAGAAAGTGCTTATTTGCTGATGTACCTATTAATAATGCATAAAGATTTTCACTATAAAAAGTATAAGTATATGTATTGAATATTAGCCTTTGAAGAATTTTGCCCTTCATTCTCAAATTTACTAATCAAATAAATTCTCAAATCATAATAAAGCCGTCTCCGCTCCCGGCACAGGAGGAACATCGGTTATATGCTCATCCTCCGGGTTTTCTACTACCTGGGTTACACCGCCGCTTACGGCAAACTTCATGGTCTGTGCGCTATTAATATTGGTGATTGGTTTTATTTTATCCCGGGGCACAAGATACACATGCCCGGCTACTGAGTAGCTCATGGGTATGTATACCGCTACATGCTCCGGCAGGCCAAAGTCGGTCATATCTTCTTTGGTTATAAAACCTAGCCGCCAGATGTCAGTATTATCTACATTAGCAAAAACATTGTGCGTAAACTTCTTTTTATCTCCCGCAAAGGCTTCAAAAAAGTCACGGGTTGTACCATAGATATGCTTAATGCCCGGGGTTTTCTGCATAAGGCGGTCAAAGAAACTTAAAATTCTGCCCGTAATAAAGAAGGTAGAAAAATAACCTACCAGTAGGATAATTCCAATTATAATAAGAAAACCTAATCCATAGTTTTGAGTACGAATAAGCCCGTTCTCATCTTTTTGGCTAAAAATAGGAATCCAACTATCAATAGTAGTTATGGCAAAAAACAAAGCATAAAAGGTGAGTGCTATTGGAGCCAGAATAAGCAAACCTTGCAGAAAATACTGCAGAATATTGCCGTAATCAAATTTCTTTTTCATTTTTGTGGAGATTGTCGGTGACAAAGATACGGGCTAGTACCCTCATGTCGTTGCACTGAATTGGTAGTTACACTTGAGATTTATGGAACAGGGTTTTTCGGTAATAGTAAAATATAAGCTCAATTTCATAAATGTAGTTCTCATTCTAATAGCTCTCTTTCCCGAACTTCGCAGCCATGGAGGAAATAAAGACTTTTGACCAGTTTTATGAGCAGGTGCTGGGAAGCGCCGTTAAGAATCTGCGTTTCCGTTCATTTGCCACCCGTAACTGGCGCAGGGTGCTTTACTTCTCTTTTATTTTTTTGCTGGGATATTTACTGGTTACCTATTTTGACAGAAGCAAAGAAGGGGTGAGTCCGCTTCCTTTTATTCTATTACTTATACTCGCTATTGGTGGTTTTGGTATTTATAGTCATACCGCCGAGCGACTGCAACATGACTTCAAAGAAGAGATCATAAAAAAAATTCTTGATTTTATACAGCCTGGCATCACCTACGAGCCACACAAGTTTATTTCCTCTAAATATTATAAAGCGAGTTCCCTGCGCAGGGCAAAATATGTAGAAATAAATGGCGATGATTTTTTTGAAGGCACTTACAAAAATGTCGTCTTTAAGTGCTCGGAATTGCAAACCTATGGCAAAGAAAAAAGTATATTTTCGGGATTGTTTTTTGCCGCTAAGATAAGTCCCTACATTACCGGCGGCACGTACATCTGGAGTAAAAAGCATCCGCAGCATGATGCCGTTGTAAGATCCAAAAGAGTATTTCCTATGCCGGGTGTGACAGAGGTCTTCCTGGGAAATGTAGAATTTTCAAATTTATACGACATATACAGTACTTATCCAACAGAAGCAATAGAGCTTCTCTCTACATACCGGCAACAGCAATTGATTAATTTTGCCAAGATTATAAATGCAGAAATTTCCTTTTCTTTTGTTGCAGGTCACTGCTATGCCATGGTGCCGGCAGAGAAGCCATTGTTTGAAAGTGCAAAAGATCCCGGAGATAAAGAGGCCATAAAAGAGTATTTTAAAAACATATTGCTATTTCTTTCGTTTATAGATAAACTGGAACTGGATAAAATGCAAGTAGGACTGAAATAGAGGGCATTTGGTTTGAATGGTGGTCAACCCATGATTAGACTGTTAGAAGGGTTGACAACCCTTTAGCAGGAATTTATATTTCATTCGTATTTTCATGTAGGAATGGTTTCCATTATTGAATTTTTCTTCATTATCATATAGTAATTTTTTGAGGCGTTTTTATCATTATTTGTTTCTTGTACCTATTGCAGTTTGCGCAATGAGTTGTGGTATGGCAAAATATTCTCCCTATAAAAAATTTCCGGTAGAAAGTTTGCAAAAAGACTACAAGCTCCTACAAAATATCCTGGAGCGGGATCATCCCTCTTTGTACTGGTACACACCACAGGATAGTATGAACGCCTATTTTGATACTTATTATGCTCAGATAAAAGATAGTATGAGTGAGGGTACATTTGCGTGGAAGATACTGGCACCACTTATACAAAAAATTCATTGTGGGCACACAAGTCTTGTGTATAGTAAGCAGTATGTAAAATGGGCAAAGGATAAGAAATTTGCTTCCTTCCCACTCTTTTTTAAAGTATGGGCAGATACATTGGCCGTTACCGGAAACTACAACCAAAAGGATAGTATTTTTAAATGGGGCATCATCGTAAAAGCAGTGGACGGCCGTAGCAGCAAGGAAATGATCAATCACATGTTTGATTACCTACCTACAGATGGCTATGCAGAAAATATAAATTACGAACGCCTTAGCAGGTCATTTCCCAGGTACCATAATTACATTTATGGTCTTAGAAATAAGTATGTGGTTACCTACTCCGATTCTGCATCGGGCACAGACAAAATAGACACTGTGGCGGTATGGCGAGTGCTCAGAGGTACTACTAGGGGAAAGGATAAACCAGTAGCAAAGAAGCCCGTCAAGAAAAAAATACCCAGGTCTGTGCGGCAAGAACGTTATCGTAGTCTAAGGATAGATAGCTCCGGGACTTATGCAACTATGACCCTCAATAGTTTTACAAAGGGAAATATCCGCACTTTCTTTAGGCAAAGTTTTAGAGAACTAAAACAAAGAAAAATAGAGCACCTTATTATAGACCTGCGGGTAAATGGTGGCGGCAGAGTAAACCTGAGCACCCTTCTTACAAAATACATAAGCAGAGAACCATTTAAGCTGGCAGATACCGTACAGCGGCCTACAAAATTCCTCGGCCCCTATACCCGCTACGTGCATAATGGTATCTTTCAAAACATTGCCCTTTTCTTTTCCACCAAAAAGAAGGCAGATGGCAACTATCATCTGGGGAGAATGGAGCGAAAAGTCTATTGCCCCAAGAGAAAAAATCACTTCGACGGCAATGTGTATGTACTTATAAATGGAGCAACCTTCTCCGCTTCCACCGTTTTTTGCAATGCCATACAAGGACAAGAAGGTATCCTCATAGCAGGAGAAGAAAGTGGTGGAGGTGCATATGGCAATAACGGAATACTCATTCCTAATCTACAACTACCATTGACCAAACTTAGGGTAAGATTGCCCCTCTTCAGGCTAGTACAATATGACCATCCGCCTGTAATGGGAAATGGTATAATACCAGATCTCTTATTGCCTCCTAGTTATGAAGCTTTGCTGCAGAGAAGAGATAGTAAAATGGAGAAGCTGGTAGAAATAATAATGGCTGCGAAAGAACAGAGGGAAAACCTCTAGTACTGTTCTCATTTTTTTGTGATAGCGGGTTGTATTTTCCCATAGCTAGTTTATCCCCATTCTTACTATGCAATCTTTTATCTTTGCGTAAATTTTTTAATAAATAGAATGGATAATAATTTCAATCCCGACAGGCAACATACATTAGTAGCACCTGCAAGTATTTCGGGAACCGGCTTACATACAGGTATTAAAGTAGATATGGTGCTCAAGCCCGCAAACCCGGGCTTTGGTTTTCAATTTCAGCGAACAGACCTGGCAGATACTACTCCTATAAAGGCAGATTGTGACCTGGTGACAGACACAAGCAGGGGCACTACGCTAGAGAAAGGCGCTGTAAGAGTGAGCACAGTAGAACATATTTTAGCGGCACTTGTGGGTATGGGAGTAGATAACTGCCTAATAGAAATAAACGGACCAGAAATACCTATTGTAGATGGTAGCAGTCTTCCTTTTGTAGAAATAATTAGAGCAGTAGGAGTGCTAGAGCAGGAAGCTGCAAAAACCTGGTACGACATTGATACCAATATTTCTTTCTTTGACGAAGAAAAGAATGTGGAGATTACCGCACTTCCCTCTTCTGCCTATGAAATTACGACTCTAATAGATTTTAATAGTCCTGTGCTGGGAACCCAACATGCCGGACTAAAACTGATGGGAGACTTCGAAAAAGAAATCGCTCCTTGTCGAACGTTTTGTTTCTTGCACGAGCTCGAAGAACTTATTAAACATAACCTCATAAAAGGAGGAGACATAAATAACGCCATCGTCATTGTAGACAAAGAGGTTACGGAGGAAGAAATGGCTCGCCTTGCGACAGCCTTTGGCAGAGAAAAAGTGGAAATAAAAAGCGGCGGATATCTTAACAACCTGGAGCTTCGTTTTCCGAACGAACCTGCCAGACATAAACTCTTGGATGTAGTGGGTGATCTTGCTCTTATAGGGTATCCTATAAAAGCGCAAATCATAGCAAACAGACCGGGGCATGCAAGCAATGTGGCCTTTGCTAAAAAAGTAAAAGCATACATAAAGAAGAACAGATATATGCTGGGAGCCCCTAGCTATGATCCAAATAAAGTACCTACTTATACTTTAGAGCAGATTGAAAAAACACTTCCGCATCGCTTTCCTTTTCTCCTGGTTGATAAAATCATTGAACTTTCTGATGAGGTTATTGTAGGGGTAAAGAATGTAACTTTTAATGAGTATTTCTTTCAAGGGCACTTTCCCGGAAATCCTGTGATGCCGGGTGTATTGCAAGTAGAAGCACTAGCACAAACCGGGGGAATTCTGTGTATAAATGCAATGCCAGATGGGGAGTACGATACTTACTTCGTGAAAATAGATAACTGCAAGTTTAAACAGAAAGTAGTACCGGGCGATACTATGCTTTTAAAAATGGAACTAATGGAGCCTATACGCCGTGGTATATGTGTAATGAAAGGCAGTGTATATGTAGGAAATAAACTGTGCACAGAAGGAGAATTTACCGCACAACTTGTAAAAAGAAGCTAATACGGCTTTAACATCGTCTTGTAAAAAAACAATAGCATGATTCATCCACACACATATATACATCCAAATGCAAAGCTGGCAACGAACGTAAAAGTTGACCCCTTTACCGTTATACACCCCAATGTAGAAATAGGTGAAGGAACCTGGATAGGTAGTAATGTGACTATAATGGAAGGTGCCCGTATAGGGAAGAATTGCCGCATTTTTCCAGGAGCTGTTATTTCCGCCATACCGCAGGATCTTAAATATGAGGGAGAATCCACGACCGTAGAGATAGGCGATAATTGTACTATACGAGAATTCGTTACCATAAACAGAGGAAGCAAAGATAAATGGACCACAAAGTTGGGCGACAATTGCCTCATAATGGCATACAGTCATATAGCGCACGATTGTGTGGTAGGTAATAATTGCATTATGAGCAATAATACCCAGATGGCAGGCCACGTAGTAGTGGGCGATAATGTTATTCTTGCGGGCATGTGCGCCATTCATCAGTTTGTGCATATAGGCCAGCACGCTTTTGTAGCGGGAGGATCACTGGTAAGTAAAGATGTGCCACCTTATATTAAAGCCGGCCGTGCGCCTCTTAGTTATGCAGGTGTAAACTCCGTAGGGCTTAAGCGTAAAGGCTTTTCGGTAGTGCGCATCAATCAAATTTTAGACATTTATCGTGTTATATACAATAAAAATCTAAACACAAGTCAGGCCATTAATTTCATAGAAGAAGAACTTCCTGCAACAGATGAGCGAGACGAAATTTTAACTTTCATACAAGAAAGTGGCAGAGGAATCATTAAGCGTTTCAGCAAAGGGCAGAACGATGAATAGTAAGGAGGAGCATATCACTTTAGAGCGCGAAAACTCCACTTCTGATATCACAATAAAGCTCTCCGACGTGGGGAAAAGATACAACCTTGAATGGATATTCAAAGGAGTAAGTAAGTCTTTTTCTGCGCCTCATATATATGCTATCACTGGTGCCAATGGTTCTGGTAAATCAACCTTACTACAAGTAATAGCAGGTGCGGTGCTTCATAGTAAAGGAACCATTTCCTATAAGTTCGGGAAGACGGATATAGAAGAACCCTTTAAAAACATCGTAATTGCCGCCCCCTACCTCGAACTTATAGAAGAAATGACTGCAACTGAATACTTGCAGTTTCATCAAAAATTTAAATCCCTTACGGCTAGCATCTCTAAAATACTAGAAACCGTGGGACTTGCAGCAGCTACAAATAAACAAATCCGATACTACAGCAGCGGAATGAAACAAAGGCTTAAACTGGCGCAGGCCTTCTATAGCGATAGTAAAATTTTACTGTTAGACGAACCTACTACCAACCTTGATGAAGCCGGAATTCTTCTGTTCGAAAACCTTCTACAAAACCAGAGAAATAATCGCTGCGTTATTATAAGTAGTAATAATGCCAGGGAATATGCAGCTGCAGGTTCGGTAATAAGTATCGAAACGTATAAATTGTAAACCACCGCGACGAGGGTATTAACAGTAATTTATAAGTAGCATATTTATATTTTAGCCCAATTTATCATCTTATATATAGAAGCAAAACTTATACAGATGAAAAACATATACAAATTCCAGGAAATACTACTGAGTCCCAGAGCTCATTTTTTACAAAGAGATTATATGCTCCGCGATGAAAAAGCAGGCCGCATAAACCTTTCTGAGCAAGAAAAATTCCTTCAGCTTTGCTGGAACGGTATGCTCAATGAAATGATGCCGGAAATTATTGTAAAAGACGCCGATAACAAGCCGCTTACCATTTGGGAAGTAAACGAAAGCCCTAACCTTGTAGAAGTAAAGGCCGGCAAGTTAAACTTCGCCTTTGAAGACAGTTATGCTCTGCAGCCTGCAACATTTTTGAGAAATATGTGCGAGAACTAAAGCTGATTTTTTCTCGTTATTGCTCGCACACTCGTTTGCAATAAATTTTTATATGCGTCTACATCATTTCGGTCTTTTATTTACGGCAGTTGTATTATGTACCAGTTGTGCTTCCATGAAACCTGTGGCTTTTTCAGATGGGTCGCCTAAGTTAAACCCCGTAGAATTTTTTGGAGGAGAAACGCACTCTACAGGCGTTATAGAGAATGCAAAAGGCTTACCTACTATGAGGATAACCACACAAACAAAAGGCAAAGTACAGGATGGAGTCCTTTACATAGAACAAGACTTATTCCCGGAAGGACAAAAGAAAAATCACCGCTCTTGGAAACTGAAGCAAATAGATGAAAATCTTGTAGAGGCTACATCTAATGATATGTACGGAACCGCACGTGGCTTGCTGTACGGCAATCATTTTATGTGGACATACAGGATGAAACTGGTCAATCGAAAATTTATTCGCCATGCCCGCATGCAGCAAGATATGTACCTAATGCCTGATGGAGAGACACTAATTATAAGAAGCGTTATAAGAAAATTTGGCATTACAGTGGCGCAAATCACGGAGCAGTTTAAAAAAAAGTAGGTTGAAATTGCCTCATTTTGATTTTGAAGGCGTCTGTAATCACAGTATATATAAGTTAAATCTTTTCCATATCTCCTGCTCTATTGGCGAAATTTTAGTATTTTACACATCCATTTAAAAAAATAATTTCGATTCATATCAAAACCATTTAAGATGAAAAAAATTTTTATTATGATGCTGGCGGGAACTTTTATCCTTAGTGCCGCTCATGCACAAACTACCCCGGCAGACCCGGGCGCAATATCTAAAGAAGAAAAAGCCGCTGCAAAAGCAGAAAAGCAAGCTGCAAAGGATAAAAAAGAAGCTGACCTTGTTGATGCTTTTAAGAAAGGGGGCCTTAGCTCCTCTGAGCAAGTAAAAGCTCGTACTATTCTGGATGCTGCAAACGAAAAGACCAAACCCATCAAAGCAGATGATATGATGAATGATGCGGAGAAAAAAGAAAAACTAGACGCAATCTATCACGACAGAAATGAAGAATTAAAAGCGCTACTAGGAAAAGATAAATACAAAGCTTTTAAAGACGCACAAAAAGCACAGAAGGAAGCTGCAGGAGGATAATATGGCAGTTCATTAAAAAAATATAGCCACCGGATTTTAGGTGGCTTTTTTGTGCTTTATTTTCTATAAAATTTTAAAATATCGGCCTAATGGACAAAATAGTTGGTAAAATCTCAGCAATCTCTTTGTAGGCTTAGCTTTACAGAAATTATAGGTTATGGGTAAAAAAAGTGCTTTTTCTGTAACAGCAAAATTGTCTCAAAATATGGTTGGCAATCCGGTGTCCAACGATATAAATGTGCAAGCTGCAAGAAGACTTTTAATGGCGGCAATCGTGTCTCCCCGTCTCATCTTTGGTTAGAGTACACTGAAGGGAAGCAAACCTACCAACAGCTAGCCTGCAAGTATGATTGCTCTGTCAAAACAATACAGCGCAAGATAGATAGGGTAACCCCTCAGCTTTATATTTTCTCCCCACCATTTGCTAATGTGATCATGGACACAACGTACTTTGGAAGGAGTTTCGGAGTAATGGTTTTTAAGGACAGCATTACTGGTCAGATACTTTTGAAAAAATATGTCAAGCACGAAACGAACAGACTCTATATAGATGGTATTGAGCAAATCAAGCAACGAGGTATTAAAGTGCAGTCAATAATCTGTGATGGTCGCCGTGGGCTCTTGACATCATTTGGATCCACGCCAATACAAATGTGCAATTTTCATCAAATGGCGATTTTGCGTCGTTATCTTACCAAAAACCCCAAGATGCAAGCCAGTAAAGAGCTTTATGAGCACGCCTGCACGCTGGTAAAGACAGATAAAGAGAGTTTTGAAGGCGGATTGCTTTGCTGGTATGATAAATGGAAAGATTTTCTCAACGAAAGGACCACGGGAGAAAATGGTAGAAGTTGGTTCACGCATAAAAGGCTACGTAGCGCATTTCGGAGTCTCAAAACCAATCTGCCGTGGTTGTTCACCTGGTACGATCATATAGAGCTGCAGATACCTAATACAACAAATGCCCTCGAAGGGGACTTCTCTCATTTAAAAACAAGCTTGAGAAACCATAACGGGTTAGCGACAGCAAGAAAAATCAAATTCATAAATGAGTTTTTTAAGGCATAACGGCATTAAATAAAATGATGAATCGTTACCGATCCACCATTTTATATTTTATTTGAACGCCATCAAGCTATCCCTGGCAGGTTGCTCTCCAGCAGAGCCTGTGTCTGTTTAACCTGACGAGAACAAAGGTCTGCAATAGAAATAAAGAAAAAACTAAACGTCAAAATAAACACCAACTATTTTGTCCACTTGAAAAAAACTACTTCAAAACACCAACTATTTTGTCCATTACACCTAAAAATAGTAGAAGAGATGAAATAAACAATAAAGCCCCGGTTCTCACCGGGGCTTTTATATTTCAGCATATATTGGTTTTCTACCGCTCAAACAATAAGATATTATCGCCAGTAGCCGTAGCATTCCTCAGAGATAACTTTGCGTTTGTAGTGCTCACTACCTGCCAACTCTGACTCATATCTTTTAGTGCCTGTAAACTACTTGCGGGAAAGGTTATTGCAAGTCGAGTAACTCCGTTAGTTGAAGAGACGGTCCAGGTGCCTTGTTGCGTAAGCAGGCTATTAGTTGCCTGAAGTGTATTATCAGATTTGAAAGTAAAACTGAAACCACTGTGTGCAGTAGTATTATCCGAGCCATTAAATACAAAGTAAGTCACTACCCAACTACCAGATGTCGCATTCGATTTTACGTCCGCTTCATTAGTGCCGTTATTAGATTTATCATCTTTAGTACAGGCAGAGAATGTGAGCACCATAAGTGCTATCAGACCAAAAATTACTTTTTTCATGTTGTGTTTTATTTTCTAGCAGGCAAATATAATGCCTTAGGTTATGCAGGTAGAAATATTATCTCAGGTTTTACAGAACTATAGCGAGACGAACTTAATACTGCGTTTCGGTACGTGAGACAACTACCTATAAGTAAGCTGCCATAACTCTATTTACTTTTCCATTAATTCTATAATTTCTGCCGTTACGCCCGTGTTATTAAAACCACCATCATGGAAAAGATTCTGCATCGTTACCATTCTTGTAAGATCACTAAATAAAGTAACGCAGTAGTTTGCACAGTCTTCTGCACTGGCATTGCCGAGCGGACTCATCTTTTCTGCATAGGTCATAAAGCCATCAAAACCTTTTACACCGCTACCGGCAGTAGTGCGGGTTGGAGACTGAGAAATTGTATTTATCCTTACTTTATTTTTTACTGCATAATGGTATCCAAAGCTGCGGGCTACGCTCTCAAGTAAAGCTTTAGCATCTGCCATTTCATTGTAATCGGGGAATACTCGCTGTGCAGCTATATATGTAAGGGCTATCACACTACCCCACTCGTTTAGGGCATCTTTCTTCATACA
>JBBKWE010000034.1:0-16357 GCA_037968795.1 Ferruginibacter sp.
CTTCCGGTACTTGCATCTTGTATTTAAAATACTGAATATCGTTTACCCCATTATATGCCAGCACAGGACCCAGTAATAGCTGCACACAAAATAATGAACCCGCTATATATCGAATAGGAATCACATAATTAAAAGAATAAAACACTAGGAAGAATTGCTGTAAAGTTATAGCTACAGCGAGGTAGGAATAAAAACTCATTGATGGAAAGAGAAGCATAATAAGTACAAGAATAAACAGATATGCCATCCAATTTACCTTCACATTATATAAAGTACTAAACACTTTTATCTAAAAATTTATGTAACGCAACAGCCATAGAATTATAATTATATCTCTTTATTATCTCCAAAGAGTAGTCACCCATTTTAGGCAAGCTATCCGGTTTATTTACCATTTTCTGCATTGCATTTAATAATTCATTTTCAGAATTACTTTTAAAAACGAAGCCATTTTTACCGACCTCTACCAGATCAGCAGCACATCCACACTTATCACTTACAATCACTGCTCTTCCGCAAGCCATAGCTTCATTTACGCTAAGCCCCCAGGTTTCCGATAAAGAGGGAAGAACAAAGATATCTGCGAAGCTGTATATTTCCGGGATGACAGATTGATTTTGAAACGGCAAAAATTTTACTCTACTATTATTAACCCCTTCTTTAAGTTCATGTTCTAATTCGCCGGAACCCACAAGAATGAGATTTGCTGATTTAGTTTCTAACTTTAAAAAAGCTTTCAACAGCAAAAAAAGGTTTTTTATTGCGATGAATTTTCCAACGTATAAAAAGACGACATCTGAGTCTTTGTACCCTAACTTATCTCTCCACGCCTTGCGGGCGCTAGCAGAATATGAAAACCGGTTATTATCAATGGCATGTGGAGCGAATAAAAGATTTTCTTCTTTCATACCGTTTTTGAGAAAATACTTCTTATTCTCCTTCCCTACATATAAAGCGCAGTCAATTTTGTTATAAACGTACTTAAGCAACATCCTTTTCAGGAAAGCTTTAAGCCCCTCGCCATCATTTAGGGTAGTACTATCTCCCCTAAAAACAACAGGAATTTTTCCGGAAAAATATTTTATAGCTTGCCAATGCCCTTTAAACTTATATCCATAAAAGAGCACAAGATCTGCATTCCAGTCACTTATTTCTCTTGTAAGAAAAGGATTATCTATTCCTTTGTAACTGGATGAGCCCGGATTGGCAGAAACATTTTCTACAAAAATGTAGTCATATCCTTGCAGGAGATCCAGATCCCACTTTATTTTTTGTCCGAAATCCGGATCATATTTTTCTTCAAGCACAGATTTGCCCCAGGTGTAAAATACCTTTACAGTAAAACGCTCATCTGCCGCTAATATAGAAAACAGTGGCGCATTATACTGTATGGGATGAGTTGATATGATTGCTAGCCTCCGCAGGGAAATCGAATTATTTTTTTCGCTTGTTTTAATTTGGTCTGGCCCATATCATGTGGCTACCAGTAGTAAGTATATTTGGAATTTTATCTCCTGCAAGCGTATATAAATTATAACCGCTTTGCAGCAGCAATTTCTGTGATGTGCCTATGGCTGCATCAGCTTCTACTTCAACCCAGGACTCAAACTCTAAAATAATATTTTTGATTTTTTTCTGTTCCAGTAAATTCTCGGCTCCCAAAATAACCTTGTGCTCAAAACCTTGCACGTCTATTTTAAGCAATTGTATTTCATCTATCATATTATCTACACAAAATTTATCTAAAGTAATTGTAGGCACCAAAATAAAGTCCTTTGTATAAGACGGCGACAGTGCGCTTCCCCCATGTTTTAATTTTTCCTCATAGAATTTTAGTTCGTCATCATTCACGTCACAAACCGCAGCATGGGTAATTGTTACCTGAAGGTCGTTATTTGCTACATTCTTTTGTAGGAAGTGTAAGATGTGGGAAGAGGCATCAAAGCTGTAAACCTTTGCGCCAGTGAGTTTGGCTACGGGCAGGGTAACTGCACCCAGATTTGCTCCTACATCAAAAAAGATGTCATTTTCGGCCAGCAATTCTGTAATTGCTTCTATGGTATCACGTTCATATATACCATTTACAAAAAGCTGTTTAGCTATCACCTCTACAGAGTTTGGAGTACTGTAGGAAATATTATAGTCTCCGGTAAACTGCGTTTCTTTTCGCTGATTGAGCTTATTTCGAAATAAAAATTCTGCAAGGCGAATTTTTCCTTTGAAGCTGGGAATTTTTCTAAAATATTCTGATAGCAACATTTACTTTTTTAATGATTCTGTTAAAAGACCGGCTAGTTTTTGGGTAACTGACCACGCTGAGGTGGCTTCCATTATTTCCGGATCCTTTAAATAAAATTTATTGTTTGCAACATCTTCGGCAAAGTTTAAAAATTGATTTGCGAAATCCTGCAGCTTATCCAACTCTGCTTCCCCATTAAAATCAAGAACGTGCCCCATTCCCGATGATTGCACTACTTGTACTGCCTGGCTTTGTGTATGTAACACAGCAAAGACAGGTCTTTCTGCCAGGATAGCCTGGTACACTTTACTTGGTGTATAATGTGCTTCTGTGCTGCCGAGTATAAAAGCAGCATCTGCACGGGATAGATGCGCCAGTACTTCTAAGTATGGGAGGCGGGAAGGATATTCAAAAACTACTTTTTCCCAAAGTCCGGTTTCTTCTGCAATCGGTTTTATCTTAAAACCCGCACCTGGCAAATGTGAAGTACCTGTACCTATAAAGTGGAATTCTATGGCTTCGAATTTTTTAAAATTTTTTGAAATAATATCAAAAATAATTTTAAGTAAGGGCATTGCTTTTGGAAGAAGCGCTCCGGCATAAACTAATTGTAACTTGGTAGTCTTCTTAAAAAGAAAATCGAAGTCCTGCATCTCCTGCACGGCAAGGTGATCTTTTTTTTCTCCACCATAAGGCATTGCACCATAAACCGCATTTGCTAACAAATGTTTGTTCCGTTGCAGCACTGGCAAATAATAACCTTCTGCGACTCCTGTAATAAGACTTGCATTCTTTATAGCAATAGGCTCTAGAAAATTTGCAAGCTTCGTAGACCACCAAGCTCTGCTTAACTTTTTCTTACTACCGGCAAATTCATGTACCCATGGATCTATGTAATCAATCCCATACTTTATTCCCGTAGCAGCATGTAACCTTCTACCAAGGAGTGCGCAATAAAAAGAAGGAATGGGTATGAATAGGAAATCAAATTTTTCTGTTTTGATAAGTTCCTTTCCTTTTTTATATAAGCTGCTAAAGGCTCTGAGCCCTATATCGCCAATAGGTCCGAGACGTGGGCCAGCACTTACTTTTACAATGCGAAGTTCCGTAGGCAGAAGCTTTACGAGGTTGTGATCGAGCGCTTCTTCGTAGTGGTCTTCATGCACAGTAAGCACTGTAGGATCCCAGCCAAATGCGGGTAAATGCTGGGCAAATAATCTCGGACGATGCACGCCGGCAAGGTTGCTAGGCGGGAAATGCGGATATAGAATGAGAATTTTTTTCACTTCAGTTTTGGTCTTCTTTCTGCAAAATCTGCTTCCACTTGTTCAATAATGGAATAGACTCCGATTCCCAACAAGTAGATCTTGCAAGGTCGAACCTTAGTTTTTTCTCTGACCGCAATTTTCCCTTCATCTCATACAAAAGATTTAAAGCCTGTGCCATGGCCAAAGGCGTAAGTTCTGCAAGGCTCCCTGCCTGCGGATTAGATTCAATAAATAGATGCTGAGCAGCGGTATTACTAGCCAGAATATACAAGCCGGCTTGCTGATACGCTAACATCTTATTGCTCAATGCAAGATTCTTATTCATATTTGCATTCTTGTCTTCCAGCGCCAGCCCTACATCATAGCGGCTGAGAAAATTATGCAATTGTACCTGGGGCTGAGCAGGAAACACAAAGATATTTTCTGCATCTTTCACTACGTTTTTTATGAATGTTTCATCCGCATTACCATAAAGATGCAATTCAAATTTTTCCGGATTGCAGCTTATAAATGGCAAAACATTTTCTAATCCTCTATCTGCATTTATATGCTGCGAAAACCAAATTAGCTGTAGCTTATCATTTTGCACCGCGACCGGATTTACAAAATCTTCATGAGCGAAGTAATTCTGCACTACGAAAAGCTTTTCATACTGTATGCCCGTATCAGAAACAGTATACTGCTTTATAAGTGGAGAGGCTGCGGACAAATACACTGCATTATCTATTGCCGACTTTAGTAACTTCTTTATACGTTTATTAACTGCAATATTATTACTTTCCCCCGCATGATAGTCTTCCAGATCAATTGCATAAGGAATAGACTGCGAAGCGGCATATTGCTTAGCCGGATAAAAAGCCCCTGGATTGTGCGCTATTATAAGCGAAGCGGCAGGTTTATTTTTCTGCAAAAACTCCTGCAGCAGAATACTTCGCTTGTACAAATATTGAGAGATATTCCCTACTTTTTTTGGCAGCAAGTAGCTCAGCAGGAATGAAACTTTGCTTTTTACAGTACTTTTCAGCCAGGGAATTTTCGGAGTACGACCAGCAGAAATCATATATATATTAATGTGGGGTGCCAGCCTTTGCACAATAGCATCGTTTAGCATCTTACTCCAGCCTTCAAATTCAAAGCAGAGAACCTGTACCGGCATCTTTTCTTTGACCGCCAGTTCTATTTCTTTTACCAGCCTGGGATTGGTAGCAAGATTGTGCGAAGTTATAAAGAGTATTCCTTTCATGAAGACAACTGCAGCGCAGAAATATTTAACTTATTTATTGACAGGTAAAATATTATTATAAATCCTTTCATGCTCTTTTGCCACAAGAGAAAAATTCCTGGGAGTAGAATTCTGCAAGGCGGCTTTTTCAATTTCCTTTCTATTATTATTCAGATAAATTATTTTGTTGTGGAGTTCTGCTCCATTTTTGAAACTGTATAGCCAGCCATTTACACCTTCTGTAATAGCAGCTGCATTGCCATAATTGTTGGAGGCCAATACCGGAACCCCAGCGGCAAAAGCCTCCAATACTACCAGTGGCGCCATCTCTGTAACCTCTGATGGAATGCAAAGGACATCATATCTGGATATCGTTTCCACTACTTTTTCTGGATCAATGTATCCTTTTACCTCTATATTACTTTCTCCTTTTGCAGCAAGCATGCATTTACTATAATATTCATCATCGCCAGACTTGCCATATACATCTAGTAAAATGTTTTTGTTTCCAATATTTTTTACACACTCTATTAGGCCAAGAACTCCTTTTATGGCTGTGATACGACCAACATAGATGAGGCGCAATTCTTTCTCCTGCTCTTTTTTATATATGGGTGCACCTGGTTTGTATGGAAGTGCTTGCTTTATAGTATGAAGATTATTGTCTGCAAATCCATTTTTGATGAGAATATCGCGATACCAGTCAGTGAGTGTAATTACAGCTCCTATGGATCTTTGCATTTCCAACAAATCAGATTTCTGCTTTTCTATTAAAGCTGGCAACGACAATGCGGTACCTATTTTTGATTGCATCTTCATACTGTCATATCCTGCAGACTCTATTGCAAACCGCGCAACTGAAACAAAACTGCGGGCTACAACATTCAGTCCTTTGCCATGCAACCAGCAGTTGCTGCATTTTTGAGGAATCATCACGCCATCGCACAGATTTTTGTTCAGGTGCATAAGTGTCCCTGTCTTGCAGGTGTACCGTGCCAGGTGAAAAGTAATGACCGTTTGCAGCTTCAAAGCTCGCAATTCTTTTAAGTGAAACAATCCTATTCCGTTACTGCCTGCGAGCTCATGTATGTGTACAAGGTCTGGTGCCTCAGAAACAATGAGATCAATAAAGTTTTGAATTCCTTTAGGGGCCTCATTTCCCATCCGCGTAGCTCTGTCTGGCAGGGATGGTTCTGCATACGCGAGCACTTCTGTATCTTCAAAAGTATAGCGATACATAGTATCGCTGGCATAATTTGGTATCACTACTTTCACCGTGTGCCCCAGCAGCATCATTTCTCTGCATAAAGCTGCCACATACACCTCTGTACCGGCTACCTGCAGAGGTAAGTAATGATTGAGAACGTAAATTATTTTCAAGAAGTCCCTATCCTTTATTTGGTTTTTGAGCAATACTTATTGTGTCAAAGGCTACTTGCACTGGCGAAAGCAAAGCAGCCCGTATTCCAGGTAAACTACCTATCATTTTGTTCCAGCGATTCTTCAACATATTAAGTGTAAAGACTTTGTTGTGATCTTCGCCATGTGGTTTTATAAAGGAACTACCGGCGTAGTAATACCCGGTTTTTTTAGGCACCTTAAAATGTTCCATCTCTGCAGATTCTGTACTACAGTGTATCGTTTGTAATTTGTAATGATCATTGAGCGACTGCATACCGTCACTGTGAATTCGCCAGGCATCTATAGGACTGGGACATTGTGCATAGCTCTTACTACAAATAGTGATAATGTATCCTCCCGGTTTTGTGATGCGTATAAGTTCCTGATACCAGATCCAAAACAGGCCTACGTGCGCCATTACCTGGTCAGAGAAAACGATATCAAAAGCATCGTCTTCTACCGCATAATGCATTGGATCGCAAGACAAAATAAAGTTGGGGTTCGCTTCTGCTCCAGAAATATAATCTGTACTCACATCCAAAACTTTATAGTCCAGATCTATATTCTTTGCCCGCAACTTTTTTTCATAATAGGTTGGATACCCCGCAGGACCTATTTCTACAATAGAAGTTCCGGGCAAGAAATATTCTTCGGCATATTTATGCCACAGCAAATTACTGTTAAGATGTCCCATGGTCGCTATTAAATATTCTTCGACTTATACTCCGTTGATAACTCCCGTTTAGCCTTGCCCGCAAACTGTAATTCGTAGTTTGCTCATTTATAAATAATCGAGGTACAAAATATTTATCCGCCGAACTGTTTAATTCTTCAGGCTCGGTGGTAAATGCCATTATTATTCCTTGTTCCCGTAGTAGCTCCGGTAAATGTTTCCGCTCTCCTATATCCTTGTAGGTACCGTAGGGGAATGAAAAATATTTTATTCTCTCAGCTAATTGTTCTTCTAAAACTTTTATACTTTTTTGCACCTCCTTTTTTTGTTCCACTTCAGAAAGAGCCGTAAACCTTGCATGGGAGCAGGTATGCACTCCTATGCTGCATAATCCCGAAGCCTGCATCTCTCTTATCTGCTCCCAGGATAGAGGGCTGGGAATGGTGCTCCATAAACTATCATCAAATTGCGCAAGAATTTGTTCTGTAAAATAAGCACGATCCTTGTCTATATTTTCTATCAGAAATGAATTTATCCTGCTGGCAAGGGCTTCTTTAGCTTCCTGTTTATAAGATTCCTGCGTTATTTCAATAGAATACTTAGGGAAAGAAAAGAGTTGTTGCGCTTTTATCATTGCTTCTACATAATACCAGAACCAAAAAGGTTTTTCTGTGTCAATGAAATTTGTAGTTATAAAAATGCTGAAGGGCACTTTATATTTTTTGAAAATAGGAAAGGCAATTTGAAAATTATCTGCATAGCCGTCATCTATACTCATGTGCACAAGAGGCTTCCCGGGCTTGGACAACAACAAACTTTCTTCAAGCTCTGTTAAGCTCACGAAGCGCACGCCCAGCCGCACCAGATATTTGATAAGCTCTTCTACCTTATGCTCAGAGATCTCTATAAACTCATTGTACCTGTTCTCTAATCCCCTGCCTGCCCTCACGCTATGCAAAGTAAAAACTGCACCATAATTCTTATTCTCTTTGCTCGAAAACATGCGAGAGAATACAAATCTAAACGGTATCTTATTTAGAAGATGCGTTGTATATGAACTAAGATTTTTCAATTATTCAGACTAAAATATTACCAATGAAAAATTCCTTGTAAGGCATCTTTAACACTGAACTTCGCTTTTTCCCAGGCAGCTTTTGTTTTGCTCCAGCTTCTGCTACTACGATAAAACTTATACAGATTTACAACAAACCTGCGCTTATTCTTTAGCTGCAACCATTTGATCTGCTTGGGAGTCAACTGCATATCTATTTCAGCAAGCGCATCTCTTAGATACTCATAATTTGCCGTGAGATAGGCATATACATTATTCATTTCCTGCCCCTCATGTCTCCGATAGTGGAAAAAGTTTTTATTCAATACCAAAGTGATTGCCGCACTGCCCGCTTTAAGATCAAAATACATATCATTTGCTGGCCCGTACTTTTCAGGATAACCACCTAGCTTTTCAAAAAAATCTCTCTTGAGGATTGTACCGCCCGGCCCCATTTTAAGAAATGGATTTACAAAAAAATGTTCCTGTATAGCTTCAGGGGGATTTAATAACTTAAGCTGCCGTGTATCTTCCGGATCGTAGATAGCCCATTGCGCATCCGGGTTTTTCTCCATTCTATCTACAATATATGCCAGGCCTCCGTTATGATAATAATCATCAGAATCGAGAAAAGTTATATATTTTCCTTTGGCATAAGATGCTGCCTTATTCCTATTAGCATAGTCTCCCAGATTCTTATCATTTATATATAGCTGTATTCTTGAATCTTTTTCTGCGAAAGTTTTCGCAATCGCTACAGTATCATCTGTACTTCCATCATCAGTAATAATAAGTTCAAAATTTACACCTTCCGTAGCCAACAAACTTTCTATAGCCTCATATATATATTCCTCCCTGTTGTAAGCCGTCATTAAAACGCTTACGGTAGGAGAATCTGTTATGGAGGTTTTTATAGCCATTATGAGATCTATTAATTCCTTAAAGGGAACCGGGAATTTTATTAGGCAGCAAAGAACGAAGTAGGTCGCTGGCAGACAATTGCCAATATTGCCATAAGCGATGGGCTTGCGAGAACTTCCCCTTCGATGCCATTTTTATTATTTGCCGGCATCTTATACTTTTTTGATTTTGGATTGCTATTTTTCTATCCGGGAAGCTCAGAGGACAATTTTGAGAAAGCATTTTTTTATACATTTCCAGTTTTGCTTTATCATAGTCACTATCAGATTTTTCCTCCAGTGACTGCTGGCCTTCATGTCGCCTCCACCAAAACAGATCATGCGGGAGGCACAAGAAATTATACTCCTGCGATAACCGGAGCCAAAGTTCTACATCACCAAAATAATTTGCGCCGCTAAAACCGCCTACAGATTCAAAAGCTTCTCTCTTTATGATAGAGGCTGATGGCCCCATATCAAAATAACGATTATGAAAAAAGTAAGCATGATATCCTTCCTTACCAGATTTCATTATAGGATAAGCCTGTTTTTCATCTTCTTCATGGGCTAAGACCCCAAAAGCAGCCTCCGGAAATTTATCCATACAATACAGCATGGCTTGCAGGCCCCAGGGATATATCGTATCATCACTATCAAGATATTTAATGTAGCGTCCTCTGGCATAGGATGCTGCTATATTTCTATTATTGTAATCTCCAAAATTTATTTCGTTTTTGAATAGCCTTATGCAATCATTCTTTTCTGCGTATTCTGATGCAATAGAAAAGCTCTCGTCTGTGGAGCAGTCATCCACTATAATAAACTCATAACCTGTATACGTACTAGCGAGCACACTTTCTATAGCATCTCTTAGGTATAAGGCACTATTATAAACCGTCATTAATACACTTACATCAGGAGCTGACATTCTGTATTTTTTGGGGGAGGACAACGGATAAGAATTTCTTCAATTTTTTTGTCTGCGAATACACTTTGTACTTTCTGCCTACAGGAACTGTGCCGACAAAAGAGGCAACGGCAGAATGCAGTTTTTCCTCAAAAACTTTCCAGGACAACTCTGCAGGAAATTGATTGCCTAAAAAATAAGGAGCCTCTAAATATTTCTTGTAGAGTTTCTCGTCATGGTCTATAGCTATGATGGCATTTACAGCATCCTCTACTGTATCATAATCATGCACATTTACAAAGCTCTCAGGATTAAACTCTTTGCTTACGACATTAGAACCCCAGTATATAGGGATACTCCTGGCAAACATAGGCTCTATAATCTTCTCTGTAGTGTAGCCAGGAAAAGAAGTATTTTCAAATGCGAAAGTGAATTTATATTTCTTAATAAACTCCATTTTATCAGGAACACTATAACCTATATTATTAAAGTGCTTACCGCCACTATCTACTTTTTTATAAGTTGATAAAAGTTCAAAAAAATCATTTCTTTCACTGCCGTCGGGGTTGCTTACAAGCATGCAGCAAAATGCACGATTTTCTGCAATAATCGTTTCAGCAGAAAATGACTCACAAAGTTTTTCCAGGTTTCCGTTAAATCTATACAAAGGAAGACGGCTATGCTTTGTTGCAGGAAGGTCATAATCAAAAGTAAAAGCGAAATCGCACTCTTTAAAATCGGGACGAATGTTCTCGCCCGAATAAAAAATTTTATGACAATTATATTTCAGATGCTTATTTGAAAAACAAGAATAAAAGAGCAAATCAGGATTATTGCCTATTACTACATCGTAAGCAGCTGAAAGGCTGTTCGTAAATATATTGTCTTCCTTTGAGAACCCGCTCCAAAAGTCAGTAAAATCTATGGTAATCTTAGGTTTCATTTTTTAAAACTCCAGATGATTATTATCTGCTAAAGAAAAAATTGTTAGGGAAAGAAAATGCCTCAGACTTCTTAAAGCCACAATCTCTCAGTTTCTTGAAAATACTGTCCATTTCCGCCTCTATTAATAACCACGGATGCATTTCAAACTGCAATTTTCTTATACTCTGAAAATCAATTATACTCATTATATAAGCCTCTGCACCTTCTATATCCATAGCAAGATAAGTGGGTTGAAGGTCTCTTATAGTATCATTGAGACTAAGTACGGGCACTTCCACCCCACTACTGTTTGCACCTTCCCGAACAGAGGACGCCAGAAAATTCTTATCCGCACCATAAAAACAGGAAGAACTCTGCGCTTCGCCCAGCATGGCTTGCGTGGCATGTGGGTACACTTTGTTTTTCTCAAAAACCTCCTCCATGAGCGGAGCCAATTTTGGATTAGCCTCATAGGTAAACACTTTATCGCTTCCAATTTTTTTAGCGCAAAATGTCGCAATAAAACCCAATCCGGCTCCCAGTTCCAGCACTACATCATCCGCTTCCAGGGTATTGTCTATAAAGCGTAAAACAGAATAACCATAATGCATATAAACAGGCAGAAATACGCCTTTAATTTTTGTCCACTTATTTGCACGATACTTCACTCTATACTTAAGCATCCTGCTGTGCTTAAGGAAATGATATTTAATTTTAGTGATGAGACTCATGCTCAGAGTTTACTTTTAATCTACAGAAAGAGGTTGCGTTTCTTCTGATTTATACTTAATAAAAGATTTACTGTTTTTTATAGTACCTATAGGTACTGCGTGGCTACCGTCAAAAAACCTGTTTCGTATTCCTTCAGCCCCTCTTCTCCAGAAGAAAACATGAAAAGACAGAAAAGAATAAACGTCAATACTATATGACCATATATTGTGCGCAATCCATTTTATTTTATCGGCAGCGGCGAGTTTGTCATTGCGAATAATATAAAGTAGCCTCGCCAGAAGTTGATTTCTAAAATCCGGGAAGGAAGGCTTTTTACTAAAGTATAAATAGTGCAGATCATCTGTAACTGCATTTCTTTTTAGGGCATACTTTCTTGTAGTATGGTGATAATGCCAAGCAAGAATTCCCGGATCATAAGCAATGACCTTCCCCGCCTGCAAGGCAGCTAATGCCCACAATCTATCCTCCCCAAAGTGAATAGCAGCAAAAGGAATTTCTACTAATGCTTCTCTTCTATACATTGCATTTACATTGTCCCACGCCGTGGCTATAAACTGTAGCTCCGGAGAAAGATTTGCCCATTGATCTTCTGAATAATGCAACTTTTTTACATCTGGGCTACTTGCCCTCTTAAACCACAAGGCCGGATTTTTATCTCTATCATGAGGAACTGCTTGCATACCGCAAACTGCAGTAACAGCAGTATCCTCAAAGTGGGCAGCCATTTTTGCCAGCATAGTATCTTCGGCAAGAAAGGCATCCTGCACGGTGTAGTAAACAAGCTCAGAGCTTATATATTTTATTCCAAGGTTTCTTGTACTGCCGTGATTAAAATCTGCCGCCGCCACTTCTATTACATGGGCTTCATACTGCGTTGCTATTTCTCTGCTATCGTCAGAAGATCCGCTATCAATAACGATAATTTGCAGTTGCGAAATACCTTTTTGCGCTCTCAAGCTCTGAAGGCAGCTTCCTAAAGTTGCTGCACCGTTTTTTACTGGTATTATGACAGTGATACTAAGTATGGTCTTGCGCTAAAACATTTGAAAAAATCTGAAGCCGCTTGCGTGCTACTACCTCAGGAGAAAATTTTTCTACTACTAATTCCCTGGCAGCTGCAACCCTTTCCTGCGTCGCAGTGCTGTTTTTAATGGTATACTGCACTTGTTGAAGGAATTCCTCAGAAGTCTCTGCCCTCAAATAATGAATATCGTCTTGTACGCCTATCCCTTCTGCGCCCAGAGCTGTGCTTATAACCGGTATACCCATTGCAAAAGCTTCAAGAAGTTTTGTGCGTATTCCACTTCCTATCTGCAAGGGAAGTATCATAATAGCACTGGAAGCAAAATGCTCAATATCTTCTACGAAACCCATAAATTTTATGGCAGTATGCGGCTTTAATTTATCCATATAATAGGAAGTCCATTTGCCGACGATACAAGTAGGTAAGCCTGTGGCGGATAATATTGTATCTGCAGCACTTGCAAACCACTGTACAGCCTGCAGGTTTGGCGTGTGCATATCGCCTCCAAGGAAAATAAGTTTGTCATATTTAGCAGTAGAGGAAATAACTTTCGCTTTTGTATTAATTGCAAAAGGGGAAGTAAACACCTGCTTCACTTCAAATTGATTTAGCTTATCCTTATCCTCCTGGCTAAAAACAATTGCAGCGTCATAGAGTTTCAAAAATGCATTCTCTTTTTTCTCTACATACTGCCGCAAATAAGTACCGTATTCTGAAGAATGATTGATAATATTAGAAGCTTGCATAACGCTGGTAAAACGAAGGTCGTGTGCTACAATTATTTTTTTTGTATGAGCAGGAAGCAATAAAGCAACATCTGCATTGTCTATAAAATCTACCTGTATGATATCTGCATTTATCTCCGTAAATATTTTGGTAATATCTGTCACCTGTTCTTCTGGTCGGGCTTGCACAGGATCAAGAAAAAGAGAATGTGTAGCTATACCATTGGGCGTATCCAGAGTATTGAATTTTTTATTGAGTTCCCATAAAACCCGGTCTCTTAGCCTGCCAAAGAACTGTTTTCTTTTTACAGTAATACCCCTTTTAATAGTATAAACATTAAGGCGGGGAATTTCCTGCTTGATATTTTCTATTGCTTCCTCCATGCCGGGTTCTACGATAGAAATTAATATTACCTCATGCTCTCTTGCAAGCTCTTGCAATACATAGAACTGCGCCACCTTTCCGCCTTCAATAAGGGGAAATGGAAACACATCTGTAAAAAACGCTAATCGCATGAATTAATTTAAATAAGCTTGTCGCTTTTTTTGTTCCGCCCGAGATTTAATTATAGTTGATAACTGTAAAAATATGTCGCTATAGACCTTTGCTTCCATCCTGGTTTTTACAGACGTTTTCGAAAAGGTTTTTGCATAAAAAATACCAATCGCATTTTTTGCAAATAAACAGAATGCTCCTGCAAGAGAGGAGGTAGGATATTTAAACTTAAGCAAGGTCGTATTTCTGAAATGGGCCTTGTTCAACTCCGGGTCTACGAGTCCTGTATTTGAACCCTTATGCATGATTATTGCAGAAGATAAAATTCCTATTTTTTTGCTTTTAAAATGCATTCGCTGCACATAGTCGTTGTCTTCGCCGGTGTAGAAAAACAAAGGATCGAAGCCACCTACATCCTGTAACGTCTTTAAAGGTAAAAACCAGGCGGCAGCATGTACAAATGATGAATTGTAAATTTTATTTTGGTCATTCAATTCTCTTTTCGTTTGTACATCGTCAGTGTATTGATTTAGTACATAGTCATTAAAATAAATTTCGTTGCCATTTCCTACATAATCATAATGCCAAGGGCTTATTAGAGCAAAAGATGAGTCTTTTAGGTGTGCCGCAACTAATTTTTCCAAACAATCCTTTTCTATTCTGGTGTCCTGATTTAGCAGAAAAACATAATCGTATTTTTTTTCTATAGCTTGCTTCAAGCCTATATTATTCGCCTGGCCGAAACCTAGATTTTGTTGTAAAAAAATATACTGATCCTCTACAAGCAAATCTGCAATGATATTTTGCGAAGTATCTGAAGAATGATTATCTACCACAAAAATATCTGTGCGATAATCAGAATTTTGTAAAGTCCGCAAACACTCCGTAAGCCAGGCTGCCCCATTATAACTTACGATAATAGAAAGTATTTTAACTTTTACTATATCGCTCATCTTTTCCTTCTATTGTTTTATACCATGAACTTGCGGCTTCTGCGTGCTCCATGTAATATTTAGTCTCGTCATCTGGTTGTGCAGGATCTTCGTACCATGGCATGTGTCGCAATAAATATGGACTGCCAGTTCGTATTGTATTTTCCCAGCACTGATAACTGGCTCCGGGTTTATACAGTGCAAAAGTGGTATCTATTTTTGATTTGAATAAGCCTGACGAAATTTCTTCTTTATAGAACTGAGATTCCCATTTTATTACTTCTGCTTTTTTAGGATAATGATCTGGTAAGTCATCGTAGTGCAGACCAAAGCCACACTTTTCTATTGTTGCATGAGAACGAAGGACATCATAAAAGAACTGCATAAAGTCCTTAGGGGTACTGTTTGTAGGTAGCACATCAGGATCTGTGTACACATAATACTCATGCGAGAATCGTTGGTAAATGTGTGTGCGCCAGAGTGCTTCGTGCCCCATGTTTTTATCTAAAAAATATACGGTTGCCGGCACGGTCTTGTAATATGCCAGCAAAGGTTCGTAAGTAGAATTGTTATCTACAATGTGCAGGTTATAATGTCCGCAATCGTGCAACCACTCTACTTGTTGGCGCAATAAGCTAAGGCGATTAAAATTGTTGATTATAATGGGAATACCTTTCACAGCAATTCTGCTGGTAAATCGATTTTGCAACTTGCTTTGAAAACGAAAAAATTTGTTTTTGTTTTCGGATAAGGTAGCCTTTAGTTTTATGTGTATTGTAGGTCTCAGGCGAACATAAGTTTTAAGCGCAAACTTGTCATCATTCTTGTCCAGCGAAAGAAGCCTTCTTCTATAGTACGCTCCATGGCATCTTTGGCGGCAGCCCTATTTCCTTCAGTATATAAGCAGTTGACGAATGTAGAAGCAAAAGAAGCCACAAATTTTTCCTGTTCTAATGCTTGTAAATCCCATGCTCCGCGGCTCTTGTACTTCTTGTTTTCTTTCTGCATCTTTTCCAATAGCCAATCTGGAACTTTACAATTTTTTAAAATATCATAATATAAAATCGCCAGCTCCTCATTAAAACCATCAAAACCCTCACCAATTGATTTAGAAGCCTCATGCAGTCTAAATTGCGCCAGGAGATTATCTATTTTCACTACATTTTGAGTACCGTATTTGCAGGTATACCTACACCAGAATTCACTATCAAAAACATAGCGCAAGGATTCATTTACTCCACCAATCTTTTTTACAATTTCAGTTTTGTAGAAACTGCCTGGCTGGTTCATCTCTACGGGCTTTAAAGTTTGTGCGACTGTATCCTTTATACCCATGCGGTAGGTGTGACTGGTGCTACCATCGGCTTCCCAGTAGCAGCGGGTGTATCCGCATACCAGTTCTGCATTTTTGTTTTGGGTAAAAGCATTTGCTACCGCTTTCAATGCTCCTGGCTCATAATGATCGTCACTATTGAGCCAGTTAAAAATATCGCCTGTAGCTTTTTCCAAACCTTTATTTATTGCATGTGCCTGCCCCCTATCACTTTCACTTACCCAATACGCAATTTGCTTTTCGTACTTTTTAATTATACTTACTGTTTCGTCTTTACTACCACCATCTATGATAATAAGCTCAATATTTTTATAATCCTGATCCAGAATAGACAATATAGTTTGCTCTATATATTTTCCCTGGTTGTATGAGGGGATGATGATGGAGATGAGAGGATTGTTATTCATTTATGATGAAGCAGGTTTAAACTTTCTAAGTATTTTCTTACATGCGCCTATGATCATATTTATCCAATAGCCGACAGGATAATAAATATGACGTTTCAAATAATTTTTTGCAATGGGTTTTATT
>JBBKWE010000035.1:0-14717 GCA_037968795.1 Ferruginibacter sp.
GGCAGGACCTAATGTAACCGGGCTCACAGAAGGCAATTACTACTTGCATATAAATACAGATCTCACGAACAGTATTCCGGAAACGAATGAAACAAATAATACAATAACGGCTTCTAACATGGTATATGTGAAGGTGAAAGAACTATTTATGGATGTGTTGGAAACCAATACACTGGCCAATACACAGAGGTTCTACAAACTCATCATACCAGATTCACTTCGTGGCGCTACCATTTCTGTGAAGCTTACCAGTAATGATTCGCTTACGAGAGTAAATCAAATGTTTATTGGAAAAGGCTATGTACCGGATGCAGGCAATTTTGATTATACCTATCCTACTGCAAATTATGGCAACCAGGATATTGTAATCACTAACACTTCAGCGGGCATTTACTACATAAGTATCAGAGCCATAAATTCTGGCAGCGTGGTGCAGAATATAACAGTTAAAGCGAGAGTATTGCCTTTTGAAATAAGCAATGTACAGACTTCTACTGGTGGTAATATAGGTAACGTAACAGTGAAAATAAGCGGTTCATTATTCACACAAGGAATGACGGCCAGGTTGGAGAAAGCCGGAACAACCATAACGGCTACTGCAGTTTACTTTACAAATACTACGGTGGTATATGCCACTTTCCCACTACAAGGAAAGCCTCTAGGCACGTATGATGTGGTGTTGAGCAAAGCCGATACCAGCATAGCAACTCTTGCTAATGGCTTTTCTGTAGTACTTGCTAACAACGGCGGACTAATAACCGGCGGCGGAAACAATACCGGTGGTGGAAATGGAAATGCGCCAGGTTGTGACCCGGGTGCGGCAAGTGGTTTAAATTCTCAATTGGTTACCGAGATCGTAGCACCGGCTAAAATATTCAGAGGCTGGCCATTTGTGATTCAAATCAATTTTAGCAACCCCACCAACTTTGATATACCAGCGCAAGTACGCACCTTGTATGTAGAGGATATCATCAAGCTTGCACTTACGCCTGCGGGTGTAGATACGGGAAGTCATAGCCTCACCTTAGAATTGACGGAGCAAAATGGGCCACCGGGTATAATAAGAGCCGGGGGTAGCGGTACGATATTTATTTACGCCAAGTCTGATAACAATGTGCCTGCGCACACATTTACCGATTACAGTTTTAAATAAAAAGAAAACGAGTAGTGTATTTAAAAACTGATAAAAGATTATAAAATGCAAACAATTAAAAATATATTTTTCCTCATCATTTGCAGCCTTGCAGTACACACTGTAAACGCTCAAAACCTGAACAACCCCAATAAAACCGGGCCATTGGGTACGCAGGTAAATACAATAAGCGGCAATCTCTTTATAACCCGGATGGACTTTGCGGTCACCGCCCGGGCATTTGATTTAGAGATGATGTTTTATTACAACAGCTATGATTTTAATCAAAATTTTAATTATGGAAATGGTTGGAGTTTTGTTTATGACATTGCTTACAGAACAGATACGGGCAACCATAAAATATTAAAATGGGGAGATGGCAGAGAGGATCAGTATTTACTTCTCAGCGGTGGGGCATACCAGGCACCCCGGGGATTTTTTGATCAGTTCTCTCAGTACCAACCCGATAAATTTCTACTCACAAAACTAAATGGCGATAAGTATTTTTTTGATAATGCAACCCATAAAAGAATCACCAGGATGGAAGAGCCAAATGGTAACTTCATCAACTTTAGCTATACCGATACATTGCTCACTTCACTGATAAATGCCGCCGGGCAGTCTATTACATTTACCTACAATGCACAAGGGCAATTAGCCCAAATCAATGACGCCATCACCACACCCAACCGCAATGTCATATTCAACTATGATGGCCAAAAAAATCTCATATCTGTTACTGATCCTTTAGGAGCTAAAATGCAATACACCTACTTGCCTAATGGACCTATGAAAACCATGGCAGACAAAAATAATAACCTGGTTAATATTATATTCTATCCTGATTATAGTACAAGGGAAATTATTGGTTGTAACAAAAGAATCAGTTTTTCCTACGACACTGCAACCAGAACTACTATCGCAACAGATCATATAGATGGCGGGCAAAACCAGATAACGACCTATAAATATCAAAAGCTTGACAATATCAGTTGGCTTACAGATGTAAGTGGTAATTGCTGTGGGTATAACATGAAATATGAGTATGACGATCAGGGCAACCAAACTAAAATGACGGATGCCAATGGCAATGTGAGTACCTACACTTATGACACAAAAGGCAATATGCTTACCATGACAGATGCCTTAGGCCAGACAAGTACGTATACCTATACTGCCAACTACAACAGGATTGCTACGTACAAGGATGAAAAGGGTTTTCTCTATAGTATGACTTACGATGCTGCAGGTAATCTGACTCAAATGGTCACTCCCGGCAACCAGACCTTTACCGCTACTTACAATGCTGCCGGCGATATTATTAGTAGTACAGATCCTAAAGGGCATGTGTTTACTTACAACTATGATAGTTTTGGGAACCCAACCTCTGTAACTGGGCCAGAAAATTATTCTGCTACCCTAAGTTTTGATGCCAGAGGAAATTTGCTTGCCATGACAGATGCAAGGAATAACACCACAACAGTGCAGTATGATATCCTGGATAGGTTGAAGAAAATCACCGATCCGATCAATAATAACATTCAGTATAGTTACGATGCTAATGGAAATGCTACTCAGATAAAAACCAAGAATAATGAAAACTATTTGCTAAACTATGACGCAAGCAATAGATTGGTAAAACTTACTGACCCGATTGGTAACCAAACGAGCATGAATTATGATGCACAGGATAATCTAAAAGGGGTGACCAATGCCATCGGCAATCAAATGAAAATGTCCTATGATACCCGAAATAGATTAACGGCTACCACAGACCCGGAAGGCAATAGCAATACCTATAATTATGATGCTCATGGTAATGTGACCAGTGCTACCATGAAAAACGGCCGTAGAATTACCTATACTTATGATAACCTTCACCGGCTTACCGGTGCTGCAGATGAAACAGGAGTTTTAGGATCCATAGTATATGACGCCAACAGCAATATCACTTCTATAACCAATGCGACCGGTGCTACTACCAGTATGCTATACGATAACCTCAATAGAGTTACTAAAGTAACGGATCCGCTTAGCAATAGCAGCACTTATACTTATGATCTTGACAATAATATTGCGACCATCACTGATAGAAATGGCAATACCAGCATTTATACCTACGATAACTTAGACCGGCCAAAAACGGTGACTGATAATAATGGTTTTGTTACTTCAATAAATTACGATGCACAAGGCAATGTAAGCCAACTGATAGATCAGAATAACAATACCACCTCTTATACCTACGACAGCCTGAACAGGAGAAAGACAATGACCCTGCCCGATGGAAAATTTACCCAGCATTTTTATGATAAAAAAGGAAATGTAGTGAGTATGCGCCGTACAGACGGTACTGTAGTAAATTATGTATATGATTCTATCAACAGATTAAAGACCCGCATACTGCCCGACGGTGAGGTATATGCATACACATATGACGCACTAAGCCGTGTAGTAACTGCCAGCAATAATGCTGGTGCTGTTGTATTTACTTATGATAATTTAAACAGGGTTACTTCAGAAACCTTTGATGGTAGAACTACGGCTTACCAATACAATATTGCTGGTCGCACGCAAACCACCACTTATCCGAATGGAAGCGTAGTTGTTAGAGAATTTGATGCCCGTAACAGGCTTACCAGCATCAGCAAAGACAGTGTTTCTATTGCCGATTATACCTACAATAATGCTAACCAGGTCTTGTCTAAAACCTTTGGCAATGGTATAATTACTAATATGCAATATGATTTTGCTAACAGGCTGAGTAGCATCAGTACAAGAAATGGCACTATACAGAATACATCATTTGCCTACGATAAAGAGAGAAATAAAACAGCCATCAACAGAAACAATAACGGAGCACTGTCGGAGCAATTTACTTATGACAATGGGTATAGGCTTATCAACTATAAAAGAGGCATACCGGGTGGAGCTTCCACTATAAATAATACCTATAACTATGATGCAGTAGGAAACAGAACCGCTACTATTCTGAACGGTGCAACTTCCAATTACAATACTAACAACCTAAACCAGATTACGAGTATCTCAGGGGCACAGAATACCAGTTTTGTGTATGACAATCGTGGCAATACAACCTTTGATGGCACTTACCATAAAATGTATGATAGTGAAAACAGGTTGATCAAAGATTCTTCTTCTCCCACCAGTGTTGTGGCATATACGTACGATGCCTTGAACAGGAGGGTGATCAAATGGGTTAACAACAATCCGCTGAAATATTCTTACAGTGGCATTGCGCAAATTGAAGAAAGAGATGGTGGCAATGCGTTACTGAATTCTACTGTTTTTACAAATTTCCTCTCGCCAGTAAGTAATGACAAAAACGGCAGCAGGTTTTATTTTCATGCCAATGAAATGATGTCAGTAGAAGCCATTACGAACCAAAATGGCGGTATTGCAGAAAAGTATAATTACGATGCCTATAGTAAGCAAACGAGAACGGATAGCGCTGGAAATATTTTGCCTTCCTCTATAGCCGGGAACCGTTTTGGATTTACCGGGCAGGAGTATGATAGTGCTACAGGTAACAACAATTTCTTTTTTAGGAATTATTCTCCTGCCACAGGAGTATTTGCACAAAGAGATTTAATAGAGTATGGCGATGGAACAAGTATGTACCAGTACGTGGGGAATAATCCGGCGAATGGGTTGGATATATTGGGGCTAGAAAATTGTGGAGGCAGAGACGGGGACGCAATCTTTAGCCTATCAGTAAGTGCAAGCGGTGCTGTCACTGGAGGTACTGAGTTTACATTTTCGTCCTTATCTGAAGAATTCCTGTCTGAAGCGGATAAACTTAACTGGGAAACAAAGCTTTCCCCTTTCCAAAAAGGGTTGAAGAAATTTGGTCACCAAAGTCTGGCAGAAACTAATAACATTAAGAGAGCTGCGAAGGTAGAAGGTATGATGGGGAGTGCCTCTCGGACTTCAAAGATTGCAGGAGGGGCGAAGTTAGGAGGTATGGCTTTAGGCGGGATTGACGTAGTTTTAAAAGGTTTAAGTTTTGCGGATAAGGTATCAGATGGTCAAACTAGCGAATATGCTACAGAGGAAATCCAAGCTGGTGGGGATTTGGGTTTGAGTATATTGGGTTTTTCTGGACCTGGCGCAGTTATAGGCGTCACGGATTTAGTAATGGACTTAACTACAGGAGAGGGATTAACAAGTCATACCGCTCATACTGGCGAATTTGCCGGAGAGTTATGGTCGTCTTTTTGGGACGGCAGGCCTACAAAAATGCAATGGGGGAGACCCGCAAGGAGAGATGAAAGTGTAGTTACGGGCAATGCCTATGCATATTGGTTCTACGGTGTTGGAACGGAGGATTTTCAAGAGGTTTTTAGAAAAATACCTTGCCCTGATCCTCCCGGCGGCACCCGCAAACCACCTCCCGGCCCCGGTGGTCCCGGCCAGGGCGGCAACATGGAAGTCCTCGCCTCCAATGACCCCAACGAAATCATAGGCCCAGATGGAGTAAAAGACGGTGAGCCGGATAAAAAATGGGTGAGTGTAAAAGACAGGATGCCTTATACTATTTTATATGAAAATAGTATAGAAGCAAGTGCGCCGGCAAAATTTGTTCGCATTACTGCGCCCGTGCAAGCAAAGATGGATGCCAATACTTTCCAGTTGGGAGACTTTGGTTTTAATAGTACAACTTTTTCTATTCCGCCTAACACTGCGGCTTATTACAGCAGGGTAGATGTAAGAGATTCTATTGGATTGTATGTAGATGTGACGGCAGGGTATGATCAAATGAACAATGTAGCTTTCTGGGAATTCCAATCTATTGATCCTGTAACCTTACTACCGCCAAATGACCCGCTTTCAGGTTTTCTTCAATTGCAAGATTCTACAAAAGAAACTTACGGGCATGGTTTTGTAAACTTCAGCATCATTCCAAAACAATCTGCCATTACCCTTGATACTATTGGTGCCAGGGCAGATATACTATTTGATGATAATGATACTATTCCTACTAATATATTTACCAATACCATAGATGCTTTTGCGCCTACCAGCCAGATGTCTGCTATTACTACAGGACCGGGTAATGATTCCCTGCATCTCAGCTGGACCGGGGCAGACGATACCAATGGTGTAGGCATAGAATTCTATACTTTGTACATTTCTAAAGACCAGACGAACTATTCTGTATTCGCCAGCAACATGAAGCGCACAGATACCAGCATTGTGTTGCCTAGAGATACTACCTATTGCTTCTTTGTGCTGGCAACAGACAGGGTGGGCAATATGGAAACGCTTAGACAAACAGAAGTGAAGTGCAGAGATGGTGGGGTAGTATTACCAGTAACCATGCTTTACTTCCGTGGAGAGAATAAGGATAAAGACAATATCCTGCAGTGGGCTACTACGAGTGAGATAAACGCAAAGGAGTTTATCGTAGAGCGTTCATTCACTGCACTCAGCTTTACGCCCATAGGCACTGTAGCCGCTCGTGGAAATAATGGTGGCAGCTACGAATTCACAGATAGGCGGATAGACAGGCAACCAAGTTCTGTATTCTATTATCGCCTAAGGCAAGTAGACAAAGATGGTAAGTTCGTTTACAGTAATGCGGTGAAACTCACTTATAAAGAAGGAAACAAGAATCCATCAATCGTTTATCCAAATCCTACGAAGGCGCTCATCACAGTGAGCATAGGAGATCCTGCGCTCATAGGTACTGATGCAATCCTGGTAGATGTCAGCGGCAAGCGATTACAGGTGGCTAAACTTAAAACGCTCACGCAGACCTTTGACCTGGGGCAGTATGTAAATGGAATTTATTTTATAAAACTATCAAACGGAGAAACCCTGAGAATTCTAAAACAATAACTTTTTAAAAGAAGTGGAGGAGCCGGGCAGTTTTATAACTGTCCGGTTTTTTATTGCCACGCCGTGGTCTCCGAGCAGCAGTGCAGTGAGTAACCCGAAAGTTCTGTACAAAGAGCTATCGGGTATTTCGCCTGGGCTTAATCTCTGACCTGGATTGATCAGAGCAAGTAATGCAATCCCGATATCTCGATCACTATACTGGACGGGAGCAAAGGCGTACGAAAAGTTCGCAGACTTTTAGCGAGGCGTAATCTCTCAACAGCCGGGCTGCAGATTAATGGAAAAGGATGTTAAATAATGAACAAAAAAGCTGTTAGAATATTAGTGCGCTTTACGTATGCCAGAAACAAGACGTTTTTCAAAATAAATGATAGAACTTTACGCCAAAATACCATTCTATTGACCAAGGCAATTTTCCCACTTACAACGTTTTCTGTACTGCTTTTGTGCAGTACTATATTGCTTACAGCTTGCTCCGATGAAAAAGAGGCGCCTAAGAAGAAGCCTAATAAACCACTCACAGTAGAAGTACATGTTGCAGCAACAGAAAAAGTTTCTCGCACGGTAGAAGTCACAGGTAGTCTGCTTCCCTATGAGGTTACAGAGATTCATCCGGAAGCATCTGGACTTATTACTGGCATTTATTTTACAGAAGGGGCCTATGTTTCAGCAGGAAAAGTATTAGCCACTATAAAAGACGATGACTTGCGGGCTCAGCTGAATAAGCTTAAAGTGCAGGAAAGAACGGCACAGCAAACTGCAGAGCGGTACAAATCTTTATTAGAAATAAGTGGTGTGTCGCAGCAAGACTATGATATTAAAGTGCTGGAAAGAAATTCGTTACTGGCAGATATGCAAATCTTGCGGGCGCAACTTGTGCAAACAAAAATCATAGCACCCTTTAGCGGTAAAGTAGGTTTACGCAACATAAGCAAAGGTGCATACGTAACGCCACAAACGGCGGTTACCACTTTGCGAAAAGTAGATAAGTTAAAACTAGATTTTACAGTGCCAGAAAAATATGGCGCATTAATGGCAAAAGGCAATCCGGTTTATTTTACAATAGATAATATGGACAAAAAGTTTTTAGCCACTGTGATCGCTACAGAAAATTTCATAACAGAAGCTACCCGCAGCCTTAATGTAAGAGCCGTGGTAGCTAGCGCTAATGCTGAATTGGTAGCGGGACAGTTTGCAAAAATAGAAATACCACTTGGGAATGCTTCCGAAGCTTACATGATTCCCTCACAAGCAATTATACCCCGAGCCAGGAATAAAGAAATATTATTGCTGATAAATGGCAAAGCAGAAATCAGAGAAATTACTACAGGCATAAGGGATTCTGCAAGAGTGGAAGTACTCACCGGAATCAAAGCCGGCGACTCTATAATTACGACAGGCTTAATGAGTATTAAACCTGGTGCTGCTGTAAATGTTTCAAAATCAAAAAAACCTTAGAGGCTAATGAATTTATCAGAGATAAGTTTACAAAGGCCGGTAATGGCAATCGTTCTCAGCATTATCATTGTGCTGTTTGGTGCCATAGGTTTTAAATACTTGGGTGTAAGAGGATATCCTGCTATAGATCCGCCCAATATAAGTGTAAGAACTTCTTACCAGGGAGCCAATTCAGATATTATAGAAACGCAAATCACCGAGCCCTTAGAAAAAGCCATCAATGGCATAGCCGGTGTAAAGAATATGACGAGCAGTAGTAGCCAGGGAACAAGTTCTATTAACGTAGAATTTGAGCTAGGTGAAAACTTAGAAGCTGCAGCAAATGATGTGCGGGATAAGGTATCGCAAGCACAGCGCACGCTCCCAGCTGACTTAGACGCTCCGCCAGTAGTAACTAAATCAGATGCCAGCTCAGACCCTATACTTGCTATGACGGTGCAGAGTAACACCCGCAACCAAATGGAGGTAACAGAATATGCTACCAATAATTTATTAGAAAGGTTACAAACCATCCCTGATGTAAGCGGTGTGTCTATCTGGGGAGAAAAAAAATATGCCATGCGCATCTGGTTTAAGCAAGATCGCATGCATGCTTTGAGTATTACTTTTAATGATATACAAACAGCTTTAGAAGCCGAAAACGTAGAGTTACCTTCTGGTAAGTTGTCTGGTACAGCTACGGAGCTTTCTGTACGCACGTTTGGTAAATTAAATACGGAGGAAGAATTTTCTAATCTGATCGTAAAAAATGTTGCTGGTACGAGTATTAATTTGGGGCAAGTGGCTGATGTTGTTTTAGGACCAGAAAATGTAGAATCTGTATTAAAAGAGAGCGGTGTGCCAATGATAGCATTGGCCGTTACACCTCAACCGGGTGCTAATTACATTTCTATAAGTAAGGAATTTTACAAAAGAGTAGAAGAAATAAAAAAGGATTTACCTGCCGATTTAAAACTTGATATTGCGCTCGATCAAACCCTTAGTATTAGAAAATCCATTTCGGAGGTTAAAGAGACTCTACTTATCGCTTTCATTCTTGTGGTGCTTATCATCTATTTATTTTTTCGGGATTGGATTATTGCTTTTCGTCCCCTTATAGATATTCCTGTATCCCTGATCGGTGCTTTTTTCATCATGTATTTGTTTGATTTTTCTATAAATGTATTAACCCTACTTGCTATTGTTTTAGCCACAGGCTTGGTGGTAGATGATGGCATCGTGGTTACAGAAAATATTTATAAGAAAATGGAAGAGGGTATGGATAAATATACTGCTGCCAGGGAAGGTTCCAAAGAAATATACTTTGCGGTTATATCTACCTCTATCACTTTAGCGGTGGTGTTTTTACCCATTATTTTCCTGGAAGGATTTGTAGGAAGATTGTTTAGAGAGTTTGGAATCGTAGTAGCCGGAGCTGTTTTAATTTCAGCTTTTATCTCTCTTACTTTAACGCCGGTACTCAATGTGAAAATGGCAAAAAAAGTACACAAGAATTCAAAATTTTATGACAAAACAGAATTCATTTTTAGAGGAATGGAGAATGGATACCATAGAATATTAAGTGCTTTTTTACGTTTTAGAGTGGCGGCAATAGGCATTATTGTAGTTTGTCTTGCACTTATATATTTTATAGGTAACAGTATTCCCTCTGAGCTGGCACCGCTGGAAGACAGAAGCCAGTTCAGGCTTTCCGTATCAGCCCCGGAAGGTACGTCCTACGAATACATGGATAAGTTTATGGATAAGGTATCTGATTTTGTTATGGACTCAGTACCAGAAGGCAAAGTAGTTATCTCGCTTACTGCCCCGGGATTTGGTGGCGGTGCGGTAAACAGTGGCTTTGTGCGCTCTATTCTTGTAGAACCATCTGAAAGGACGCGGTCACAGCAGGACATAGTAGGTATGATAAACCGAAATTCCTCAAAATTTACAGAAGGAAAAATCTTTGCTTCGCAGGAACAAACAATTTCTGTAAACCGACGTGGTGGCTCGCCTGTGCAGTTTGTAATACAGAATATAAACTTTAATAAACTTAGAGAAAAACTTCCCGTGATTTTAGAAGCCGCAAATGAAAGCGATGTTTTACAAAGTGTAGATGTAGACTTAAAATTTAATAAGCCGGAGCTCAGAGTAATTATAGACAGACAAAAAGCCAGTGACCAGGGTGTGAGTGTTCAAGATATTTCTAATGCTTTGCAACTCGCTTACAGTAATCGTAGACTCGGATATTTTAATAAAGATGGAAAGCAGTACCAGGTATTGGGGCAGGTAGATATTCAGGATAGAGATAATCCTAATGATTTAAAGGCGGTCTACGTAAGAAACGCCCTGGGGCAGGAAGTAAGCATTGATAATTTTGCGGGTTTTGAAGAAGAAAGTTCTCCTCCTACTATTTATCATTTTAACCGCTATAAATCTGCTACTATTTCAGCAGATTTAAAAGACGGTTTTACGGTAAGCGATGGCATAAAAGAAATGGAAAAAATTGCAGGAGAAAATCTGGATGAAAGTTTTACCACAGCCTTATCGGGTTCATCACGTGATTTTGCTGAAAGCGGCAGCAATACTAGTTTTGCCTTTATACTAGCCTTGGTGCTTATCTATCTGATACTATCTGCGCAGTTTGAAAGTTTTGTAGATCCACTCATCATTATGATTACAGTTCCACTTGCTATAGCAGGAGCATTATTGTCATTAAAATTATTTGGACAAACCTTAAATATATTTTCCCAAATTGGTATGATTATGCTCATAGGGCTCGTAACAAAAAATGGAATTCTGATTGTAGATTTTGCAAACAAAAAAAGAGAACAAGGCATAGCTAAGATGCAGGCTGTGAGAGAAGCTGCAGTAGCCAGGCTTCGCCCTATTTTAATGACAAGTCTTGCTATGGCGCTTGGTGCATTGCCACTGGCATTGTCTCTAGGAGATGCCGCTACTAGCCGTATCCCCTTGGGTGTGGTCATTGTAGGCGGCATTTTATTTTCCCTTATTCTTACGCTATTTGTAATCCCGGCTATGTATAGTTTTCTTTCTCGTAAACCACAATTTATTCCAGAGCTAGAAAATAAAGCAGTAAAAAATGACGCATGAAACAACAAATAAAATACCTTACTATAGTTTTTTCCAGCTTGTGCCTGCTTTTCTTACAAACTGAGGCACAGCAAGTCTTGTCAGCAAAAGATGCTGTGGCTGTAGCCATAAAAAACAATTACGATCTACAACTTGTAAGAAATGATTCCATCAGTTACTCCATAGATAAATCATTTGCCAAGGCTGCTTTTCTTCCGCAAGTCAATGCCAGTGGAGCATTGCTGTTTAATAATAATAACCAGAAACAAGTTTTTAATGATGGAACTGTGCGCCAGAGCAATGGAGTACGGTCAAATGCGCTGAGCGGAAGCGTTTTTCTTAATTGGGTAGTATTTGATGGGTTTAAAATGTTTGCCACTCGTGATAAACTTGACGAGTATGTGCAGCTGGGAGATTTAAATATTAAGAACCAAATTTTGAACACTACTTCCGCTGTGCTGAAAACTTATTATAACATTGTGTATGAAAAACAGCAATTACTTGCAATAGAAGAACAAATTTCTATAAATAAGGAAAGAAGAGATGTAGCGGCAAAAAAATTACAGGTAGGCCTTGGCGCAAAGCCAGAATTATTGCAGGCTAAGGTAGATTTAAATGAGCAGGAAGCTGCCAAACTGCAACAGCGAAATAATATAAGTAACCTTAAAGAGCAACTCAATCAACTAATAAATGTAGCGATAGCTACCCAGTATGAAGTAGAAGACAGTATTACAAATGATAATGAAATTATACTTGGTGATATAATGATAGCGTCAGATCAATTTAATCCGCAATTACTAGCCATCAAAAAGAACATAGATATAAGCAGACTAATATTGAAAGAAAGAAGGGCAGATAAATACCCTGTTGTATCTCTAAACTCTGCCTATAATTATAATAGAAATAATAATCAAACCGTTGTAAATCCCTTCTCCCCGCTCAATAGCCTCAATCGTGGATTTAACTACGGAATAGGCGTATCTGTTCCCATCTTTAATAATTACACGGTAAAGCGACAAATTTTACAGGCAAAATTAGATCTTGATTATCTTGACATTACCTATAAAAAACAGCAATCAGAAATTCAATTAGCCATCAGCAATGCCTTTAAAACTTATGTGCTGCAGAAACAAATTTTAGAGCTGGAGGAAGAGAATATTTTAGATGCAAAAGAAAATGTTTTTATCTCCTTACAGCGTTTTAGAAATGGACTTGGAATCTACCTGGAGCTAAGGGAAGCACAGAAAAGCCTCGCAGATGGTTACCGTCGTTTATTTACAGCACGATACAATACTAAAATAGCAGAAGTTGATCTGCAAACGCTGCGGGGTGAGGTGGTGGAGTTATAAAATAGTTAGAGAAAATAAGTTTGTGGCAAGGGCGATTAGGAGGGGGGAATTAAATTTTTTGTCATACAAATGTTGTATTGCCGACATGTTTTTTAGCAGTATTTTTAGCATCAAATCTATTTCAAGCCTTAAGTACTTTTTATGAAGCAACTACAACTAATTATAATTCTAGTTTTTTTTACCTTGATCCACTCTTTTGCCCAGGTGCATGATTATTCCTTTAATAATAACTTTAGTAGTAATAATATAACAGCCCCTCACCTGGTAGAAGTTCTTACCTGCGGTGCTACAAACGGTGCTTTTGTAAGTGAGCAGGTTACTACTACAGACGGCTCCTGCTCCCCTAGCTCAAACACATTTGCCTTTAACGCTGGTAATGGTTTACAATATAATAATGCCGGTTTTATTTCTGATACCTACACCATTCATATTTTTTTTAAGTTTAGTACTTACGGGGGTTCATATGCAAGGGTAATTGACTTTCTTAATAGCTCCTCAGATGCAGGTGTATACATTTTAGGTAATTGTTTAAACTTTTATCCAAATGGGAATGTAGGAACCTGCCCTTATTTCGTAGACGGGAACTATTATCTAATTACCATGGTGCGGGATGGCGCAACGAACCAAATAAAGATTTATGCAAATGGAATATTATTCAGCACTTATGACGATAGTGGTAATGTATATGCTTCTAACGCCGGTACAACCCCTGTACTTTTTTTCCGGGACGATAATGTAGTAGGATGTGAAGTAAGAGGTGGAAACGTCCGTTATATATCTTTAAGTCCTACTTTAAATACTGACGCAGAAATACTATCTGTATACAATAATATCTGCACAGGAATATTACCCATAAAACTAAATTTCTTCAGTGCAATTAAATCAGGAAATTCAGATGTAAAAGTACAATGGCAAACTACAAGCGAGATAAATGCCAGCCACTATGAAGTAGAGCACAGTATTGACGGTGTTACATTCCTACCGGTCGCAAAGTTAGCCGCAGTAAATAAGCAAGGAATACAGAACTATGAATTCCTAGATAAAACCGCTAGTAAGGGCTTGAATTATTACCGGTTAAAATTGATAGAAACTGGCGGCAAGTTTACATACAGTCAAATACAGAAAGTTTCTATAGCTGCATCAGCAAATGGCGCAAAAATTATTTATTCTTACGGTCCTCGCCTCAGTGTTTCGCCAAACTGGATAAATGCTACTGCAACCCTGTTTAGTACAAGTATGCAGTTATTGTCAACATTTAAAGTAACTAACAGCGTACAGCAAATTCACCTTGAAAATTTTTCAAGGGGAATTTACTTTCTAAGATTAAAAAAAGAAAATGACGAGATTACTATGAAAATATTGAAGCAATAGACGGCAAAATAGGGCACAAAAAAACCGCCACACAATCTTAAATGCAGCGGGTTGCTCTCTTGTATTTTATAGGGCCTTATGAGTGGCTGCCATCCAGATTAGTTGCAAGCATTATTAAGTCTTTCTTACAGTATTAGGTGCGGCACAGAAACGCTAGCGCACTAGGCTGGGCTGCATTTCTGCGCTAGTGACGTCGGGATAAACCTGCGCCAGTATGGACACTTGCGCCAGTAGGTGCCAGTATGGGCTAGGGATAAACCTGCGCCAGTTGGGGCTAGAGACGAGGCCAGCATGACTGAAACCCGCGCCAGTAGGTACGCTAGCGCACAAGGGCTATCGCTGCATTTCTGCGCTAGTGATAAACCTGCGCCAGTAGGGAAGCCTGCGCCAGTAGGGGACAACAACTGTAAACCTGCGCCAGCAGGGTATGGCAAGTATGGTAGCCTGCGCCAGTATGGTTATGGCTCTCGTTT
>JBBKWE010000036.1:0-16804 GCA_037968795.1 Ferruginibacter sp.
CCTATTGGGCTCATATAGCTATATATTCTACTTACTTCTTAAACAAGTGCTACAAGACAACCGTCATGGAACGATAATTGCTATTTTAACAGGTGAATGACTAGATAGAACGCTAAGTAGATTATTTTCGTATATCTATTTATATAAATGCAACACAAAATTCAGCATACCTAATAAAACATCTCATGTTTAAAAATTTTACTTTTTTACTCTTTAGTATCGTAATTTCATTGACAGCCTCCTCGCAAGGAATTATTGCGGGCTGGAACGTATCTGGCTTAACAAATGGCGGACCAGCTACCCTTCCGGCAACTTCCACAGACCCTAATTTGACCGTAACTTCTCTTACAAAAGGAAGTGGTATAGGTTCTGGAGCCGCAGGTAACGCTTTTGGTGGTAGCAACTGGACAGCAACAACTGCTGCAGCGGGAGTTACTGCAAATACTTTTATTACTACAACAGCAAAAGCAAACACTGGCTACCTAGCTTCTTATAATTCGGTTGATTACGACTGGAGAAATTCTGGTACTGGTGCTAGTACATCACTATTACAATATAGTTTAGATGGAAGTTCTTTTACAGATATAGCCACATCTGCACATAGCACAGCTTCTCCTAACAATGGAACCACTTCAATTCCTCTTTTTGGAATTTTAGATTTACAGAACGTGCCTGCAAGTACCACTGTTACTTTCAGACTTATACCTTACGGTGCAAGTGCTAGTGGTGGAACTTGGTATTTCGATGGACGTAGTGCAGCTTTAATAGACCTAGGATTTAACGGCACTGTCGTTACAATTCTTCCTATCACGGTTTCTCCCCTATCTGCCAGTAAGCAAAGTACCGCGGTACAGCTAGATTGGACGATGGGTTGCACAAGCAGCAATGTTACTTATGTAGTTGAGCGCAGCACAGACAGCTACAGCTTTTTGCCTATTTATAAGAACACAGTTACGAGAGAGCGTTGCGAGGATCCATTCCAGTTTATAGATAATACTGCAGCGAACGGTACCGTTTTCTATCGTATAAGAAGTTATGATATAGATGGCAACACAAAATTTTCTGACATAGCTAAAGTGCAGGTAAATGGCGCTTCTGACATAAAAATATTTCCAAGCAGCACTACAGGAATTGTAACTGTAGACTATAATGCTTCGTTAAAAGGCAACAGTACCTGGATGATCTATAATGCTAGCGGTAGAATGCTCATGAAGCAAAGCCAAAACTTACAGCAAGGACAAAACAGATTTACCTTAGACCTGGGTGGTTTACCAGCAGGGAGCTACTACATAAGTGGCCACAGCGAATATGGTAAAACAGCTATGCAGCAAGTAATAAAGAGATAATATATTCCTTCAACTAATACTATAAAAAACCCTGTACATGATTGTGCAGGGTTTTTTAATGCCCCTTTTGCTATCAATTTTATAATATTTCTTAATTTGTACATCCACCATATTTTAAAGCACATGGCATACGATATACAACTGGCGGAAAAAATTAGGATCTACTTATCTGCAAACACCAATAAAAAAATAGAAGAGAAAAAGATGTTTGCCGGCCTTGCTTTTATGGTCAATGAAAAAATGTGTGTCTGTGCCAGTGGAGATAAACTCATGTGCAGATTTGACGCGACTATAGAAGAAAAAGTTTCTAAAAAGAAAGGATACGAACCCATGATAATGGGCAGCAGAAAGTATAAAGGTTATTGCTATGTGCAGAAAGCTGGCTATTCTTCCAAAAAAGATTTTGCATACTTGCTAGAGCTTTGTCTTGCGTATAATGATGAAGCGAAGTCCTCAAAGAAGAAGTAAGGTGTTTTCTTCCTTGCAGGAAGAAGCAAGGATAAGATTGTATCGACGAGTTCGCGAAGGAAAAATACGCAAAGAACGCGGAGGTAATCTTAATCATAATTCCAATATTTCTTTGTGCCTCCTTTGCATTATCTCCTTAAACTTTGCGATACAAAAAAAGCCTATCCCAGGTACTTCGCCACAATAGGAATTCTCCTACCTACCCCAAAAGCCTTTGAAGATACCCGTATGATAGGGCAAAACTGATTGCGCTTATACTCATTTATGTTTACCATTTTTAGAATTCGATCTACCAGCGCAGGATCGTATCCTAGTGCTTTTATTTCGTCTGGCCCTTTGCTTTGTTCTATGTACAAGTATAAAATTCCATCCAGAGTATCATAATCCGGGAGGCTGTCACTGTCCTTCTGGTCAGGTCGTAATTCTGCACTAGGTGCTTTTGTAATGATATTATCGGGGATTATCTCTTTATCACGATTTATGTATCTGGCAAGAGCATAAACTTGTTGCTTGTAGCAATCACCCAGCACGCCTATGCCACCGGTCATATCACCGTATAGTGTACCGTAGCCTGTGGCAAGCTCACTCTTATTACTGGTATTTAGTAAAATGTAATTGAACTTATTGGCTATTCCCATAAGTAGATTTCCCCTGGTGCGACTTTGAATATTTTCTTCTGCTACACTAAAGGGTAGATCGCCAAAAATAGGCTGCAATTCTTCAAGGAAATTCTCATATAGCTTTTTAATCTTAATGATATAGTAGGGATTCCCGAGGTTCTTACTCAGCTGCTCTGCATCTGCCACCGAGTGGCCGCTACTGTAGGGCGAAGGCATAAGTACCGCCGTAACATTTTCTGCGCCTAGTGCTTCGCTCGCAAGTACTAGTGTTACTGCACTGTCTATACCACCACTACTACCGAGTATAGCCTTTTTGAAACCAAGTTTATTAAAATAATCTTTTATGCCCAGCAGCAAAGCAGCATGGATCTCATCTGTATTTAATTCTGCTTGCAGCGTTTTTGGATTTAAATCCACATCAGGAACTGTAGCAACAGACTCCAGTATTTCTCCTTCTACGCTATTGTTTTCTCCCAGGGTAAATGACTTGTGATCTTCTTCAAAACTTTTGAGCTGACCTACCACATTGGCATTTTTATCTAAGACTAATGAAGTGCCATCAAAAACCACTTCTGTTTGGCTCCCTACCCCATTGCAATAAAACATAGGAATACCGTAACGGAGTACATTTGCCTTACAAATATATTTTCTGTCTGCGTTGTGCGTATAATCAAAGGGTGAGGCACTTATGTTTATCATACAATCTGGTGCTTGCTCCTGCATCATATCCATTGGGCAGTGCGTGTATAAAGGGTTTTCGCCCAGATTCCAAATGTCTTCACAAATGGTGAGGGCAATTTTCTTTCCCTTATACGTTACAACTTCCCAGCTTGTAGCTTGCTCAAAATACCGATCCTCGTCAAAAATATCATAAGTAGGCAGGCAGGTTTTGTGTACCGTTTGTTGTATTCGCCCGTCGGTCAGAAAATACGCAGAGTTAAACAGGTCTTTACCGCCGGGAGCATTATTTAATGAGGGCGCTCCTATAATAACAGCAATACCATGAGCAGCAGCAGCTATCTCCTTCACAGCTTTTAAGCATTTCTGTATAAAATCATTAAAGTATAAAAAGTCTCTTGGTGGATAACCGCATACACAGAGTTCACTAAAAACAGCAATGTCGCTTCCTGCTTCTTTCGCAAGCCTTATTCCCTCTAGAATCTTTTTAGTATTTCCTTCAAAGTTGCCAATGTGATAGTTCTGCTGTATCAGATGTATTTTCATGCACTATAATATTATAGACGCAAATGTACAGCCTGCGAGCTAAACTGAGAGATTGTTATGGTAGCACATATCATTGATAATACATTACAGAAATAAGTTCCTTATTGCTGGCGGCTACGCTTAGAGGAAATTTTATATACTTGATAAGCTTATCCAAATACATAAAATCTATATAATGATATTTAAATGCTTTTTCGGTATTACAGTAAAATTTTGTGCCTGTGTAAATGTAAATTACTACTTCCTCTAGTCCAGTACTGCCACGTATCAGATTAAGCATAGCGTGCACATTCCCGCGTCCTTTTTTGCCATACACCGTTACTTCTTTTCCATTTTCGTCCTTCCAGTTAGATAACTCAGAGAGTTCACAACCGGCAGATTTAAGATCTTTTATTATTTCACTAGCTTCACTATAGTGGTATATATCATTTAACCTTGCGAACAGTTTTCTGTCGCTATGCAAAATATTTCTTGTCGCCTTCAAGGAAGGATTATAGCTACTGCAGGTTGTGTAGTACACTTTTTTTAAGCTATCAATAATGCGACGATTGCCTGCAATAATGTCTTCCTGGGCAAAGCAATGAATTGGTAAAAGGAAAATTAAAATTGATAAAAACAGACTAAAAATTTTGAGCATAGATACTACTTGCCTTTTGTCTTCGTTCTTTACATCCAAAGCCTTGGCTAAAGGGATTTCCTCTGAGTGACCAGGAAGTGATGAAAAGTACAATAGCATTGCTAGTGAATATGGTTTTTGCGTCGTTAATTTGGGAAGGATAAATATAAGCCATATTCATAATACATCGGTTCAAGTGTAAATCTGTTTGTCTGCAAAAAAATAGGAATAGGAACTCTGATGCTTATTTTTGTATGATTACAGGAAAGCGGTGGGCGCTAACAAGCCGCAGAGTAGGAAAGTATTATTTAAATAGCAAGGGGAAGTTTTTGTAATCAATTGTAGAATAAAAAAAAGAATAGGATGCTGACAAATAGGTTATTGGTTGGAGCAATGCTGATTTCTGCTGCTTTATTTATGGGCTGCTCTGCGGACGATTCTCCAGATGTACGTAAGATAAATGTGCCTATGGAGGTGCAAAGATATGAGCAGGATTTTTTCACTATGGATACCAGTAACACAACTGCTGCCTTAGACGCTCTCGACAAAAAATACCCTTCCTTCAACGACGATTTTTTAAGTAAAATTTTACGGGCAGATCGTAACTGGGGCGGCGATACCCTGCAAGTTTATATTAATGGGTTTATACAATTTTACAAACCGGTATATGACTCTGTAAAGCTACGCTACCCTACTTTGGATGCGCCTGCGGCTGATGTAAAAAAGGGAATGCAGTTTGTGAAATATTATTTCCCTTCTTACAATCTTCCAACAAAAATGATAAGTTTTGTAGGTCCTCTTGATGGGTTTGGCGATGTAATGACAGAAGAAGCTTTTCTCATAGGGTTGCAACACCACCTTGGGAGTGAGGCTAGCATATACAGCACACAAATAGTAGCACAAACCTACCCCGCATATATAACCCGCAATTTTGATGAAGAGCATATTGCCATAAATGCAATGAAAAATATTCTTTTGGATATTGTTCCTATCAATGATGAGGATAAAAGCCTGGTAGTGCAAATGGTAAACCGTGGAAAAACCTTGTATGCGCTGGAAAAACTATTGCCCAAAGAAGAAAAGCACCGCCTCATTGGCTATAGCAAAAATCAATATGAAGAAAGTCTTAGCCGGCAAGCGGCAATCTGGGATTTCTTTCTGCAAAACAATATGCTGCAAAGCAAGGATGGTAATCTGAATAAAAACTACATAGGCGAAAATCCAAAAACACAGGAGCTGGGCGATGCCTCGCCGGGGAATATTGGTGCCTTTATGGGCTGGCAAATTGTAAGAACTTTTGCTGGCAATAATAAGGAAATACCGCTGAGTGAGCTTTTAAAAATGGATGCAGAAAAAATATATGCTGCTGCTAAGTATAAGCCTTAGAACTGGCAGAGGGCTAGCAACCATTGTTAGAATAATTTACCCTTTTATTACTATTCTATGATTTGTATTTCCATACTTATAGATGCTTAAACCAATTCACAAAATCCGGTAAACCAATTGTAAATGAAAACGCCCGCTTCGTGTGTCTTCACGAAACGGGCACTATAAAGTTTTTCAAATACTGATATTACGCTGCTTGTCTTGCTTCCACTTCTACAGCTGCAGGTGCCTTACCAAGATCCTTCATTACTTTAAAATGTGAACCCAGAGCTTCTGTAAAGGTTGTGTAATTATTATATGGAAGGTTAAACTCTTTGCACTTTTCTTGCACTAGTTTGCTTATTGCCGGGTAATGTACATGACTTACACGAGGAAACAAATGATGCTCTATTTGAAAATTCAAACCACCCACTAACCAATTGATTACTTTATTATCCATAGCAAAGTTTGAAGTGGTGCGAATTTGATGCTCTGCCCAGGCAGTATCTACATGCTTTGTAGCATCAAGCGGTATATGTTCAAACTCCGTATTTTCTACAACGTGAGCCATCTGAAAAACCAATGACAAACTTATTCCCATAGCGGCATTTAATGCGAAGAAACCCAATAACCATGGACCAAAACCCCAAACCATAATCGGTATAGCAATAAACACTACTGCATAATACAATTTAGTACCCCAGAAAATCAGATGATTTTTTGTCGTCATTTTCCAGGCGTCGGTAGTGTATATTTTACGGGTAAAATACTTGGTAAAATCCATAAAAAATATCCAGAAAATAGAAGACAAACAGTAGATAGGTATCAAATAAAGGTGTTGAATTTTATGCGCAGGCACCCACTTCTGACTTTCGCATTGGCGAATAATGGGGCTTTTGGCTATGTCATCATCTATACCATCTACATTAGTATAAGTATGATGAATGATATTGTGTTTTTGTTTCCAGAAGTAAGAGCTGGCTCCAAGAAGATTAGCAGACAACCCTACAAAGTCATTTAATTTTGTGTTAGGACTGTAACTGCCATGGTTAGCATCATGCATAACACTAAAACCTATTACAGAAGCATTTAAACCCAGAAAAATGCATAAAAGTATTGCTACAGAAGTAGGCACAGCTACCAGCATAAGCGTAAGATATGCGGCTACGAATGTAGTCCACAATATAATGGTCTTGCTAAATAAACGCCAATCACCAGTCTTCTTCTGCTTGCTGGTCACAAAGTAGCTATCTACAGATTGTTTTAATGATGTATAAAACTCATTATTCTTGTTGTTGAAGGTAATTTTAGCCATAAAAATTCTTGAATACTTGTATCGTAAATAATACTATTTACGGTGCAAAAATACGATAATATAGCTAGAATAGGTTTAAATAGGTAAACAATGGGATAATCTTAGTCTTTCCCGCAATCTACAGTAAGCTGGAATTGCCTAATTAAGCTTAAATGGAGCCACTAATTCGAACAGAGGAATCTGAATATCAAATTCTTCTTCAGTAAGTAAATTAATGCAGGTATATGTTCCATGCATATTTCCTATATCACTTTGCAGATTACAACCGCTCACATAGCTGTAACGCTCACCTGGTCGGATCACGGGCTGGATTCCTATAACGCCTTCCCCTTGTACCTCTCTTTTCTGACCTGTACTGTCAAAAATATACCAGTGACGGCTCAGAAGTTGCAAAGGGAAATCATTCTCGTTTTCTATGTACACCTTATAAGCAAACATACACTCCCCACTTACCGGATTGCTGTATTCCGGTTGGTAATGTGTTTCCACATCTACTCGTACGCCTTGTGAGATCTTTGTGACCATGAGTGTAAAAATAGGAATTACAAAAGTAAAAAACTGATTGAAAAAATAGTGAATGTAGATAACCGACAAATTAACTTCCCGTAGAATTACGTCTGCTACACTTTTTTAGCCGCAGTATACCCCTGCTTATGCAGCCAATTTAATACCTTATCTCTATTATCGCCCTGCACCATTATTTCTCCACCTTTTACCGCTCCACCGGTGCCACAAAATGTTTTCAATTCTTTACCCATTTCTTTTGCTTCTTCTTCTGTGCCAATAAAATTTTCTACGAGTGTAACCGCTTTTCCACCTCTGTGCTTTGTGCTGCGAATTACTTTAATGTTCTGTGCCGCTTTCTCCGGAGTTCCGCCCGTAGAATTGTCTGTCGTTGGCGGCAAAAAATTTGGATCGGTGCTATATACAAAAGGCGAATTCTTGGTATTCTTCTTTGACATAAATAAATTTTAAGACAATGTAGCCTTTAGGCTAAGATCGAGACTACGAGCCTGGTGAATGATGGCTCCGCTACTTATATAATCTACCCCTGTAGCGGCATAAGCTTGCAGGTTATCGTAATTAATACCACCGCTGGCTTCCGTTTCGCAAGCTCCATCTATTATTTTAAGCGCCTCTACGATAAGCTCCGGTGCAAAATTATCTAGCATTATTCTATCCACTTTTTGGGTAGCCAATGCTTTTTTCACATCTTCTATATTCCTTGTTTCTACCTCTATTTTTATTAATGGCCTATGTTCCTTTTTATAAGTATAGGCCTTTTCTATGGCCTCTGTAATTCCTCCGCAGTAGTCTATATGATTATCCTTGAGCATTATCATATCATACAAGCCCATTCTATGATTGGTGCCTCCGCCTATTCGTACTGCTTCTTTCTCTAGCAAGCGAAAGTTGGGCGTCGTTTTTCTGGTATCAAGTAATCTTGTATGATATCCTCCTAGGCGCTGCACATACTTATGTGTAAGGGTAGCTATCCCGCTCATTCTTTGCATAGCATTGAGCACGATTCGCTCGCAGGTAAGAATGGTATGAATATATGCTTGTATGGTAAAAGCCTTTTCACCAGGCTTCATGGTTTCTCCGTCTTTCTTAATAACTGTGAATGTGGCTTCCGCCTCTATTTCTCTGAAAATAGCTTTGGCTACTTCCACGCCGGCAAGAATACCATCTTCTTTAATAAATAATGTAGCAAGGCCAGTCTGATTAGGAGAAATAGTGCTCAGGGTAGAGTGATCTCCCTCACCTATATCTTCTTCTAGTGCCTGGGTAATGAGTGTTTGCAATTGCTCTTCGTATGAGGTCATACGCCAAAGGTAGTGGTAAAGAAAGAAATTATTTTATAGATGAAACTGGACTTGGATTTATTCCATTTTCACAAATTTTGAGTAATTACACAGACATAACAATAATCAACTATATAAATAAGAGATTGTAAAGCTGACCGTATTGCAAGCAATCACTTACAATTCAAACCGTATTTCCTGCACAGTCTCACCCGTAGATTTGCTTCGCAAATAAATTGTGGTGCGGTAGCTACCATTGCTAGTAGTTAAAGTACCAATGCAGAATTTGGAGCCATTGCTTTCTCCCTGATGTATAATTTTAAAGCCAGTAACTTTATTAGTGTCAAAAAAGTCCTTTAATATAATCTGAGCCTGAGTTTTGCTATAGCTACTTGCTTTTGCAGGTAAAGTAAGATCGACAGTATTATCAAAATAACTGGCCAGTTTCACTGCATTACCAGAACGAAGGGCGCCTAGCACTTCCCCCATATCTGAAAGAGAGGTGAAGGCTACTAAGCTGAAGGACAACAATAATAATGTAAATATTCTTTTCATTCTAATGGGATTAACTAATATAAAGTTCCGACAGTCAGTTACGCGAAAATAGTGCCAATGATGTCTGATTGATAACTTTTACAATGTTAAGGTTTTAACAGGAGATATTTATATACTTGTCTTACCGCTCTCGTAGAACTTTACTTTTTTAAAATATCTATTTTACATTTGCCGCATGAGTACAGTTAAAACAATGCTTATTATTATGGATGGCTGGGGACTAGGAAAGAATCCAGACAGCGATGCTATCCAACACGCAAAAACTCCTTTTGTGAGTAGCCTTGCAAGCAAATATCCACACAGCACTTTAGTTACCTGCGGCACAGCAGTAGGGTTACCAGAAGGACAAATGGGAAATAGTGAAGTTGGGCATCTTAACCTGGGAGCTGGAAGAATAGTATACCAGGATCTGGAAAGAATAAATGTAGAAATACGAGAAGGCAAGTTTGCAAATAATGCAAAACTATTGGAGGCTATTAGATACGCCAAGGATAATGGTAAGAAGTTACATCTTGCAGGCTTACTCAGCGATGGCGGAGTTCATTCTCATATTGAACACCTCATGGCTATAACAACAGTATGCGCTGCGCAGGGTCTAGATAATGTACTCATTCATGCTTTTACAGATGGAAGAGATACAGATCCTATGGGTGGTATAAAATACCTGGAAACGCTTCTGAAGCACCTAGATAAAACCACCGGCAAAGTAGCTACCATAATCGGAAGGTATTACGCCATGGATAGAGACAAGCGCTGGGAGAGAGTAAAACTTGCTTACGATGCCATGGTAAACGGCATAGGAAGAAATACCAGCGAACTTAGAGCTGCTATGAAAGATAGCTATATAGAAGGCACTACAGATGAATTTATTCTGCCCATAATAAATGCTGGTATTCCTGATACAAAAGTAGAGTCCGGAGATGTTTTTCTATGTTTCAATTTTAGGACTGACCGATGCAGGGAAATAACGGAAGTACTTACCCAGACGCCGCATACTGAGTTTGATATGCAACCGCTTGCCTTACATTATTATACCATGACCCGCTACGACCATACCTACAAAAATGTAGAAGTGCTATACGAAAAGGATGATCTGGCACTTACGTTGGGAGAGGTTTTGAGTTCAGCAGGAAAAACGCAGGTCCGCATAGCAGAAACGGAAAAGTATCCGCACGTTAGCTTCTTCTTTAGTGGTGGAAGGGAAGATCCATACACAGGAGAAAAGAGATTGATGGTAGCTTCGCCTAAGGTAGCTACTTATGACCTGCAGCCTGAGATGAGTGCGCCGGAAGTAACTGCGAAAATTGTAAAAGAAATAGAAGATAATAGCCCCGATTTTATTTGCCTGAATTTTGCTAATGCTGATATGGTAGGTCATACGGGTTTGTGGGATGCCATAATAAAAGCAGTAGAAACAGTAGACGCAAGTGTGCAGCAAGTGGTAGAGGCGGGACTAAAACAAGGATACAATATATTGCTTACTGCAGACCATGGCAATGCAGACTATGCAGTGAATGATGATGGTACGCCTAATACAGCTCACTCGCTTAACCTGGTGCCGCTATTTCTCATAAGCAATGAGCATAAATACAAGTTGAATAGTGGTAAACTAGGCGATATAGCACCCACCCTCCTCACTATTATGGGAATAGAAATCCCGCAGGCAATGACGGGCAAAGTATTAGTATCCCCAATTTAATTTTTCTTACTAAAGAAATATTACTTTCCTATTATTGCTTAAACAGCAAATAAATAACGCATGAAAAAAGTATTGAAATGGATAGGGCTAATGATTTTGGCAGCTTTTATATTGGTGCAACTTGTTCCAAAGCCAGAAAAAAATGAATCAATACTTTGGGGCGAGAGTGACATTAGAACCCGTTTCCCCGTGCCGGTTGCAGCAGCCAACATTTTAAAGGAGAGCTGCATGGACTGCCATAGCAACGATACTCAATATCCCTGGTACGCTTCTGTACAACCCGTGGCAATGTGGCTGGGAGAGCATGTAGAAGATGGCAAAAAACATTTGGATTTTAGCGCTTTTACTTCTTACAATTTACCAAAACAATTTCATAAACTCGAAGAAGTGGAAGAGATGGTCTCAGAGGAAGAAATGCCCTTGGAATCCTATACTCTCATTCACCGCGATGCAAAATTATCAGCTGATCAGCGAAAAATCCTTATTGACTGGAGTAAAGCACTGAGAGATAGTATGCGCAAGTGGTACCCGGCAGATAGTCTGGTGCGCAAAAAGAAGTAAGAGATAACGATAAAAAGCGTCATTTCCACTCATAAATATTAAATAAATTAGCTTTCCTAAGAAAAAACTGCACTCGTGCAGCTATTCTCCCCCAATAATTGTCTAAATTTATAGGCACTCAATCAAACCAGAAATATGACCGAAGAGCAAATGCTTGCCGGCAGTGTAAAAAACAATGCCATAGCGCAAGAAGCATTATATAATCGCTTCTCCCCCAAGATGCTTGGGGTGTGCTATCGCTTTGCCAAGAATAGAGAGGATGCCGAAGACATGTTGCAAGAAGGCTTTATTAAAGTGTTTACACAAATACAGAATTTTAGAAGTGAAGGTTCTCTTGAAGGTTGGGTACGCCGTATTGTTGTTCACACCTGCATTAACTCCCTTAAAAAGAATAAAAAGTTTAGAGAAAGTGTGGACCTCATTCATGCCCATAGTCTCAGAACAAAAACGGAAATGATCCCGGCTATCATGCAGGCAAAGCAAATAGTAGAGTGCATAAGACTCTTGCCTATAGGCTATCGTACGGTACTCAATTTATTTGCACTGGAAGGTTACTCTCACCGGGAAATTTCAGAATTGTTGGAGATAGAAGAGAGCACAAGCCGTAGCCAATTTACAAGGGCAAAGGCTATGCTTGAAGATATGCTAGTAGAAAAAAATATTTTATTTAAAAATAATACTAAAAAACTTTTTGGCAAAACAGTTAGTCGCCGGTAAAGTATACACAGATTTTGATTTAGAAGATGGATAACGAAAGTTTACAAGACGAAGAATTTATCAGGTTTCTGCAGGAAGGTACAGCTGAATTTAAGATGTACCCTTCGCGGAAAATATGGTATGGCATATATAACGATATGCACCCGGCGAGAAAATGGCCATCTCTGGCGGTAAGCCTTCTATTGCTTATAAGCATGGTCTATCTAGGCATTAATACTAATAACTCTCTTAGCAAAAAGGATACTATTTTACATGCGCAACGCATAGCTGCGGGCTCAATTTTTCTGGCTAGCAATAATACAGTTTTTGAAAGTCCAACAGATAGATTGTCGCATAGTAAAAGCCGTAGTCACAAAAAGAACCTGTTCCCTATTATTGCAGAAACACGAGAAACTATAATTCCTGAGAAGGAGCCTACACCTGTAGATACAGAAATGAATACTACTACCGCCACTCCGGTAAGCAGTGCAACTATTCCAACGAATGATTATAACATTACAATAGCTGAGAATAATTCGCATGCCCGTAATGAAGCAACCAAAACTAGTGATGGAGCTGAAAATAAAATTGCAATAAATAATATGAAGACCAGTACGGATAACTCCTCTACTTTACCGAAAGAATCTAGTAATAGTAATTTTGCAGTACAGGAGAATTCTATTGAAAAGCCTGTTATTGCTATGAGAAGTGAACTGCTGAAAAAGCCAAAAGAAACTTCTACTGGCTCTGAAGATTTAATTGCTACTGCAGTTACACAAATATCTTCTCAAAAAACGGAAAGAACAGAAGAGAAAAAAATAGATTCACCTGTTGAATCCACAGAAAAAGAAAATCTCGATCTCACGAAATATAAGCCTATTGTAGAAAATAAAGCTGCTCTTAAAACACCTAATTTAATTGCTAAAGCTAGTTCTATAAATTACTACATTTCACCAAGTGTAGGATTCCGTACGCTTCGTCAAGGTGGTGCTTTAGAGATACCTGTGGCGCCCCAAGCTACTGTTGTAAACACTTTGCAACCTGCTCCTTTGCAAAATGTGAATGATAAGGTAACGCAGCAGTATGCTATAAATCTTGAAGCGGGAGCAACAATAATATTTCCTGTAAGCAAGCGCCTGTCCTGGTCAGCCGGGCTGCAGTTTAACTACACTAACTATGAGATAAGTGCGAGAAATATCGGTCACAGTGTACAGGTAGATATGATACAGCGCACAACTGGTAATAATGGAGTACTGGTAAGCAAAGCAAGTTCTTATGCTAATACTTTAAGTGAATACACCGCTACCCTTAACAATAGTACTTCGCAGGTGAGTATACCTTTTGGTTTACAATATAAAATACTAGGTAATAAAAATATAAGCTGGTTAGCTGGTGTTTCCTTGCAACCTACATACACGATTGGCGGAAACGCTTACGTTTTATCCGCTGATAACCGCCACTATATTTCAGCTCCGTCTATGCTGCGACGTCTTAATGCAAATGCAGGACTAGAAAGTTATTTGAGTATAAAAACCGGTAAAGGAATTAGTTTCATAATAGGGCCACAGGTAAGGTACCAGATTTTCTCTAATTATAAGAGCACCTATAACTACAAAGAGAAATTATACAATGCAGGTGTAAAAGTTGGTATTAATAAATCTTTCTAGTACAATTTATTTTACTTAACATTAATATTTTTATTGCTTTCTTGCCATATATTTAAAGTGCTGAGTACGCATTCCTTTTTGCTTTGCTGTCTCTGTCTCTAGTCTGGAAAATATATTCTATACCCTTAAGTTATAGTAAACAAAAGCTTTAGATTAACTATTTTTGAGCCTATGAAAATGCTCCTTATAATTTTATTGTTTTGCACGTTACAATCTTGCAAAGACCCTGCAAAGCAAGCAGAAGAAAAAACATTGCAGGAGCAGGAGAACTTTTTTCAGGTTACGAACTTTATTCTAGGTCAGCTGGTTGATATTCAAAGTGCACACCTAAACCCCATTGTATATACCGCAATTAAAGGAAAAAGGGATAGCAACTGGGTATCCCAAGACAGTATAAAGAATGTGGTAGTTCCCTTTTTGAAACCTGTTATAGACTCTACAAATTTGAAAGATTTTTTCCAGCTTACTAGCTTCTATGACTCTACCATGAAGCGATTTATTTTTTCTCACGCTCCGTCAAGCAAACTCCCGGATGATTTTGCACTCCGTAAATGGGATATCTACATTGACCCCGAAGCAGAGAAAATAGAAAGGGTTTATCTTGAAAAGATTACAGGAAATCTTAAACAGATTCTCACCTGGAATACTGATAAGAGTTGCAAGATAGTAGAAATACAAAATGATAAGATCGTAAAAACAACAGAGATGCTCTGGGAATTCTCTTCTAAATAAATGACTAGTCAAACCTTTAGTGACATAGCGCACACCATACCCACTGCACCCGGAATTTATAAATATTTTGATGCAGCGGGCACGCTTATCTATGTAGGCAAAGCTAAACACCTTCGTAAGCGGGTAAGCAGCTACTTCTCTAAAAATAAAGTGAGCTACAAGACAAGGGAACTTGTAAACAGGATAGAAAAAATAGAATTTACAATCGTAAACAGTGAGCATGAAGCTTTGCTGCTGGAAAATGCGCTTATAAAAGAGCACCAACCCATTTTTAATATTGATCTTAAAGACGATAAAAGCTATCCTTATATCGTAGTAAAAAACGAAGCTTTTCCAAGAGTGTTTTTAACTCGTAGAAAAATAAAGGACGGCTCTATATATTATGGACCTTACACTTCTGTCGCCAAAGTGCGGGATGTTCTCAATTTTATAAAGCAGAATATACAGTTACGTACCTGCAAGCTTCTACTCAGCGATAAAAATATAGAGAAAAAAAAGTTTAAGGTTTGCCTTGAGTATCATCTTGGCAACTGCAAGGGACCTTGCGAGGGATTGCAAAGCAAAGAAGATTATGACGAAGGGCTGGACAGACTTAAGAACTTACTGAAAGGAAATATTAATCCTGTTCTACAATTTTTTAAACATGCTCAAAGAGATCACGTAGAAAAGATGGAGTTTGAGAAGGCTGCATTTTACCAGGATAAAATAAGCAGCCTTGAAAAGTACCAGGCAAGGAAAACGGTCATAAACACCAGTACTGGCACTGCAGATGTGTTTAGTATATTAGAAGAAGGAAATAATGCATACGTAAATTACCTCGCAGTAAGCAATGGAACCATAGTGCAGACGAAAACAATAACACTTGAGAAAAAATTGGAAGAAACTGCAGCAGAGGTTTTGGCTTTTGCCATCGCACAGATCCGCACACTTTTCGAAAGTACCGCAAAGGAAATAATCTTACCCTTCCCCATCATATATGAAGAAGAAGGAGTAGAACTTATTGTACCCAAAGCAGGCGATAAAAAGAAGCTCGCAGACCTGTCCTTAAAAAATGTAAATTATTTTAAAGCAGAGCTGAAGGCAAAGAAAATGCTAAAGCTAGAGGATAAAACCTCTGAGGAAAAAATGATTGTATTGGAGCAAATGCAGGAAGACTTGCAGCTGCAAGACCTTCCTTCTAACATAGAATGTTTTGACAACAGTAATTTGCAAGGAAGTTATCCTGTTGCCGCCATGGTTTCCTTTGTAAATGGCGAGCCCGATAAAAAAAATTACAGACGATATAATATAAAAACGGTAGAAGGCATCAATGACTTTGCTTCTATGACGGAAGTGGTTTACCGCAGATATAAGCGTGTATTAGAAGAAGAGCTTCCCATACCGCAACTTATAATTATTGACGGCGGTAAAGGGCAGCTAAGTGCCGCTATGGAAAGTATAGACAAACTTGGACTTAGAGGCAAAACTACCGTTGTAGGGTTAGCAAAAAACAAGGAAGAAATATTTTTTGCAGAAGACACAGAGAGCCTGCTATTGGATTGGAATAGCGAAACCCTTAAACTTATTCGTAGAATAAGGGACGAGGTACACCGTTTTGGCATTACTTTTCACAGAAATAAGCGGAGCAAAGGTACTTTTGTAAATGAGCTGGAAACTATAAAAGGAATAGGTAAGAGTACTGTGACCACACTTATGAGCAGATACAAGAGTGTAAAAAAAATAAAAGAGGTGAGTCGTGAGGATCTGGAGGAAGTTATCGGGAAAGCTAAAACGGAAATATTGATGAGTAGTGCTGCTTTTAGCAAAGACTAAAAATTTAATTTTGGTAGTATTTCATAAATTCTTGATGCCAAAGCTCAGCAAAAGTAAAAGTCCCCCACCAGTAATGGCAGGGGACTTTTATATATTTTTGCAACTACGTTGCAATGAGATTTACTATATTAATAACTCCACAAATCTTGCTCGTAGTTGAATATCTCTTCATGAATCCGCTCTCCCTCCATCAACTGAAGGATAGGCTTATTTGCATAACTCTGATAAGCACTTATTGGAAGATCGTAAGGATTGTCCATGGTAGTTTTTATGATACGGCCATGAAACATGCGACTTTCAAAAAGTTCTTCCCAGGACATACG
>JBBKWE010000037.1:0-4837 GCA_037968795.1 Ferruginibacter sp.
TTTTGTATCTATATATTTAGGTATGGACGATGGATTGATTTTTTTGGTACATTTGTCACTAGCTTTTAAAAGAAAAACGCAGAAATGAATAATAGATTATTGATTTTTTTGGTCATTGCGGCTGTAGCATTGTCCTCTACCAGTTGTAAATTATTGGGTAAGAGGAAGTCAGGTTCATTTGTTAATGATGGTCAGCTGCACGGAGTAGCACCTGGCCAGAAGTCTGACCTTAGAAAACCTAATGGAATGGTGTACGTTCCGCAGGGTACCTTTCACATGGGACCTAGCGATGAGGACGTGAGCTATGCTTTCAACGCAAGGAATAAGCAAGTTTCAATTAGTAGTTTCTGGATGGATGCTACTGAGATAACTAATAATCAATACCGGATGTTTACAAACTGGGTAAGAGATTCAATCTCTGCAAAGCTTATGGGTTTTGTGAAGCCAGGTGCAGATGGGAATGAATATGTAGATTGGACAAAAGCACGCACCATTAATTATGCAGATAAAGCTACTTTTGAAAAGATAGATGCAATAATTGTAACAGCAGATAACAGAATTTTTGGAAAGAAAGAATTAGATGCAAAGAAAATAGTATACCAGAGTGAAGTTTTTGATTATAAAGCTGCTGCTCAGAATAGAGATGTAACCGTACCGCGGTCTGCTTTTATTGTAAAGCAAGAAATTCCGGTTTACCCGGATTCTCTTTGCTGGATTAGAGATTTTGCTTACTCTTATAATGAGCCAATGGCTAAAAGATATTACACGCACCCTTCTTATGGTAACTACCCGGTAGTGGGAGTTTCATGGAAACAAGCTACTGCTTTCTGCGAATGGCGTACAAATTACTTGAATGCATACCTTGATAGTAAGAAGAGGGCTAATGAGTCTGACTTCCGCTTGCCATCTGAGGCACAGTGGGAATATGCTGCAAGAGGTGGTAGATCTCAGGCACCTTACCCTTGGGGTGGTCCTTACCTCAGAAACCAAAAAGGTTGTTTGCTTGCAAACTTTAAGCCTGGTCGCGGTAACTATCCAGAAGATGGTGGACTGTACACAGTAAGAGCGGACGCCTATTGGCCTAATGACTTTGGTCTATATAACATGGCAGGAAATGTGGCTGAGTGGACAGGTTCTCTTTATTATGAAGGGGCTTACAATTTTCAACATGATATGAATCCAGATATTAGATTCAATGCACGGGATTCTGATCCTCCGAGAATGAAGCGTAAAGTAGTAAGAGGTGGAAGTTGGAAAGATGTCGGACATTTCCTGCAAACAGGTACCAGAGCGTATGAGTACCAGGATACCTCTAAGTCTTATGTAGGATTTCGTTGCGTAATTGATCTCCCTCCAGCTCAAGGTAAAAAAGGCAGATAACACAATCGTTACAAGAATTTATTATACTAATCAGTATATTTTTTGAAGATATTTTTAAGGAAACTCTTACAGTAATAACCCATAAGGCCATGTGCTGATATGGGTTATTGTATAAAAAGCTTATTCGAACTGAACAATTATAACTAAACAAGTAAAACAACAAAAAACTTTAAAACAATGGCCGCAAGAAAAAGAACGTTTTTAACCGTTATCGATGTACTGGTAAGTGCTGGTGCTGCAGTAATCATATTTGCCGCCTGGGCAAAATTAACTCACCAGTCTTATGCAGATCTGCTACTTACAATTGGTATGTGGACAGAGACTGCGATCTTCTTAGTTTATGCGGGTATTGAGTGGGTAAAGCCTAAGCATCATGAAGAGGACGATGAGCCTCTTGAAGTAGTACGTGCCACAGGTAATCCTGCTTTACAATCTATGGATAAAATGTTACAAGAAGCAGATATTACGCCCGTTACGCTCAAGCGTCTTGGAGAAGGTTTCAATAAACTCGGCACTACAGTAAATGGTATAAGCGAAGTGGGCGATGTAGTAAAGTCTACTTCAGATTTTAGTGCTAAAACAAAAGAAGCCACTGCAGCAGTTGGGAACATGGCTACTGCCTTTACCGCGAGTGCACAAACAATGTCATCTTTTAACAGTGCATCTGAAAGTGCTGTTGGTTTTCATGACCAGGTACAGGTACTCACTAAAAATCTCGGTTCATTAAATACAATTTATGAGCTGGAGCTAAAAGAGAGTAATAATCATCTTAAAGCACTAAACGGTTTCTACGGTAAGATGGCAGAAGCAAGCCAGCAAATGATGAGTACGGTAGATGATGCTACAAAAGCAAAGAATGAGATAAGCGCACTAGCAAGCAATCTTAATAAGCTTAACTCTGTGTATGGTAACATGCTTAGCGCTATGCAGGGTCGCGCTTAATAAAGCATACTACTTAGCGAAACAGAACGTAAACAACATTAGCAAATAAAATAATTATATAGATTATGGCTTTACCTAAAGAGCCCAGACAGAAGATGATTAATATCATGTACCTCGTACTTACAGCGATATTGGCTCTTAACGTGTCTGCAGAAGTAATACAGGCATTTAAAACAGTTGATAGAAGTTTGCAGAATTCATCTGAAAACATTGCAGGTGCAAATGCTACCTTATATAGGTCTTTACAAGACAAACTGAGCGATGAAAAGAGTGCAGAGCAAGCTAAAATATGGCAACCTAAAGCGGAGCAGGCAAAAAAACTTTCTGCTGATCTCTTCTCTTATATAGATGGACTGAAAGCAGAATTAAAGAAAGAAAGCAATCTTCAGATGAAGGAAGTGGATGGTGTTCAAGTGGAAGATTTTAAGGAAGATAATCTTGATGCTTCTACCCGAATGTTTGAAACTAATAAAAAAGGAGATGAACTGAAGGCCAAGCTCATAGAATATCGCAGAGCAATGCTAGCTATTGATCCTGAAATTGCGACAGAATTTAAAAACAGCCTGTCAGTAGAAAATCCAGATGTTAAATTTAAGGGACAGGACGGTTCAAAAAAAGATTTTACTGCTGCTTATTTTCATATGACTCCTACAATTGCAAGTCTCACATTGCTTAGTAAGTTTCAGAACAGTGTTAAAAATGCAGAAAATCAGGTTGTAAGTTTTGCACATAGCAAAATAGGGGAAGTAAAAGTGCGTTATGATAAGTTTGGAGTATTGGTAGGACAAAGCAGTAACTATGTAATGCCAGGTCAGGAAGTTTCCATCACTGCAGGTATCGGAGCATATAGCTCTGCAGCGGCTCCTACGATCAATATAGGCGGTGCTAATGTTCCTACAATAGGTGGTCAAGGTACTTACAAAACTACTGCCAGTGGTAGCGGACCAAAAAGTATAGCGGTTAATGTTACTTATACTGATCAAAACGGAGTGAAGAAAACTGAACAAGCTACGGTTAACTATACTGTAGGAACTCCCGGAGGAGCAGCTGTGATGCTTGATAAGATGAACGTGTTTTATATAGGCGTAGATAATCCTATTACAATAGGATCTTCTACGGGTTGGGATAAAACTAATGTTACGATGAGTGGAGGAAGTATTAGTGGAAGTGGAAGTAATAGAATAGTGCGAGTTAGTAGTCCAGGTGCGGCTAGCATCACAGTGACGGCTGATGGAAAGCCTTCCAGGTTTGACTTTAGAGTAAAAACGATTCCTGATCCCGTATTCAAAGTAGGAAGCGGTAAGATAAGAATGAGTGCTGTAGAATTTAAGGGACAGCAGTTTTGCCGGGCAGATCTAGAAAACTTTGATTTTGATGTGAAATTCAATGTTACTGGAGGACAAGTTTATTTCTTTGGATCTGGATTTACAAATACAATTCAATTGCCACTAAATAGCAACAGCCTTGGAAGTATAAAGTCTGCAATGGATAAATGTCAGCCAGGTTCTTCAATCGCTTTTGACAATATTAAAGTAAGTGGTCCGGGTGGCACAAGAAGTATAGAAGGAAAGACCATTCAGTTATATTAATAAAATAGAAATAGGATGAACAAGTTTGTAAAAATTATTTTTCTCTCTGTCCTCATAGCAGGCGCCAGTAGTGAAGGGTATGCTCAAAAAAGAAAAAGTACGAAACGTACTACGCCCAAGACTACTACTGCTAAAGTAGAAGCCGAGGTAGAAGCTCCAGCAGCAGCTGCAGCTCCGGTAAATGATTCTTTGCCTATTCCGAAAGTGAAGAAATCACTTCGTAGGGATGAGGCAGTAGAATCCACTACGCTTAAAGACAGAATTCCTCTTCCATATGAGCACTTGCGTGCAGATGATGCTGTATACAGGCACAAAGTGTGGAGGGAAATAGATGCAAGAGAAAAAATAAACCTGCCTTTCCGATATGCAGCCAATGAGGATAATGGAAATCAAAGATTCATTTCTATTCTTATGCAAGCTATCCAGGACGATAAAGTGACTGTATTTGCTAATGTAGATGACAGGTTTACTACGCCGATGACTAAAAGTGAAGTAGCATCCGTGCTATCTGGAGAAGAAGTTACCTATGCTGTGTATGGTCCAGATGGTAATGTTACAGGTACGGAAACAAAGCGCAATGAGATAAATCTTGATTCTTTCTATAGATTTAGAATAAAAGAGGAAGTGATTTTTGATAAAGAAAGTTCTCGCTTATTTCATCGGATACTTGGTATAGCCCCTGTAAAAAGAATATATACTTCACTAGGAGCAGACGTAGGAGATTCAGAGTTATTTTGGGTTTATTATCCGGATATGAGAGAAACTTTCGCAAAGTACGATGTGTATAATGCAAAGAATTTTGGGGGACGTATGTCCTGGGAAGAACTTTTTGAAAGTCGCATGTTTCATGGCCGTATCATAAAAACTACCATGGACAATCCTTACGATCTTCCAATAAGTGCTTATCAGAGTTATGCAAATAAGCC
>JBBKWE010000038.1:0-17483 GCA_037968795.1 Ferruginibacter sp.
GGTCAGGCATGATCTTAAAGTTCCACGATGGTATACAGGTGACGGAGAACCAGATGGGGGATAACCCATAAGACCAGTACAAATAGCAAGAAATAATAAACTCCCCTTCACGAAAATGAGGGGGAGTTTATTTACTGGCAGACTTGAAAGCCTGATGCAGAAGGAAGTAGTGCAAGGAAAATAACTATAAGAGCAAATTAAAATGGCTAGCCAAGACTTATTTTGACTAGCCATTTTTATTTTTCAATCTTAAATTTTTATTAGAAATTGTATCCCACACTCGCTCCTCCAGATGGTTGAATGTAACCATTGTAAATTATTGGTGTGAAACCCAGCCTCCAGGAGAAACCTCCGTTAGTAGGAAGTCTGCGGTACATGAAAGAGGCGGTACCCAAAAACCGGGTTTTGTCGTCCACATACATACCATTCACGTACCTACCATTATTAAAAACATCAGATTCTTTTCCAAGAAAAGTAACACCAGCACCTATTTCCAGCGCATTTACAGAACCTTCTTTACCTAACAAATAATTGAGTTGAAGTGGAACAGTTACAATAGATCGATTCTCGCTGTAAGACGAAAAGCTTCCATTTCCCGTGTTAGTGTAATTATTTTCGTAGTAAGAAACAAAGCCCAGCCCCGCACGCATACCCAGGCCAAATTTTGATTTTTTAAAACGGGTGTCATAGTTTGCCGAAAAAAGCACTCCAGGGCCACCCAATTCTGCAAAGAAACTTTGATTGGGCACAGTAGAAGAGTTTTTGTCGTTTTGTGCAAAAAGAGTTGTTACGCTAAGCGTCAACAAGCTGAGTAAAATAACTTTCATATAAGGTTTTTAGGTTTGTAAAAAAGCAAATATCTGCTGAATGCGAATCCGAAAATCAATAAGGTTGTTAATAAATACATATTAAAGTATCCAGGCTTCAGGTTTCCTCCAATGCAGATTCGAAGTCTTTTTATTTTTAACAATATCTCTTTAATTATCCAATGCGAAAGCAGGGTACACTATTTTATTATTCTGCACATTTCCAGGTGCATAAAGGAAGGCTTAAACACAAGGCTCTTCGGCTATCCACAGGACTTTGGGAGAGCGTCGCGAGAGAAAGTTGAAACGTTTTCTGCTTGCTCCCTGGATTAAGAAAGAGGACTTAATGGGAAACCAGCTGTTTATCGCAGATTATTATTTACAAAGCATCAGTGATAATTTTCCGCAATGCTTCTGCAGTGTTTTTTACATCTTGTCCTATTGTAAAATCAAGTCCCTTATTTTTTTCATGCTTATGCAAGGCTTCGTCCTGATATAAGCGTATAAGAAATCCGGCGATAGACTCCGCAGTATTTTTTGCGATGGATACAGGTATATTTTCTTTCGGGTATATATCCCAATCTGCTCCTATACACAGCAACGGTACGCCAGCTTTCATAATTTCCCAAGGTTTGATGTGTGCCTCGGGTTTACTGTGATACAATAACATAGTAAAAGATGACTTTATAGTTTGCGCTATTTCTGCTTCCGATAAGGCATCTATAATTTGTAAATCTTGCCTGTATTTGTATGAACTGATATCCGGAAGTAATCTAGAAATATTCTTACTGCCAGAGAGCAGCGTGAGGCGAAGGGAAGATTTCATTCTTTTCTTGAACTGAGAGAATGCCTTAATGACGATAAGGAGATCTTCTTTTGTCAAGCCCTCATTTACCCATAAACAATAGTAAGCTTGTGCAGTGTTTTCCCCAGCAGCTTTTTCATTTCTCTTAGAATTATTGTACTCCTCAGATACCGGAATTGGCAGCGGGTATATTTTAAAGCTATTTTCTGGATCTCGCTTAAAATCTTCCAGCGCATTAACCCACAATACAGCACTGTTGTTTTCCTTAAATACTTGTGTTTCTTTTATAGAATTCTGTGAGGAAAAAATAGGTTCCCGCCAGTGCAATTGTCGTACAGCGGTAAGCATTGGAATAAATGGAAAATTGTGAATAAGGGTAGTCACTGCATTTCTTTCGAGTTCTTTTTTCAGTTTGCTTTTATACCAAATCTTACCAGTGAAGGAATTTGCTTTCGCGGGAAGAATATTTTCCCATGTTATATTTTCCGTATGAAATGGAATTAGAAAATCCTTGCCAGTGTAAATGATAAACATTGTGGCAGCATTCTGCCGGGCGTAATAGAATACAGTGGCGGTAAAAAGTCGAGTGTTTTTATCTGAGGAATTATTTATGCAAAAGGCAATCATAATAAGCAAAGCTAGTGTAGGATCATTTAAGCACTTTAAGCTTAAGCGTCTCTATCCGGGTTTCTGTTACAGATAGAATATCAAACTGATAATTGCCTATGATGATAGATTCTTTTTCCTTGGGTATTTGCTCATGCTTGTATATCACGTATCCTGACAGCGTTTCAGATTCTTCATCATCTTCAAATTGCAGATCGTATTTATCTTCTATTTGGTCTATTTTCATTCTGCCACTAAACAGGTATTCATTTTCTGACAGTTGTTTTTCTACAAACTCATCTATGGCATCAAACTCATCTCTTATCTCTCCAAAAATTTCTTCGAGCAGATCTTCCATCGTTACAATACCCGCGGTTCCGCCAAACTCATCTACCACCCAGGCTATACTTTTTCTGTCATGGCTCAGTTTATCCATAAGGGCAGTAGCTGTCATACTCTCTGGTACAAGCGGGATTGTAATGAGTATTTCCTTTATAGTTGCGGGGTCTTTAAACAGGTCAAGCTGGTGTACATACCCTATAATGTTATCTATATTGCCATCATAGACTATAAGTTTACTAAGTGATGTTTTTATAAACTTTTCTTTCAAAGCATCTACCCCTACAGATTTTTCTATGCTTACAATTTCTTTGCGGGGCACAAGGCACTCCCTTAGTTTAGTGTCGCTCAGCGATAATGCGTTTTCAAATAATGTATGATTAATGCTGTTGGAGTCGTTATTGTTGCTATGATTCTTATTCTGTTGTACGTACTTTTCCAGGTCGGTTTTGCTATACATCTCCTGTTTTTGTTTCATATTTACATTGAAGATGTACTTGAGTACCCAGTCTGCAATTCGTATAAAGAGTTGCGCCAGCCCGCCAAAGAGGCTATAGAATGTATTTGTAACAAAAGTTAAAAATCCATTACTCAGCACACTGCTACTGCGAGCTCTAAAGTATGCATTGAATAGTATCTGAAAAGCCAATAATAAAATGGTAGCAATCATCGTATCTGCCAGTAGCTTTATATAGCTAAGGTTATCACTTGCCAGCGCCGGAAAATTCTCCAGCATCATAAATCGCAGGTTTGCTGTAAAATCGCTTACCAGCAAGGTGTACAGCACAAAAATCATGTTGAAAATAATAAGTAAGGCACTTATAAACCTTGTAGGTTCACTGGCTATTTTTCCCCAAATTTTCCCACTGTAAGTTCCTTGCTTTTTTTGTAGCTCAATAGATAATTTACTGGCAGATACAAAGGCCATTTGTATACCAGAAATAAGCCCCATAAGGAGTACGGCGCAAAAAATCGCAATAAGAGCGGTTATGTCCATGTTATAAAAATAGGTAAAAGGATACTAAGTGTTTGCAGATTGTATGGGGTTCTTTATATATAAAAAGTCTTTAACCATTTCTATCGCTTGCGCCGATGCTGATTCCAGGTCCTGATTAAGAATTACTTTGTCAAAATGTGTTTTAAAAGAGATCTCATAAGCCGCTTTGTTTATTCTATCCCTTAAAGAATCTTCTGTCTCAGTCCCTCTTCCCATAAGCCTGGTTTTAAGAACTTCTACAGAAGGGGGTTCTATAAAGATGCTCAGCGTATTAATAGGGTATTGATCCTGGATGTGAATAGCACCTTTTACATCTATGTCTAAAACCGGCACTTTTCCTTCTGCCCATATTCTTTCCATCTCTGTTTTAAGGGTTCCGTAGTATTTGCCTTCATATACCATTTCCCACTCTGCAAATTCCTTGTTCGTTATTTTTTCTCTAAACTCGTCTTCTGATAGATAGTAGTAATCCTTACCGCCTGTTTCGCCTTTGCGGGGAGTACGGGTAGTGGCAGAAATAGAAAACGAAAGAGAAGGGTATGCGGCCATCAATCTATGTGTTATAGATGTTTTACCGGCTCCCGAAGGCGCAGTAATGATAAGTATTTTCTGGTAAGTATGTGCCATGTGCAAATATGCCTATTTATGAGAGAAGCGCAAAACATAAAGGAAAGCATATTGAAACTAATTAAGGTATACGCTCTATCTGTGCGCCTAGTGCCTGCAGGCGGCTATCTATATTTTGATAGCCTCTGTCTATCTGCTCTATATTTTGAATGGTGCTTGTGCCCTTTGCGCTCAGTGCTGCTATAAGTAGCGCTACGCCTGCTCGTATATCCGGGCTGCTCATGGTTATGCCCCTAAGTTGCCTTTGCTGCTCTAGTCCTATCACTACTGCTCTATGTGGGTCGCAGAGTATAATTTGCGCTCCCATATCTATAAGCTTATCTACAAAGAACAAGCGGCTTTCAAACATTTTTTGATGAATAAGGACACTCCCTTTTGCCTGAATTGCCGTAACTAAAAGAATGCTCAGCAGATCTGGCGTAAGTCCCGGCCATGGGTGATCGCTTAGGGTAAGCACACCTCCATCGAGGTAAGTATTTATTTCATAGCAATCCTGCTCTGGTATGTGAATGTCATCTCCACGGATTTCCATTTTTATGCCAAGTTGCGCAAATCTTTCGGGTATAACACCCAGTTCTTTTACACCTGCATATTTTATGGTAATAGCGCCTTTGGTCATAGCGGCAAGTCCTATAAAACTGCCGACCTCTATCATATCCGGTAGCATGCTGTGTACTGTTCCTCCCAGGTTTTCTACCCCGGTGATGGTAAGTAAATTGCTGCCTACGCCTTGTATATGAGCACCCATGCGAATAAGCATTTTGCATAGCTGTTGCAGATAAGGCTCGCAGGCCGCATTGTATATTGTGGTGGTTCCTGTAGCCAGCACAGCTGCCATTAGAATGTTTGCCGTTCCGGTTACGCTAGGCTCATCCAGCAAGAGGTTGCAGCCTACAAGTGGGCCATCAGACTCTAGCTTAAAGAAGCCTGTGCTGTGATCATAGTCAAACGAGGCACCCAGGTTTTTGAACCCCAGTATATGTGTATCTAACCTGCGGCGACCTATTTTATCTCCGCCGGGTTTTGGTAAATATGCTTTATGAAATCTTGCCAGTAAAGGACCAGCAAGCATTACAGAGCCTCGCAGTTTGCCGCTTTTTTTGTGATAATCGTCGCTTTGCAGGTAATCTACATTTACATTGTCTGCACAAAAATTACAGGTATGAGCATCTACTCTCTCTATGGAAACATTCATCTCTGCCAGCAGATCTATCAGTAGATTTACATCTATAATATCTGGAATGTTTTTTATTTCTACTTTTTCTGAGGTAAGTAAAACAGCACTTATTATCTGTAAAGCTTCATTTTTTGCTCCCTGAGGAGTTATTTCTCCGCTTAATACATTTCCGCCTTTTACTCTAAAACTACCCATGAAAAAAATCTTTGATTGTCTGGCAACAGTGCCCTCCAGCATGTATTAAAAAAATAATCCGTGTTTTTTTTAAAACCTCTTCTTATAGTTTTTGCTATTGCTCCTTCCGCTACTATTACTACGCCCAGACCGGTTACTGTTACTATTACTACTGCTTCCTGTATTTCTATTCGTTTTTCGGTAATTCTTTGCGGGAGCCGCATAGTCATCCGGGCGGTTCTCTGTCTTGTGTTTTACAAATGGCTTGTTATTAAACTCAAGTTCGCCTTCAGAGATTTTTGTGAGCTCACTTTGAATATTATCATCGTGCATAAGCTCATTATGCCATGTGCTGTAAGTAAGTTTCATGTAATAAGCAATAATGTTGGCCAGGTCTTGCTTTTTTTCTGGATCTTCTTCTGCCCGGGCTTTCTTTATTACATCCTCTATGTTTTTACCCAGGTGATTGTATTTTGGATATTTTTTAGGGTAGGGAAGGGGTGCTGGCTTTGCTGCTACAGTTTCTGGCGTAGGCTTAGGATAAGGACTATCTACATCAAGTTTAAAGTCACTTATCAGGAATATATGATCCCATAGTTTGTGGCGATAGTCTTCTATAGTTTTAAGGTGTGGGTTTAGTTGGCCCATAAGCTCCACCAGGGCATTTGCATTTTTTTGGCGCTGCTCTCTGTCTTCTATTTGCAATAGAAAATCTACCATTTTTTGTATATGCCTCCCATACTCCCGAATCACTAAGTGCTCCCGGGTAGTATTGTACTCCATGTTCTCTGTATTGATCATATTATTTTATTCTTATAAGATTTAATGTTTGATAGACGGGCTGTGGGTGTTATTTAATCCTCTGCAGCTTATTGCCTATCTTTTTTAGGATATAGTTGCTACTTATGTAGGCTAAGAAAACTCCGAGTGCATCGGCTGCTATATCTAGCAAACTAAAACTACGACCCGGAATAAAATATAGTTGAATAAATTCTGATAAGGCAGCATAGCAAAATGAAAGAAACGCTATGATGACAAATATCCGTTTTTTATTTTTCTTTTCGGCAAATGCATAAAACCAGGCTATGGTAAGTACGAAAAACAATCCGCTGTGTATGAGTTTGTCCATACTCCAGTCTCCAAACCAATCGCCCAAATCTGGCAAATCATTGGATGGGGTAAAAAACAAAAAGCAGGACAAGATAAAAATCGCAATTCCTGCTATAGATCTCCTTACCGGCGGCATAAGCAGCTCATTTATTTTAACTTACGAGTGCGTCGTAGTCTGCCGCAGACATCAATTTTGCTACATCTTCTACATTATCTACTTCCATCTTTACCATCCAGCCTTCGCCATAGGGGTCACTATTTACTAGTTCTGGATTAGCTTCCAGCGCAGGGTTTACCTCTGTGATCGTTCCTGACACCGGAGAGAACAAATCGCTCACAGTTTTTACGGCTTCTACCGTTCCAAAAACTTCTTCTTCTGCCACTTTCTTGCCTTCGCTACTTATATCTACATATACAATGTCGCCTAGCTCGTGCTGTGCAAATTCTGTAATTCCTATTGTAGCTACATTGCCTTCTATGCTTACCCACTCGTGGTCTTTAGTATATTTTAAAGCTTCTGGAAAATTCATTTTTATATTTTTACCTGTTTGGAGATAGGGCTGCAAAATAAGACAATTCTTTTGCAATAAAACTAAAAAACTAGTCTTCTGGTAGCAGTTTGGGGATATTTCTAAGTATTTCCATTTTCATTCTTATATCAGTAAGCGGACGATTAAATCTATCTCTACTCATAGAACCTATTTTGGCTACTGTTTTAAAACCACTTATTATTTCACCAAAAACCGTGTAATTGCCGTCTAAGTGGGCCGCCCCGCCGCGAGTCTTATATATTTCTCGTACTGCGGGAGAAAATTTTCGATTGTTTTTTTGCTCTATAGCATCTAGTTCTGGATCACCATAAGTTTTGCCATCTACAATATAAAACTGGCTGGCACTACTTTTCTTCTCCGGGTTGCCATCACTTGCCGCTCCTAGCGCTCCTTTTTTGTGATAAAACTGATCATTTATCTCTGCAGGTATTTTGGGTGCAGATGGATCTCCACCACCAAGCATAACACCGGGTGCAGCTTTTTTACTGCTGGGGTCACCACCTTGTATCATAAAAGTAGGCATTACTCTGTGCCACAGAAGACTATCATAAAATTTGCTCCTAACTAGTTTTGCAAAATTATCGCGATGCTGCGGTGTTTCATCATATAACTTCAAAATGATGATACCGCTGTCGGTAGTTATTTTTACATATAAGCCTGTATCTTTTAAAGCAACAGGAGCTTTTGTTTGCTTTACTGCAGTAGCTGGTTTCGGTTTGGCTTTTGCTGTCGTGGTTTTGGTTTGGGTAAATGCGCTATTGGCCACGCAAATTAATCCTACCAGTAGGGGAATGATTCTCATAAACTATTAAATAAAATCCTGTGATTGAAAATAAAGAAGAACATGGTCCTTTATCAGATTTTCCTGTTCAAAAGTTTCTACTCTGGGTAGCATTAAAAGCTGCGAAAAGTGCGGCCAACCTTCTTCATCAAGTCCATCATGACTGTAATACCCACTAGGCAATAAGACAGTACATATTGCTATGTGCATCAAGTCTTGCTTTTGCTCTTTAGTAAATTCCTGCGGCCCCTGGCCCAATTCCTGAATACCTATGAGCAGCAATATTCCATTAAGATCTGGTTTAATACCAAAAACCTCTTTTAACCTGATCCTCAACTTGAGCCAACGAACTTGCAGGTCCTCTTGCAATTTAAGCATAACGCAAAGGTAGGGATAATGCTTTTCCAATTATCTTTGGCGCTCTTTTTAAAGTATTAATAAAAATGTAAATGCTCCAGATAGGACTACTAAGAACAGATTTAGAAAAGGTAAAGCAAGGTTTAGCCAAGAAAAATTTTAAGAATATTGAAATCGTCAATGAAGTTTTAGCACTCGATGAAAAGATAAGAACGCTTAAAATATCTTCTGAGGCCTTGCAGGCAGAGCAGAATACAGCTTCCAAAATGATAGGAGCGCTTATAGGAAAAGGAGAAAAGGAAGAGGCAGAAAAGAAAAAAGCAGAAGTCACCGCTTATAAGGATAAGTTAGCTGCAGAGAAAAAAGAGCTTGCAGACCTGGAGGAGCAATTTACAGAAAAGCTCGTATGCCTTCCTAATTTGCCCCATGCAAGCGTGCCTTCAGGAACCACAGCAGAGGAAAATGAAAATATGCAAGAAGGCGGCAAAATGCCTACGCTTCCTGATTCTGCAAAGCCGCATTGGGAGCTTATAAAACAGTATGATATTATTGATTTTGAAAAAGGAGCGCAGATAACGGGTTCTGGTTTTCCGCTTTACAAAGGAGCAGGTGCAAAGCTGCAAAGAGCCTTAGTGCAATATTTTCTTACTTACAATACAGAAGCAGGATATACAGAATATGCACCGCCACTTATGGTAAATGCTACTTCAGCCTATGGTACGGGAAGCTTACCAGATAAGGAAGGGCAAATGTATCACATGGAGGTAGATGGTTTGTACCTTATTCCTACGTCTGAGGTTCCACTTACAAATATTTATAGTGGCCAGATTGTGGTCCACGACGAATTGCCGGTAAAGATGACTGCCTTCACGCCTTGTTTTAGAAGAGAAGCAGGCAGTTTTGGTAGCGATGTGCGGGGACTCAATCGCCTGCACCAGTTTGATAAAGTAGAAATAGTGCAGATCGTAAAGCCAGAAAATAGCTACGAAGTGCTGGAAGAAATGGTAAACCACATAGAGCGTCTTTTACAATTTCTGGAACTGCCTTATCGTATCCTCAGACTGTGTGGCGGCGACATGAGTTTTGCCTCTGCGCTCACTTACGATTTTGAAGTATTCTCTGCCGCCCAGGAAAAATGGCTAGAGGTGAGCTCTGTGAGTAACTTTGAAAGTTTCCAGGCCAATAGAATGAAAATTCGCTACAAAAATGAAGAAGGAAAAACAGAACTCTTACATACCCTTAACGGTTCATCGCTAGCGCTACCAAGAATTGTAGCGGCGCTACTAGAAAATAATCAGGCAGAAAATGGGATTCATTTACCGAAGGTGCTGCATGGGTATTTTGGAGGAGGGATTATAAAGTAATGTGCTGGTTGGTAAATGTGCTTATGGATCAATGTGCTAGTTGTTTAATGTGCTAATGTGCTTATTAGTAAATCGTTGAGTTTTACGAAGGCAGGTAATTCATTGCTCGTCAGCCCGGGACAAATGCCAAATTGAAAATTGACGCCTCCTGAAAAAAAGTTGAGGTTATCAATTAAAGACTAAATTTATAGATGTCAGCCGGAAATCCTGCTGATACTTGCACATAGCTGATGTTACATTGTCCAGCCCTGCGGGCAACACGAAACCTTAGTTATTAGCGGCAGACGGCAATTGAGTTAGAGATTTCAAAGACTTAATAATTGCTGGAAAATTACTGATGTAGCTGTTTCCCGTCTTTAAAATATGCTCAATGTCAAATGCTATTTTTCCATCAATTTCCCCGCCAATGTGATCTATTAATTTGTCTGACTTGAAATAAAAGTATCCAAACAGTTTTCGTTCGTCGAAGCGATGCTTGGCGTAAATTTTGACAATATTAGAATTCTGGTAGTAAAACTCTATATTTTCTCCATTCCCTTCAAACACGTACTCATATATACTTTTAATAACTTCGTTTTTTGAAGTGTCAATATAGTAATGATCAAAGTATCTAGCATCTTGAAAATCTGTTTTGTGTCGAACACTATGAAGTATAATATTATCGTCTACCAAAGAACTATCAAGCTTCTGACAAAATCTGTCGATTGAAAGATTTTGTCCATAGGAAATTGCACTCACAAATAGGCTTATAAAAATTATTAACTTCCTTTTCATTACACCTCAATTATTAAAAAATAGTTTGCCTTTAACACAGGCAATAGCATAAACTAAATCATTTTTTTCTTGTAAATCTACAGTGAAATTATCTGAATATTAGACAGTGCAACCTGTTGCCCTCAATTAGCACACCAGCACATCATCAAATCAGCACATTAATCAATGTCATACCTATCCACCCGCTCTATCCCTTGTAGCTTCAACAATTCTTCCACTACATCATCCAGCTCTTCTTTGTCGTGTACAAATACTTTTACGTTGCCCTCAAAGATGCCTTCTTTCGCTTCTATGGTCATGGCACTTATGTTTACCCGCAGCTCGCCGCTTAGTAGGTTGGTGATTTTATGTATGACACCTACATCATCGAGCCCAATAATTTTAAGGCCGGTAAGGAAGGAGATTTCTTTGTTTTTTGCCCATTTGGTTTTTACAACACGGTGGCCGTAGTTCGCCATAAGCCTTGTCGCATTTGGACAAGTGGTGCGGTGAATTTTTAATCCTTCGCCTGTAGTTACAAATCCAAATACATCATCGCCGGGGATAGGTTTGCAACAGTTAGCCAGCGAGTACATTATCTTGTCGCTATCTTCTCCAAAGATGATAAGTTCTGCGTCTTTTTTTGTGGGCGCTCTGTAGTCGGGGTCGTAAGCTGGCTTTTCTTCCTTTGGTTTTTCTGGCGGCTTGGGTTGAATTAATTTATCGCCGTGGGTGGTAAATTCTTTAAGTTCTTTTAAGTCTATTTTTTTCTGCGCTACATCGTACAAAAAGTCGAGACTATTCCCATATTTATAAAACTGGCAAAGTTCCTCCAGGTTTCCCTGGCTCATGCTCGCTTTCATATTATCGAGCTTGCGTTGCAAGATATATTTTCCTTCTTCTGCTACGGTTCTCTTTTCTTCTTTGAGCGTATCTTTTATTTTACTCTTAGCCTTGCTGGTCACTACAAAGTTGAGCCACTCCACATTAGGCTTTTGCTTTGCGCTGGTGATGATTTCTATTTGGTCTCCACTTCTTAGTTTATAACTTATAGGAACCAGTTTGTGATTAACCTTGGCTCCTATACACTTGCTACCTACAGCCGTATGCACGCTAAAGGCAAAGTCTAAAGCACTTGCTCCAATGGGCAACATTTTTACCTCTCCTTTGGGAGTGTAAACATAAATTTCCTCTGTAAGAAAACTGGTTTTAAAATCCTGTAAAAAATCGAGCGAGTTGCCATCCTGATTTCCAAGAGCCTCTCTTATCTGGTCAAACCATTTGTCAAAACGACTTTCGTCTGTAGTACCTTCTTTATATTTCCAGTGAGCAGCTAGTCCTTTCTCCGCTATTTCATTCATGCGCTTGGTGCGTATCTGCACTTCTACCCAGCGGCCTTGCGGCCCCATTACGGTAGTGTGCAGTGCTTCATATCCGTTGCTTTTGGGGTTGCTCAGCCAGTCTCTAAGCCTGTCTGTACTGGGAATATAGGCATCCGTAATTATGCTGTACACTTTCCAGCAGTCTTCTTTTTCTTTTTCCGGAGTAGAATTTACTAATATTCTTATGGCAAAAAGATCATACACTTCTTCGAATGAAACGCCTTTCTTTTTTATCTTATTCCAGATGCTGTGAATACTTTTGGGTCTACCATAGATTTCAAAATCAAATCCTGTCTTATCCAACTTGGTTCTTATCGGTTTTATAAAATCATTTATATACCGGCTTCTCTCCCTCTTTGTATCCTGCAGTTTCTGCGCTATAAATTTGTAGCTATCAGGCTCCATGTATTTCATGGATAAATCTTCTAACTCTGTCTTAATGTTGTACAAGCCCATTCTGTGAGCAAGCGGCGCATATACATATACTGTTTCTGATGATATTTTCAACTGCTTCTCCCGCTTCATCGTATCCATGGTACGCATATTATGCAAGCGGTCGGCGAGTTTTATAAGGATTACCCTGGGGTCATCTGTGAGTGTAAGGAGGATTTTCTTAAAATTTTCTGCCTGCTGCGTAGTGTTCTGATCCATCACCGTACTTATCTTGGTAAGGCCATCTACTATGCGGGCTATTTCATCGCCAAATTCTCTTTGTACATCCGTAAGAGTAATTTCTGTGTCTTCTACTGTATCATGTAAAAGCGCACATATCGTGCTTCTTACACCTAGTCCTATTTCATCTATACAGATCCTGGCCACAGCCAATGGATGAAGAATGTAGGGTTCGCCACTTTTTCTACGCATAGTCTTGTGCGCTTCGGCACTTATTTCAAAAGCAGAACGTAGCAAGTTCTTATCACCTGTCTTTATTTTTAATTTTAGACTTCGCAGCAATGCCCTATACTCTCTAAGGATCATCTTATTTTCTTCTTCTTCGGAGAGATTATAAACTCCTTTTTCTATTTGTGTGGTTGCTGCCATATTGTAAAAACGAAAATAATGGTTTTGAGATGAATAATGTGCTTATAGGTTTTGTGTTAATGTACGATTAACCCGCTTTGTGGAATAATATATTTCAGTCACGGAGATTGATAGAGTTTCTTTTGGGAAATTTTATCCTCGATATGATTCAATAACCTTATTCTGAATATAATTACGGGTAAATTTAACGCCTACAGTATGATAAAGTTATGACATGGCACAATTATAGGTAGCGCAACAGATGATACATTTGAAATAATATTGTACTTTTTACTATTTATTTCGCTTCTGCACTATTTAGAAATTTGAATTAAAAAAGTACTATTTTGTATTTTGACTGTAGAACCATTTTTTAAACAAAAACTTAAACACATGACAATTTTAAAAACCATTTCATCAAAATTTCTTGCTGTACTGGCATTATGTATTTTTTCAGTAATTAGTTTTGCTCAGGACAAAGACATTAATGTAGACCTAAATGTAGATAAGGGCGGGGATGATTGGTACAAGCAACCTTGGGTATGGGTAGTAGCAGGTGCTATTTTCATTCTCCTGCTTGTAGCTATGCTTAGAGGTGGAAAGAAGGATTAAGCTGCTCTGAACTAAAAATTATAAAAATGTGGTTTCCAGATATCAACACTGGAACCACATTTTTATTTTGTCAGCCTCTATGGCAAAGCTGATTTTGTGCTCAATGCCGTACCACAATTACTACAATATTTATCTCCCGCAGTGTAGTGACTAGAACAAACATCGCATTTTTGTTCGTCCTTACTTTGCGCTTTACCCATAGCTACAGTTACTATGCCGGTGGGTACTGCTATGATAGCATATCCTATTATCATTGCAAAACTAGAGATGATCTTTCCCACTACCGTGTGTGGAACTACATCTCCGTAACCCACGGTAGTAATTGTTATTATGGCCCAATATATACTCTGTGGAATACTGGTAAATCCGTTTTCAGGCTTTTCCACTACATACATAACAGTACCTAGTAAAATAACTATAGTAAAGACGGCAAATAGGAAGATGCTTATCTTATGCAGGCTACTTTTCATAGCCCTCATAAGCAAATTGGCTTCCTGATTAAAACGGGCAAGCTTGAGAATTCTAAACACCCGTAGCAGACGGAAAATCCTAACCACCAGAAGATATTGTGCTCCCACAATAAAGAAACTTACATAAGTTGGAATGACAGACAGTAGGTCTACCATACCCCAAAAACTGAAAATATACTTCCAGGGTTTGTTGGTTATATAAATTCTAACTAAATATTCTATCGTAAAAATGATGGTGAAGGACCACTCCAGTACGGTAAATATTATCTTGTATCTGCTATGAATGGTGGGCACACTTTCCATTATAACGGTAATAACGCTCGCAAGAATTGACCATAAAAGCACAAGGTCAAATTGCCGGCCAGGCTTCGAATCTGTTTCAAATACTATATTATATAACTTTTCTCTTGCTGTCATAAGTAGTTAAAGTCTCTACACTTGTTTTGTTTAAGGTTTAATCTTCCAGATTTTCTCAGAAAACGGAAGGTAGGCAGGAAGTGCAGCAGAGCCGTACCATGAAAAAATATCTGCTTTTAAAAATTCATTAGCAATTGCTAGATCATCTTCCAGTAAAGCACTTGCCGCGTCTATCGTGCTCACGTCCAAAATAAATATTCCTCTTATATCCTCATTGTTTTTATCCATAGGACCCGCTATGATTAATTTCTTATCCTTTACCATTTTTGTCATATTGCTGAAATGACCTGCAAAGCAGCTATCTCTCAGACTTTTATCTGTGCTCTTATTGCCGCCAGACCTCAATAGCACAAAGATATAAGGCTTCATGCCGTATTCATCGCTGCCTAGCTGCTGTGCCAGCGTACTATCATAGACGGGATTATTGTTTTGTGCCAATGCGTTTTTTGGACATGAAAGAAATATTAGACTAAAAAATACGAGTACGGGTTTAAGGAAATTTATGCTTTGCATTGTTGTAGAATTGAATGAATTGGTAAAGAAAAATAACTTAATTATAAAATCTTTCAAAAAAATTATAATTGGAACATTTTATTCCCTATTTTTGCAGCCCAAATTACGAGAAAGGCATCTTTAAATAAAGGTATCCTTTTAAAGTAGTTAAATAGCGGATGTGGCGAAATTGGCAGACGCACTAGACTTAGGATCTAGCGCCGCAAGGCATGTAGGTTCGACCCCTATCATCCGCACAACATAAAAAAAGTCCTCCTTACACAAGGAGGGTTTTTTTTATAATTTATTTACAGAAAATAACAACACAATGGCTACGATAGCAAGAGAAAACATCAGCAACCTTACAGATAAGATTACTGTAAAAGTGGGCAAAGACGATTACTATTCCTCTTTTGAGAAAAAACTAAAAGAGTATGGCAAAACTGCTAATATCTCTGGTTTTAGAAAAGGAATGGTGCCGGCAGGTATGATTAAGAAAATGTATGGCGCAGGTATTTTCCAGGACGAAGTACTTCGCTCTGTAGAAAAAGAGTTGTATAAATATCTTACTGATGAGAAGCCGGAGATTTTTGCACAGCCATTGCCTATGACAAGAGATGTAGCCTTGGATATGGCAGCACCTGCAGAATATGATTTTGATTTTGAGATAGGACTAAAGCCAGAAGTAAGCCTGCCAGATCTAAATGCAATGGGTCTTACCTACAACAAAGTAGAGGTTACAGACGCAATGCTGGATGAGGAAATAGGTCGCATGCAAATGAAAGGTGGAAAAATGACTGAGCCGGAAGTTATTGATAATGATGAAAATGTGCTCAATGTACTTTTTACAGAAATAGATGAGAAAGGCGAAGCAATAGAAGGCGGCATTGAAAAAGAAAATTCTGTATTGCTTAAATACTTTACCCCAAACCTGCAAAAGGAATTGAAGAGTAAGAAAAAAGGCGATACTCTGGAATTTACGCTGGCAGATACTTTTGAAGCGGATAAGCTAGAAGCAATTGTACAAGACCTTGGTCTAGATGTGCAAGATGCAGAGGCTACTAAGAAGCGCTTTAAGCTAGAAATCGTAAAAGTAGGATTGATAGAAAAGAGAGAGCTAGACGAAGAGTTTTTTGGCGAAGTATTTCCTGGTAAGGAAGTAAAAACCGAAGAAGAATTTAGAAAGCAACTCAAAGATGAAATGGAAATCTACTGGGCTAGCCAAAGCAAGAACCAATTGCACGACCAGGTATACCACAGACTGCTAGAAGATACCAAGATGGAATTCCCTGAGGCATTCCTTAAAAGATGGCTACAGACTGGCGGCGAAAAACCAAAGTCTGAAGAGCAGGTAGAAGAAGAATTTCCTGCATTTACTACACAGTTAAAGTGGACTCTTATAAGCGATAAAATAATTGAGGATAATAAACTGGAAGCAGCTAAAGAAGAAATACAAGAAGTGATGCGCCAGGAAGTGATGCAATATTTTGGTCAAATGAATATGGGCGAGGATATGAGCTGGCTAGAAGGCTACCTTGACCGTATGATGCAGGATAAAGACCACGTAGAAGCTACTTATCGCAAGGTGATAATCTCTAAAGTATTTGACCATATCACAAAAGATCTAAAAACTACAGAAAAGACTGTGACTCCTGAGGAGCTGGCAGGAATGCAGCATAGTCACTAGAAGTTGTATATAATATTTCAGCCGGATACTACATAGAATAAGTTTTCGATGTGTTATCCGGTTTTTGTTTTATAGCGGACTACCACAGAATTTTTTAGGTAGCTGGGGCTTCCTTCGCTTCTTTGCGTGTCTTCCATTTGCGAACGTTGCGATGCGAAATTAAAACCCTAGCACAAAACTTATATATAACCACACTATCGGTATAGACACCAGTAACGAATCAAACCTGTCCAGGAAACCACCATGCCCTGGCATAAACTTTCCACTGTCTTTTACGCCAGCTTGTCTTTTTAGTTTACTTTCCAGCAAATCGCCCAGGGTGCCAAAGATGGCAGTGAGTGCGGCAATAATAGCCCAGTGATACCAGGCAATGTTGTAAGATATAGGTAAGTTAGACGCTGCCAAAGTAATTATAATTACGCAGAGCAAAGCACCACCTAGCGTGCCTTCTACAGTTTTATTAGGAGAGATAGAGGAAAGCCTTGTCTTGCCTATAGCACTTCCTACCAGATAGGCCATCGTGTCATTTATCCATATCCCAAAAATGATAGCACAGGGAAATAGTGCGGAGTAAACAAAATCCTGCCAGGCATGTAGGGTCAGGCTTTTTCTAAAATTCACGCCAAGGTCTACCAGTAATATCATGGGTAGGATACAGTATAATAGTCCTGCGATATACAAAATAGGAGTAACCTTTGTGCGGATCTTTTTCTGCAGGCGAATAAACTCCCAAAAGCAGCCAATCCCTATAACCATACAAAGTAGCACAAACCCCCACTTATATAACCATAGCCCTGCCAGCATCACAACAAGGAAAACCAGGGCGGTGAGAGAGCGGGTACGTAAAGTTGACAATTTTATCGGCATATTATTTATTAGTCATTTTGCGCAAAGCCATGAAAAGGATCTTTTACGGCAGATAATACAGCTTCTTTTGTTTCTATTCGTAATACTTG
>JBBKWE010000039.1:0-21486 GCA_037968795.1 Ferruginibacter sp.
GGCAACCCTATAGCTATATTTAAAACAAGATTTTCTCTTCTCCATGCCGCATTTCCAAAATTAAACTGATCAAGCACCCATCTTTGACCATCTGGCAAAAATGGCTTACGTAGAGGAATACCCAGATCTGCACGAATGAGAAGTATAGTAGCATCGAAACGTATCCCAAGCCCACTGGCTACGGCAATTTCTTTAAACCAATTTTTGGTTAGTTTTCCTTCCTGCCCAAAGAGGATTGTATCCTTAGTCCATATATTTCCTGCATCTACAAATAAAGCAGTACTCAATTGCTGCGTTATAGGAATACGCAATTCTGTGTTACCAAGTATTTTGTAATCTCCACCTATGATTTGAAAGAATCGCTGATCCTCTGCTGTAGGCCTGTGCGTACCAGGTCCTAATGATCTTGCTCTAAAACCTCTTACACTATTGCTTCCCCCTATTGTATAGAGTTTTCCGTAAGGTAAGATTTTGGAATTGTTATAAGGCATTCCTATTCCGAACTGAATTCTATTAGCAAGCTGCAATCCCTTTTTAGTTAGGCGACGAGTGTAATGCAGGTCAAGATCCAGCTTAGCATATTGTGCAAATGGAACACCAAAGATTTTCTTCTCTCTAAAGTTTTTTGCACCTGTAAGTGCTCCATATACATTACCACTTAAATCTAAGCCGCCGGCAAAGTACCATTTATTTATCTGCGATTTTACGCCGGAGTTGTAACTATAATTAAAATAAGTTCCTAATGTTGCTTCAGGGTACACATTAAGCTGAAGTGCAGGATTGGCAATTAATTGCTTTTGATAGTCTTCTGTTATACCAGAAACGCCTAAGTAACTTACAGAAACAGGAGCAAAAGTAAATTGGTTGAACACTTTGCGCTTCCATGTAAATTCATAATTGAAACGGAATAAGTTTTTACTGTACAATAAGTTTCTTCGGAACAACTCATAACCAAGCAAGAAAGTAGTATTAGGCGGATAAAAATTTCTTTCTTTGATTTTAAAGAAAGGTACAACGTAGCGTGGCACCCGAAGTGTAACTTCTGTACCTACTCTTATATTACTATTACGCAGAGAATCGCCACTTGTAGTTTCTATTCCCCCGTAAGCTTTAACCCCTAACTGCTCCGCACCACGAAAAGCATTTCTATTTCTCCAGTTTACACTCAGTTGCGTACCCAAATAATTATTCTCTTTGGTAAATCCATCTATCTGTGCTTGCAAAGACTTCTTAGGCAAGGGCGTGAGATAGTAGAATACATCTAATTTATACAAGCCGGAATCCGGTACTTTTTCAAACCTGTTTTTTACAAATTTGAATGTGCCCAAATTTATAAGTCTATTAAGCGTAGTGTTTTGCTGTATGCTGCTATAAATTTCACCCGGGCGATATGTAACCAACGGCTTGAACAGTTTATTTTTATACTTGTGTGTGGTGTCCTGTATAAGTAAGCCGTCATACTCTGTTCTGCCATCACGGGCAGTATCCAGTACTTTTTGGTCAAGGCTATAATTAGGATAAAGGGTGATAGAATTTATCTCATAAGGATGCTGTGCCGCCTCAGGTGCAGAGCGCTTTACATTCATGATGGCATTTACCCTTTTATCACCTATAGTGCTATCTACATAAGCAAATAAGTAATCAGGATTAAAATAGTAATACCCTTTAGATTTAAGGTAAAGGTCTACTCTGTCAAATTCTGCACTAAAGGTGCTTAAGGTGTAGGGATCTCCTTCTTTTAAAAAAGTATTTTTCGCAAAATCATCCTTTATAAGTTTCATGAGTTCTGTTGTGTCATCTATCCATTCTACTTTGCCCAGAAAATATTGTGGCTCTATTTGCGCCGTATATTTTGCTTTGGTAAAATACTTTACATGGGTAGTATCTCCTGCTACAGTACTTCTAAAATGACCAAGATTGCTCATAAGCGATGCCATATTTTCAGAAGTGGCCGCTACATTAAGCTTACTGTCAAACACGGGCGGTTCTCCTAATTTTTTACGTAAAAAGCTCTTTAGCCCTTTTTCTTTTTTGGGCTCTCCTATTACATACCACCACCACACTTTGTACGGGTGACCCAGCAAAAATTTATTAGGTCTTGGTGCTTCTGCGAGTTTTAGAGTTGTACGTAAGCTTTTGCTACTCTCTTTTACACCCGGCGTCTTTTCTACCTTTATGGACGCACCTTTATATATGCGACTTCCCTCAGGTATTTTTTTAGCCACACTACAGGAGTGTAGGGTAAATGCCAAAGAAATTGCAGTTATATAGTAGAGTAATTTCATTTACTTCTTTTTCTTTTTTGATTGAAAAAGTTCTTTAAACTTGTCATAATCTAAGGTAACTACAAAAGATAATCCTGTTTCTACCACAAAACCATCAACGGTAACCTCATACTGATTTTTAGTATAAGCCCGCATTAGATATTTGCCATCTTTAGTAAGTTTATACGATAGCGTAATGTCTGGCTTAAATCCAGTGTTACCGCCAGCAGCTTTGCTTGCAGCATCTTGTCCTTCTATACCAAAACTATTGCCTACCGATACCGTTAATCTATCGTTGAGGAAGTTTTTACTTACGGCAATATTCAGATCTGTTCTTGTCTGCCCGTTCCCACTACCATAATCATTGTAGGAATTCAAGTTTAAATCAATGTTCACACCTTTAATGAGGTCACCGGCCACTTCATTTAATGCCTCAGATAAAAACTGGCTAACACTCTGACGGGCAATATCACTAAAGCCCCCGCCGCCATTTCCTTTAAAAAAATCGCTGCTGCTTTCTCCGACAAATCGTCCAAAGATGAGCAAAGAGAAAACCTGCTTGTTAGTAGCTGCCTCATCATCTTCCAGCTGAGCCAGTTTAGCATCAACAGTACTTCTAATATCAGAATTTATATTAACTCCGTCTTCTGGCAACCTGATCTGGAAATCTATTTTTGGTTTCATGAGTGCACCGGTAAGATGCAGTGCTACTTCAAAAGGTAACTTCTGATTTAAGGCATTTCCAAAACTGCCTGTAGTACCTGTGATCTCATTACCTACGAGTTCTTTTGCTGATGTACTGGCCACATAGTAAGCTGTAATATCTGCAATGGCATCTAACGGTTCGCCGGCAAAAGTAATGGTACTACCACTTTGTAGCTCAAATTTTCGGTTGATGAATTGATAATTAAAATCATAGAAACCACGATCTAGATTATATACGCCAGCAAGAATAAGATTACCGCCGGGATCTACTCCTACATTTAATCTTGCATCACCTTGCACCTGTACATTATCACCGGTAATAGGGTCAAGTAAAATGGAAAATTTAGCCGCCTTATTTACCTGTACCGTTAAGTTATAATTAAGAAATTTTGCAAAAGCATTATTATCCTCTTGTGCAGGAACAAAGTCTACCACTGGCGGGTTTATATCAAAAGTATCTCTGTCTATAAATCTTACAATACCTAATCCATCATTTTTCAAATAATTACTCTCCGGTAATACAACTGTGAGGTCACTTTTATCTTCTACAAAAATATTCCCTTGAATATCTGGTGCCGTACCTGTACCAGTAAGTTTTATATCAAGATCTACAGCGGCATATCCGTATACCTGGCTTTCAGGTAGTTGCCTGGAGTTTACTACTACGAAGTCATCTGCCTTCATATTAAGGTTGAGTTTCTGGTCAGTCATAGAATTGATAACTACACTGCCATTAGTCGTGAGGTTATGGTTAAGACTATCTTGGATCGTAAAGGAATTAAACTTTATGCCCGGGTAATCGAAAACGACCGATTGTTTATCTATATAAAAAGGAGTGCCGAGCATCGCAGGTACAATTTTTACAGTATCAAAACCGAGCTGACCTTTCCATCGGGGATCTGTAAGTTTTCCACTCACTGTAAAATTACCTTTAATATTACCTTTACTTCTAATCAGTTGCCCTGCACTGAGCCCTTCTATTGTTTTCATGCTCAGCTTGGCTATATCAAGTGTAGCATCAAATTGTTTTTCTGTGTTATTGAGGTAATAGTTTCCGGCTGCTTTTATATCATTGTTGTTGCCGGTAAGCGTGAGAGAGGCTTCTATATTATTATCTGTTATTTTATGGGCTTCAGCATCTATATTTCCTATTGGTGTTTGCATTACTGCCAGGTTGCGAACAGTAGCAGTACCGGTAAATCCTGGTAATTCCTTGTCCAGATCTGTAACTACGGCATTTATCCCTAGTACGCCACTTACGAGTACAGTGTCGCCACTTATTAGGGAAGAAACCGTTTCCAGATCAAAATTATCTACCGTTATATCAATCGGACTATTAGCGACAGGCGATTGACTATTTATAGCAATAGAAGCTGTATCATTATTTATCTTGAAATTATTTACCAGAATTCCCTGTGGCCCGTAGCTTATAAGATTCTTGTATTCTACATTCCACTTTTCATAATTAAGTATAAGGCTATCTTCTAGTCTGAAAGAGTAGGTATCATTAGTAACTGCGGCAGTACCCGCTATCCCAAACCAATCTTTCGCCTTATCATCTTGCGTCCGGGCATTTATTTTAATGCTGTCTCTTGCTGCAAAACCCTGGGCAAAAGTGCCATATAATTTTTGGGTGCCAAGGTCTAGCGTATCAAATTTTAACTTGTACAGAAGCTGCTCGTTTCTGGCATTTACTTCTAAGTTTCCTTCTCTTACAGCGTAAGTATCGTAAACCAAATAAGGAATGTTGGTATTAAATGCTAATGCACTATCGCCATAGTCGGAAGTATACTGCCCATCAAAACTAATATCCTTAAAGGTTTTTAAACCCGGGACAAAGCCGGAAATAATAGGAGCTTGCATGAGTGCCCCTTCAAAGGCTATCTGCTGGTTGGGGATTATTTCTTCTTTTGCCTTAAAGCCGGGCAAACTATAATAGCTATTTATATATTGCGCTATAGAAGTGCCCACCTTATCATAATCAAACGCTCCGCCGGCGGTAAATCTTGCAAATGGCGAACGAAGTTTTATAGAATCTATTCCATTAGTACTGCTCGCCAGCAAAGAAACGGTGTCTACTAAATAACGGCCATTGCTCAGTCTGATACGCAAGCTATCTACGAATAAGGAAGCATCAAGATTTCTTGGTCGAAGGTTTTTGGCATCTACTACTACTGTTCCACTCAGGTTAAGTAGACTATCATACAAGTTTAGATTCTGCAAATTAGCAGTGTCTATTCTTAAAAATCCTTGTGCGGTAGGGTAGTCGCCCTTTACATTAGCCAGGATATCAAAACTCATTTGCAGGTTTGGGTCATTGGCTCTTCCTTTAGCATCTATAATTCCATTGTTTAGCTGAGCATTGAGCACTATATCCTTATAGTTATACTGCATCAGGTCAATGCTGTTTATATCTGCTTGTATAGAAGAGCGCATCGTTTTATAATCGAAACCAACTCCTTTTGCAACAAAATTCCCTGATAATACTCCAATCGTACTGTCCTGCTTTATAAGTTTTCCTACATTAAAGCCACCCGGCGTAGAAAATGCAAGATCATATTTTGAAGCCGTAGGGTTGGTCATATTGTTTACATAACCTTTTATTTTTGCGTTACCGTAGCTGCTGCTTACCTGCAAGTCCAAATCTATATTGGCAGTGTTACCTTTTAGTTTCCCTTTTGCAGATAATCTATCCGGTAGGCTTATAGATTCTAAAGCTTCTGGCGGAATGAACCCTTCTAAGAAACCGCGGGTAAGTGCAATATTTCTAAAATCTGCTCCGTACTTAAGATTTGCAGGATCACTAAAATTACTGGCTGTAACTACTCCGGAGAAATTAAAATCTTTTCCTATAGCTGTAAGGTCGGCTACAACATCATTCATGGTTCCGGTAAATCTTCCTTTCAGACTTATAATAGCAGGTAGATTAGCTAACATAGCTTGCTGCTCGGGAGGTATAAATTTGACAAGATCTTTTTTCAAAAACTGGCTGCTTATTATCTCAAGATCATATCTAAGTTTTTCAGGATCGGCTACATTATACACCGTGCCGCGGGCATTTATTTTACTACCCGATAGACCCACCAATTGAAAATAAGGAATGTATAACCTCTGCAGATTGCCTCTCAGTTCTGTATTCAGGTCTATTGTTTGGTTTGCAAATTGTGATGGCGGTAAGGAAGTTTTTAATGCCGGCGATAAAAGGTACAAATCATTAAAGGCGATTCTGGAATTAGGCAAGAGTACATTTACCAAAGTCGTTTTAGGAGAAGTGGTGATGCTAGCCAGGCTATCATAGCGCATACTTACCGCTTTTTGTATAAGCGACTGAGGTGTTTTTATGTATAACTCATTTGCAATAAGCGCAGTGTCCGTCATCACAAAAACCGCATGGGTAGTATCTAACTGAAAACCACCTTTGTCTTTAAATGCAAATTGGTCTATGACTGCCCTTGTGGTATCTTTTGAAAATTTAAAAGAAGAAACTAGCGCATTGAGATTGCTTAAATCTAAATGTGCAAAATCTAGTCCGCCGGCTCTAGGTGCATTTTGGTCATCATACTTTACCGAAGAGTTTTTAATGCCCAGTTGCTCCAATTGTATAAGCCACGGGGCAGCTGGTGTAAATGCAGAATCACTTACTGCGGGCATTACCTCGTTTCTTGGTTGCGTAAAGGTAATTTTACTACTATCAAGAAAAATTGACTTAGCTTTTGCCACTGACTCACCCTGACGGAAAACCACATCATCTATCCCTAGCATTCTTACATTGTGGTCATAATGCAAACCAGTAATACTATCGTGTACATTCACAATAGAATTTCGAAGTGAGAATTTATTCAGTTTAAAATCTAGTCCGTATGTCTGCGTATTTATACTATCTACGGTTTTTGAAGCCTTTTCTATAACCGTGGGTTTATATGTTGTCATAGAAAAGTTTACACCGTTACCGGTAAGCTCATCTATATAAAATTTCAATCTTTCTGGCTGAAATTTGTTGGTAGTAAGTTTTAAAGAATCTATAGAAGCACGCATTACAGAACCTGCGTAATAATCATCAAACTGAAAACGAAATTTATTGAGCACCACTTCGTCAAGCGTTAATTTAAGTGCCGCAGTATCTTGCACAGCATTGGGGTCGGTTGGGCTCACAAATGCATCTATAATAAACTGATAATTGAAAAGAGAATCTTTCTCTGCACGATTTATTTTGCCCACCATATTGGTAAGGCCTACTTTTTTAATATCAATTTGCCCTGATACTAATTTTAGCATTGCAATATCTACCTTCAGCTCCTCGCCAAAAAGTAATGTATCCTTATTCTGGTCTTCAAGATAAATGCCCTTGAGCTCCACCCAGGTAGGTAAACTATAATCGACCTTTGCAATACTAACTTTTGTGTTGAGTTTATTTTCCAAGTAAGAAACTACCTGGTTTTTTATGACTCGCTTTCCTACTGGAAGATTTATAAATATAAGAGCAAGCACAAGCAGACAAATAATGCCTAATAAGAGATATAAAAATCCCTTTCCAACTTTCCTTAATATCTTTTTATTATCTGCCAAGAAATATAAATGCTCCCGCTAGGTTACTGTTTTGTGTAAAATTATGTCTTTATAGATAACAAACTCTATTCCAACACGCTGAATTTTCGGTTTTTAATACTTAAATGTTATTTTATTCATGAAAAAGCAGTCCATAGGAAAAAAGTTCTACATAAGTTGTTGATGTCTCCAGTATTTTCAAGTAAAATTCGCACCAATTTCTGCAGAAAATCTTTGCTGTGCGAAAGTTAATTTTAAAAGAAACTTGAACGACGTCAGTAGTTAAGCAAGGGAATCAACTTCCATTTAAAAATTTACAACTAAATTGCAATCCTAAAAAAATCGATAAATGGAGTATAACAAATTAGTATCAGTTACAGGAATGGGTGGATTATTTGAGTTGCTTTCTTCTAAGGCAGATGGAGGCATTGTGCGCTCTCTTGAGGATAATACCTCAAAGTTTGTAAGTAATAGAAAACATAATTTTTCGCACCTGGAAAGCATAGAAATATACACTACAGATGACAATATAAATCTCGTAGAAGTGTTTATGGAAATGGATAAGAGCAAAGAAAAATTACCAGAAGCCAAGGCTGATAATAAAACCTTGCAAGCTTATTTTGGAAAAGTTGTGGCAGGAATGGATTTTGAGCGGGTGTATGCCAGTGATATGAAGAAAATGATAAAGTGGTTTGAGATCATCAAGAAAAATAATATCGAACTAAAGATGCCCACCGAGATAGCAGAAGGAGAGGAGGATAATGTGAACCCAGATAAAAAGACTCCACCGGCTAAAAAGCCAAGTGCCCCTAAAGTAACAATGCAGAAATCGGCTCCGGCTAAGAAAATAAATACGCCAAGGAAGATGGCTTAGTTAATTAGCTAATTTGCTAATTTAAAAATGTGCTAATTAAGGACGTGCTGTTTTGAGATTATGCTGTATTAATTAAGACATTTCTAATAATAGCAATGCTGTTTGAAGTGGCAGCGCCACGGCTGTTTTGTAGCAGTGGGTTTTTAACCCACGGTTAAGGGGTTTATGGTTTTCGGGAATGCCGTCCCGATAGCTATCGGGACGGCACTTATTATAAGCCCACTATCCATAGTGTTCAGCGAAGCGCTCTACGCATTTGGAAATAGAATGGAGACTTCTTGTCTCCATAACATGTTAAGACCAAGTCTATGCTATAGTATTCAACCGTAGAGACGGTTAAAACCTCGGGCTACAAGAGGGAACCTAGCCTCTGGCTCTCCGCACAGCAAATCAAAATTTTTTCTTTGATTTGTCGCGGTGAAATATTTACCTACACAAAAATTATTTACAATATGCCCACTGCAGATATACAAAAAACAGCCAGAATTTTTATTCCAAAGGATTTTACCCTCACTACCTGGGAAGCACTAGAATCATTTTTTACTGATTTGCTTGGCAGAGATATAGAAGAAAAAGAAGCGTTGGAAAAGTTCTTGCAAGATAGTAGTGAGTTAGAGGCAGCTATAAGTGAAAACGCTTGTTGGCGACAGATACGCATGACCTGCGACACTACCGATAAAGAACTAGAAGCCGCTTTTAATTACTATTGTACAGATCTTGCGCCTAAGATTCAACCCTTGGCAGATGCCCTCAATAAAAAACTGCTTGCCTCGCCGGCATTGCTTCTACTTACAAGCAAAGATTATCATACATACCTGCGAAATATTCGTAACAGCATAGAATTGTACCGCGAAGAAAATATACCTGTACAAGCAGAAATTGCAGTATTACAACAGCAGTTTGGGCAGATAAGTGGCGCCATGACGATAGAGGTAGATGGCGAAGAATACACTTTACAGCAAGCGGCAAAATTCCTGGAAAGTCACGATAGAAAAAAGAGAGAAGAAGTATATTTTAAAATACAGAATCGCCGACAAGAAAGTACAGATTCGCTCAATGACTTGTTTGATAAGTTACTCGTGCTGCGAAACAAAGAAGCACAGCAAGCAGGCTTTGATAACTATCGCGATTATCGCTTTAAGCAGCTAGGCAGATTTGATTATACAAAAGAGGATTGCTACCAGTTTCATGAAGCTATAAAACTGCATGTGCTGCCATTGGTAAATCAAATAAATCTTTACAAAAAACAACAACTTGGTGTAGATACTCTGCGCCCATGGGATGCCAACGCAGAACCAGAAGGCGTAGAGCCGCTTCGTCCTTTTAAAACAGGGGAGGAGTTGTTGCAAAAATCTATAGACTGTTTTACACAAATGCGCCCTTTCTTTGGCGACTGCCTTCGCAAAATGAAGGAAATGCAGCATCTCGATCTGGAAAGTAGAAAAGGAAAAGCGCCAGGAGGGTATAATTGTCCACTGGCAGAAAGCGGAGCACCTTTCATCTTTATGAATGCCGCCGGGCAAATGCACGACGTTACCACCATGGTACATGAAGGCGGCCATGCAGTGCATTCATTTCTTGCGCACCCTTTGCCCCTAAGTGGTTTTAAAGAATATCCCATGGAAATAGCAGAAGTAGCCAGCATGGCCATGGAGCTGTTTAGCATGGATTACTGGGAAAGCTTTTTCTCCGACTCAGAAGACCTTCGCCGGGCAAAACTCCACCAGCTAGAGCGGGTAATCACTATTTTCCCATGGATTGCTATTGTAGATAAATTTCAGCACTGGTTATATGAGCACCCTACGCACACGAGGGAAGAAAGAACGGCCGCGTGGGAAAGTATACTGGCAGAATTTGAAGACGATGTGTATGACTATAGTGGATTAGAGAAATACCGTGCTACCGCCTGGCAGCGCCAGTTACATTTATTTGAAGTGCCTTTTTATTATATCGAATATGGTATAGCTCAGCTAGGGGCAATTGGCATGTGGATGCAATATAAAAATGACAAGACCACAGCTCTGAACAAATATTGCTCAGCTTTATCTCTGGGCGGTACCCGCACTTTACCAGAGTTGTATGAGACTGCAGGCTTGCAATTTGACTTTAGCCCGGAGAAGATAAAAACGCTTATGGAATTTGTAAGCGGGGAAATGAAGGGGATAGAAAAAGGAGAGTAGCGGGTCTTAAGTAACGAAATCTTGCCTGTATTTAGATGAAGGCTTTTTGCTTTAACCCCTTATTTAGGGGTTTATTGTCGCCTTGATTTAGAAAACGCAATATGAAAGCAAAAAGATTTATCCTATACCCCGTTGCCACCCTGCTCTACCTCAGGCGCAGTTACTGGCAGCTAACTTGATAAAATAGCTATAAATTTTTTAAGGTTTTACCCTGCTTTAAGTGTAAAGTTCCTATATCATTACCTATTACAAATATGTTTCGTTTTTCGTCGATAAATCTTTAGTCTAAAATTCTATAGTCTATTCTCAAAATCCTTACCTTTGCGCCCTCAAAACACAGTTACAAATATATAAATACACGTAATGGCAAATACTGGTAAAATTAAATCAATCATTGGTGCGGTAATAGACGTACAATTTGATGCAGGTTCTAAGCTGCCCGAAATCCTTAATGCTCTGGAGCTTACAAGAGATAACGGTGACAAGCTTATCCTGGAAGTACAACAGCACCTTGGAGAAGATAGCGTGCGTACCATATCTATGGACGGTACAGAAGGTCTTGTACGAGGAATGGTTGTAACTGACCAGGGACAGCCTATTACTATGCCTATAGGAGATAAAATAAAGGGTAGACTATTTAATGTAACGGGCGATGCTATTGATGGATTGCCACAGGTGAGCAAAGAAGGTGGTCGTCCTATTCATGCTAAGCCGCCATTATTTGAGAATTTAAGCACGGCTTCTGAAATACTTTTTACAGGTATTAAAGTGATCGATCTTATTGAGCCTTATGCAAAAGGTGGAAAGATTGGATTGTTTGGTGGTGCTGGTGTGGGCAAGACTGTACTTATACAGGAACTTATTAATAATATAGCAAAAGCATATAGCGGTATTTCCGTTTTTGCCGGTGTGGGGGAGCGTACTCGTGAGGGGAATGACCTTATGAGAGAGATGATAGAGGCTGGTATTATGAACTACGGCGAGAAGTTTAAGCATAGTATGGAAGAAGGTGGCTGGGATCTTGACTCTGTAGATATGAAAGGTCTGGAAGATAGTAAAGCAACCTTCGTTTTTGGTCAGATGAATGAGCCACCGGGAGCACGTGCTCGTGTTGCGCTTTCTGGTCTTACTATGGCGGAGTACTTCCGTGATGGAGAAGGCGAAGGGCAAGGAAAGGATATTCTATTTTTCGTAGATAATATTTTCCGTTTTACACAGGCTGGTTCAGAGGTATCTGCACTACTTGGTCGTATGCCAAGTGCGGTGGGTTACCAACCTACTCTAGCTACAGAGATGGGCTTGATGCAGGAGCGTATTACTTCTACCAAAAATGGTTCTATTACATCTGTACAAGCAGTATATGTACCGGCAGATGATCTTACAGATCCGGCACCGGCTACTACATTTGCTCACTTAGATGCTACTACGGTACTTAGCAGAAAGATTGCTGATCTGGGTATATACCCTGCTGTAGATCCACTGGATAGCACAAGTCGTATTCTTACTCCGGCAATCGTGGGTGATGAACATTATGACACTGCGAATAAAGTGAAACTAATACTACAGAGATATAAAGAATTACAGGATATCATTGCTATCCTTGGTCTTGATGAATTAAGTGACGAAGATAAACTGATCGTGAGCCGTGCCCGTAAAGTGCAGCGTTTCCTTAGTCAGCCTTTCTTTGTGGCAGAACAGTTTACAGGATTAAAAGGAGTACTTGTTCCTATAGAAGATACTATACGCGGATTTAATTCTATCATGGACGGAGAAGTAGACGAATATCCAGAAGCAGCATTTAACCTTGTAGGTACGCTAGAAGATGCGATAGAGAAAGGTAAGAAGTTGATGGCAGCAGCGGTGTAGGAGATTTTTGAATTATGGATTTTTGATTTGAGATTGAACACCGACAGTAAATAACAGACAAATGACTTTAGAAATACTAACTCCAGAACGCAAAATTTTCTCAGGCGACGTATATGGCGTGCAGCTTCCGGGAATAAATGGTTTGTTTGAAGTGCTTGATAAGCATGCTCCGCTTGTGAGTGCGCTCAAAAAAGGTAAACTTAAGATTCTTACTGATAAAACTTCTACTACTTCATTTACTATAGAAAGCGGATTTGTAGAAGTACTGCAGAATAAAGCTACAGTGCTGGTAGAAGGTGCAAAAGAACTATAAAACTCGACATAAATACTTTATTAATAAGCTGCCGGTAATTCGGTGGCTTTTTTATTTCTCGCCTGTGCTATTTGTGAGAATTACTATAACCCTACTTCCCAAAACCCTCTTCTTTCCACTTTTTAAATAAGGAGATTTCTTCTGTAGAGAGCGCAGGGTTCTTGCCTTCAAATGGCATGTAGTCATCTTCACTTGGTTTTAGGCTTACTCTTCTTATGATTTCATCTATATGGCTTTGGGAAAAAGTGTAGGACTTCTGAAAATCTTGTTCAGCGGTCTCTGGTACATGGCAAGGAGAGCATTTGCCTACTATAATAGTATGTAAAGAAGCAGAGTAACTTACAGCTGGCAATTCCTGCACTTTTGTACTTACTACTTTGGGGCTGCAGTTACTTAATAAAGTTATTGCTCCTGTACTTAGAAATAATAATATCAGAGAAAGCCTGATGGATAACCTCATAGTTTTGTGAGGAAGATAGAGTTAATATTTTATAAGGCTAAAAGAGATGCAGAAGAATTCCATATTTTATGAGCGCCATTTAAGCCAACTCAATGCCAGCAAAGGCAAGATAAGAATCAAACTCAAACTCCAATAGCCAAGCCAAACAGAAGAAATTGCGGTGAGCATTATTATGTACAGCGGGTAGCTGAAAAATAAAAGCCCAACCAATATGCTATCAAAATGACCGGTTTTATAAGCTTTTTTCTTCACGATATATAGTAGCGGAGCATATAAGGGATAGTGTATAAAACGACCTAGTAAAGCTGGAATCGCCAGTAAGGGATTCTTTTTTTCTGTGGGGTCAGTAAAATGAGCATTAGCGGTTTTCTTATCTGGGAACTCATATACAAGTGGCTGTAGTGCCGAAGATAGTAAGTCATTAAATTCATTCACCCTTTTGCCTTCGCCTTCTTCTTTTATATCCTTCGCGGTTATCTTTTCGCCAAAGAGAATATCTATCTTTTTGGGAAAACGATTGAAGCTACTGTAATTCAATCCCACCGGTAATACCGTAAGCGGAATTCCCTCTTCCCAGGAACTAAGTGCCAAGCGTGCGGTTCCTTTTTTTAGCCTGCGGAGATGCCATTCATTTATACACAAGCCTTCACTAAAAATAAGAACTATTCCGTTCTTCTTAAAAACCTCTCTGCAAGATTCAAAAGTTCTGTAATTGTGTTCAAGGTTTTCTACACCCTCCCTGGTGCGATACACCGGCAGCATATGCAGATTGCGTAGAAACTTTGCAGCCAGCGACTTTTTAAATACGTCGCCCCTTGCCAGGCTATGAATTGGCTTATCAAAAAGAGAACAGAATAGAATAGCATCCAGAAAAGAATTCGGGTGATTACAAGCCAGTAATAGTGGGCCATCACTATGGATGAGCTCTTTATTATTTATAGAAATCCTTTTCGCATAAAAACGCAAGGCAATCTTACTTATAGGCTTAATGAAATCGTATATCAAAAATGGAGTTTTGTGGTAAATATATGGAGACGAGAAGTATTAAGTATTTAGTATTTAGACAGGGCAACATCATTCTAAGTCGTAAGTCGTTTTGAAACTGCATTAATCTATACTCCTCTTTGCAAATCTGAAGACCTTGCCTTCCTAGTTCTAAGTACTATATACTCCAGTCTAAGTACTAAATACTGCCAGTCTAAGTACTTCTCATCTAATTCAACTGCGGATCTATCGGATAATTTGCCAGAGACTTAAACTCACCACCTAAAGTATGAAGACTTTCTTTCCAGATTTTTTCGTATTCGGTCTCCATAATTAGTTTTTTGTCGCCTTCAACCGTTAGCCAGGAGTGTTGTTCCATTTCTGTAGCAAGCTGTCCGGCACTCCAGCCACTGTATCCCAGAAAAAATTTAAGGTTTTCCTGCTTTATTTTTCCGTCCCAAATAAGACTTTTGAGTAACTCAAAATCGCCGCCCCAGTACACGCCCTCCGCTACTTTCATACAGTCCGGGAAGTGCTCAGGATAGGTATGCAGGTAGTGTAGGGTATCCGTTTGCACAGGCCCACCCATATACACTGGAAAGGCAAAGGGCTCTAGCCCGCTCATGAGATCATTAAGTTTCTTGTCTGTCATTTTATTTAGGGTAAATCCAAAAGTGCCCTCCTCCTCTGTGTGCTTACACAATAGTACGACTGTGCGCATAAATGAAGGGTCTTTTAAAAAGGGCTCGGCTATGAGCAATGTGCCAGTAGAAGGATTATCCATAAAAAGTAAAATAATAATTTTCTTTCTCTCAGCAAAAATAGTTGAACTTTACTTTGTTTGTTTTTTCAATAGTTAAGGATACAACAAAAAAATATCATTTTTTCTCCTTACAGTTACAGCAAAGTATATTTGCTTTGCTATACCAAAGAATTACATATGTCGATGAAACGAATTTTTCCGGTGATCACAGTTCTCATTACACTGAGTTTACTGGGGCTTATTTTCTTTCAGTTTTTGTGGTTGAAAAGTGCAATCGACATAAAAAAAGATCAGGTTAGTGATAAGATTAATCAAGCGGCTACAGATGCTGCGGTGACGCTTATGGAAGATAATTCCCTTTTCCCAACTCCCAAAAAGAAAAACCCGCTATTTCCATCTGATATTGTCCCTTTTGAATTTAAAAAGCCATCAATTATTCAGCGATACAGTAAGCAGGATATTAATGATATTATAAAGAATGCCTTTAAGAAAGCGGGGCTAGAGAAAACTTCTTTTGAGTTTGCTGTCTCCGAAATGTCTATTAACGGCGACCAGATAGAAACCCAGGATTTCTTTAAGTACTATTTAGACTCTAGCAACATCAGAAGGGTAATTCCTTTGCAAGCTGCCAGCGGTAGTGCTTTGGAGAACCTAAGTAAGGATGAATCTCTTGTAATCATAGTGCCAGACGAAAAAAAACTGGCTCTAAGCGGCATGGGGCTGTTTATCCTCGGCGCTATATTGTTTACCATTGTTATAATTACTGCTTTTTTCCTTACCATTCGTACGCTCCTTAAGCAGAAAAAATTAAGCGAAATAAAAAGTGACTTCATTAATAATATGACGCATGAGTTTAAAACTCCACTGGCCACTATTTCTCTGGCAGTGGATGCACTCAAGAATGAAAAAGTAATTGCAGACAGATCAAAGAGTAATTATTTCACCGGCATCATAAAAGAAGAGAATATAAGAATGAATAAGCAAGTAGAAACTATTCTCCAAGCCGCTCTGCTTGATAAGCAAAGGGTGGAACTTGCCTTAAAGCCAATGCATGCTCATGACCTCATAGGTAGTGCCGTTAATAATATAGAATTACCGCTTCAGGAAAAAAATGGGAAGCTTAAAGTAAATTTGAATGCAGATACAGATCTTATAAATGCGGATGAAGTACATTTTACAAATCTTGTAAATAATCTGCTCGATAACGCCCTCAAGTATTCTGAAGACAATCCTATCATAAGTCTTACCACTTCTACGCAGTCTGGCAGTTTCAAAATAAAAATAGAAGACAACGGAATAGGTATGACCAAGGATACGCTTAACCGCATTTTTGAAAAATTTTACCGGGCGCATACTGGCAACGTGCATAATGTAAAAGGGTTTGGTCTGGGTCTTAGCTATGTAAAAAAGATGGTAGTTGCACACCATGGTACTATAAAAGCGGATAGTACGATAGGGAAGGGAAGTGTTTTTACTATTTCTATACCCCTGGCAGTTAAAAAATAATACTTCTTGAGATATTAAATTTGCCAAAATCAACATGTAAATCTATGAGTGGATTAAGGTCTGAAATCTGCTATTCGATAACCTAACCAGTAATATGAAAACGTAAGAGATTCTGTACTACCTGCTTTTTTATGATCGTCATCACTGCATTTTTTATCTAGGTTCCACTCAAAATCTCACCGCTAAACGTTACTTCAATTCATCTTGCCTCGGGTTAATATCAGCGTCTTTTGCTGTAAGAGATTCCATTATTCACCAAATTCTCCCATTGTTCACAGGTTATCAACAGCTAACGCACATACTTGTAGGTAATAATGGGTTAAAACTCCTATGTAGTATACCTTATGAGCTGTGGATAAAATTCTTTTGCCAAAAACGTGGGAAAAAGTGGGAAAAAGTGTTATTTTGTGGGTATCGAACCACAATTTTTTAACCATTGAGCGACTTGCTACACTTTCTTGGAGAATATGATGCTACCGTAGATGCTAAAGGGCGATTCCTATTGCCCGGCGGAATAACAAAGCAGCTGCCAGAAAATGCTGCAAATCAATTCATTATAAATAGAGGTTTTGAAGCTTGCCTTACTTTATATCCGCTGCAAAGCTGGCAGCCTATTTTTAAAACAATAAGTGAGCTTAATGATTTTGATCCCAAAGTTAGAGAATTTCGTCGCATTTTTTTGAATGGTGCCACACAAGTAGAGCTCGATTCTGCAAATAGAATTCTTTTACCAAAGAACCTTTTGGGCCATGCAGGCATAGAAAAAGAAATCACTATTGTGAGTGCTGTTGATAAAATAGAGATCTGGGATAGAGAAAAATACAAAAAGTTCATTGAGAAATATACGGAGGACGACTTTAGTATGCTTGCCAATGCCGTCATGAATAAAAATGCCGGCGACGGTAGCGTTTCATAATGACAGATAGCACATATAATAAAGATCAAGAGGGCGAAGAAGCTTATCATATTCCCGTCTTGCTGCAAGAAGTAATAGAAGGTCTTGCTATAAAGGATAGCGGAGTATATGTGGATGTCACTTTTGGTGGTGGTGGTCACAGTAAAGCTCTTTTGGCTAAGCTGGGAGCAGAGGGTAGGCTACTGGTTTTTGATCAGGACAAAGCTGCCGAGGCGAATGTGCCAGCGGACAGAAGGATAACTTATATCCCACAAAATTTTCGCCACTTGCAACGGTTTTTAAAGCTGCACGGCGTAACAGAAGTAGATGGAATCCTGGCAGATCTTGGTGTAAGTAGCCATCAGCTCAATGAGGCAGAGAGAGGATTTAGCACCCGATACGATGCAGACCTGGATATGAGGATGGACGAGCGCCAGGAACTTACCGCCGCAAAAGTGCTTAATACCTACGAGGAGGCTCGGCTGCACAAAATGCTGGAAAAGTATGGCGAAGTGACCAATGCTAAAACACTTGCCGCCGCTATGGTTGCCGCAAGAGAGCAAATGCCATTTAAAGGAATAGATGCTTTTAAAAACACGCTATACGACCTGGCAAAGGGAAATCCTAAAAAGTACTGGGCGCAGGTTTTTCAGGCATTGAGGATAGAGGTAAATCAGGAAATAGCGGTACTAGAAGAATTGCTTTTACAGTTGCCTGCAGTCCTGGCGAGCGGAGGAAGAGCGGTAATCATAAGCTTCCATTCACTTGAAGACAGGCTGGTAAAACAATTTTTCAAAACAGGAAGCACCGAAGAAGTAGAGCAGGATGTTTTTGGCAACAGGCCGGAAAGTCCTTTTAAAATATTAACTAAAAAACCTATTACGGCAACGGCCGAAGAACAAAAAAGAAACGGAAGAAGCAGAAGCGCAAAGTTGAGGATAGCCGAAAAGAAATAGAAATGGCCAATTGGATAAATAAAATATCAGTAAAGAAGAATGACCTCACTAAAGTATTCAACTCTAAGTGGGTAGTAGCAAATATCCCTTTCTTTCTATTCCTCGCTGTACTGGCAGTAATATATATATACAACGGGCACCATGCAGATAAGCTGGTGATGGATATAGCTAAGAGTGAGAAAAATATAAAAGAACTGGAATACGAATACAAGAGCTTGAAGAGTGATGTTATATACAGAAGTAAAGCAAGTGAACTTGTGAAGACGGTAGAGCCGCTGGGATTATTTGAAACTAAAACCCCGCCGGTTGTGCTGGTAAGAGAGGAAGAGTCGGAATAGGGGTTGCAGTGCCGGATGCCCCGGTTAGTGTATTCTCCGTCCCGGTTCGTGTCTTCACGAAACGGAACAGCAGCCAGGGTTCGTGGAGACACGAACCACAGCAGTAAGACCGCAGCACCGCCTTGGTTCGTGTCGTCACGAACCAAAAACAAAAAGAACAAAATAATTATCTGCAATCAATCGCAGATATTTTAATAACAAATGGAGATAAAAAAAGACATATTATGGCGAGTGTACCTATGCTTTATTTGCATAGGACTTGTGGGTGTATGTGTCCTGGGCAAGGCCATGTATATACAACAAGTGCAGGGAAGCTTCTGGCGTGGAATGAGCGATAGTCTTCATTTAAAGTACCAACCTATAGAGCCGGAGCGTGGCAGTATATACAGCGAAGATGGCAATATGCTTTCTACTTCTGTTCCTATTTTCGACATTTATGTAGACCTTGCAGCAGATGGTCTTCGGGCAAAAGGGGGAGAGCGATTCAAAGACAATATTGATTCTCTTAGCTATTGCCTTGCAGCGCTATTCAAAAATAAATCTGCTCAGGCTTATGAAGATGAGCTCAAATTTGCTTATAAGAATAAAGAGCGCTACTACCCTTTAAAAAAGAAAATATCATTTGAGGAATACCAACAGCTAAGAAATTTTCCGCTGGTAAGGCAGGGTAAAAATAAAAGTGGATTCATTATTGAAAACCGCGACAAGAGAATAAACCCTTACGTATTACTTGCTAATAGAACTATAGGCCTATCCCGCCCGAACCCTAAGCAAAATGTAGGCCTGGAACTTACTTATGATAGTCTCCTTAGGGGTACAGAAGGGCAACGACTGGTGCGCTACGCTGCCGGAGCTTTTATCCCGTTGGAAGGGTCAGAAATAGATCCTGTGCATGGTAAAGACATTGTAACTACGCTGGACACTTATATGCAAGACATAGTGCAAAGTGCACTCATGCGCATGATGGTAGATAATAATTCTCTGCATGGTACAGCCATTATCATGGAAACTAAAACGGGCAAAATAAAAGCAATTGCAAACCTGGGGCAGCAAGATGATGGTAGCTACATAGAAGATCTTAATTACGGAATAGGTAAGGCTACAGAGCCTGGTTCCATCTTTAAGCTGGCTACTCTTATGTGCTTGCTCGAAGACGGTTACGTAACCAATGAAAGCATTGTGGATTGTGAGGGAGGCATTAAGTCATTTAACGGTTTACGGATTAAAGATTCTCATCTGGGAACTCATAAGGTTACTGTAAGAAATGCTTTTCTGCAAAGTAGTAATGTTGCTTTTGCAAAATTGGCCAACGAGTATTATGGAAATAACCCCAAGCAATTTACAGATCGCCTTAGCAAGTTTCGCCTGGATAAAATGACCGGTATAGATATCGTTGCGTCGAGCGGCAGGCCTACTATAAAAACTAAAGAAAAAAACAGAAGCTGGTCTGCAACCACTATCCCTTATATGGCCCACGGCTACGAGGAACTTGTAACGCCGTTGCATATGCTCATGCTGTATAATGCCGTGGCTAATAATGGTAAGATGATGAAGCCTTATCTCGTAAACTCTGTAAGAGATTACGGAGTAGATATAAAAACATTTGAGCCTACCGTACTGGTAGAAAAAATAGCGAGCGAAGAAACGATAAGGCAAGCAAAAGAATGCCTGAGAGCAGTGGTAGATAGCGTACATGGTACCGCCCACAAAATTGTTTTTGATCCCACTTACGCCATAGCCGGCAAAACAGGAACTGCAGTTTCTGCTAATGGTAATAAGGGATACAACAAGGGAAATAAGATTTACCAGGCTTCATTCATGGGATACTTTCCCGCAGATGCTCCTGTCTATACCATGGCGGTGGTTATTCAAAATAGCAGAGAGAGTAAGCGCATATATGGTGCAGATGTGAGTGGTAGAGTCTTTAAAGATATAAGCGATCGCATTTACGGACACTTTATAAATGATACTCGCTACGTGGGAAATAAGTTTCTTGATAGCACGATAAGAACGGCAGGGGGAAGTCGGGACGACATCTACAATATTGTGCAATATCTCGGTTTGAATAAAAAAAATGAAGTGCCAACGGCCTTCTGGCAGAGAATGCAACTATATCAAAATGATGTGAAGCTGAGCGAGAATGCAACAGCTGACCTTTCTAAAAAACAAGTGCCCAATGTAGAAGGCATGGGATTAAAAGATGCTTTATATCTATTAGAAAATAAAGGCTTGCAGGTTACAACCACAGGACGCGGAAAAGTGATAAGCCAATCCCTAACTGCCGGTACCGCATTCAGACCAAAACAAACGATCGCCATAATATTAAACTAAGCAAACGAGTGTTAAGAGATCTATTATATAATGTAAACATCACAGCCACTTCCGGAAATCTGGAGTTGGCTATAGGTGGTTTATGTATAGATAGCAGAGCGGTAGAAAAAGGATGTTGCTTTGTAGCAATAGATGGTAGTATGGCAGACGGGCACGATTATGTTGAGTCTGCAATTGCAGCTGGAGCAGTCGCCATAATTTGCGAACGACTTCCGGCAAAAATAAACGATGGTATAGCTTATGTGCAAGTAGCGAGTGCTGCAAAAGCTGCGGGTTTAATGGCAAATCAGTTTTACAATGAACCAAGCAAAAAACTAACACTCATAGGCGTTACTGGTACAAATGGGAAGACAACCGTAGCCACACTCCTGTATAACCTATACACTTACATGGGGCATAAGTGTGGCCTGGTAAGCACAGTAGAAAATAAAATAGGAACAGAAATTATTCCTTCTACACATACCACGCCTGATGCCATTACTTTAAACGCATTACTGGCAAAAATG
>JBBKWE010000040.1:0-23594 GCA_037968795.1 Ferruginibacter sp.
GCCTTGGTCGCTATTTCTACGAGCTCTTCTTTTTCTATTTTTCCTTTGGTGGAGTCTATGGCTTTGCGGATGATAGAATCTACGAGTTTTGCATATTTATCCAGCTGCAGGGTAAGGGAATCTTTCTTTACGGGACTTGCTTTTTCTTTTTTTACTTCAGGCGCTTCTTTGAGGTAAGCTATGTAAGCAGCAGATTTCTCGGGCAGCTTGTAGGATTTTACGCTGGCTATCTTCTCTATTTTAAAGTCGGCAAGGCTCACTACAAGGAGTGTATCCTTGGGCATTTCTTCTTTCTTCTTCTTTTTTATTTTAGCATCGCGGGTTTCCTTATAAGTAGGTTTTATGCTAGCTACCAGGAATTTATTATCGTCAGTAAATTTTAATTTTTCGCCGCGGTCTATCTGTATCTTTCTACTGCCGCTTTCATTTTGCAGGTAGGCGATACCATCACCTTGTTGCTCTGCTATCGTGTAGGCTATGTACTGCCCGTCGCTGCTTATGATGCGCTCCCCTACTGACTTCCAGGAGTCATATACATCGTGGGTGAGGGGTTTTTGCTGGGCGGTAGCGACGGTGGTGAAGGTGGAAATCAGGAGTGCGAGTAGTGAAAATCTTTTCATTTGTTTAAATATAGTGCTGGTAAAAAAAAGGCTTTGTAAGTTGTTCAATTGCTTAGGGTAAATATACTAGTATGATTTAAATTATTGTAGATGAATTTTACAGCTACCGAGCTCATTCCTGCTGCTAGCCACAAAGACCCTAAGACAGAAAGGAACACGAAGAGAATCTGAAGAAGCAGGGATCTTTGTGAAGCTTAGAGCCTTTGTGCCTTTGTGGCGCAGCTGTCAATTCTTAATTATGTTGCTTTGTCTTTACTAAAGCCACTAGTGACCTCACCCCCGACCCCTTTCCAAAAGAGAGGGGGGACGGAGAGAATAGTTGGGAGAATAGTTTGGGGTTTTTTTTCGCAAGGAAGCAAAGGAGCAAAGAGGCAAAGGAAAAGTTGGGAGAAAAGTTTGGAGATTTTTGTCTATTGTCTTCCGTCTCTATTTCTTCTCATGAATCTCAGGTAATTTCCCTTTGTGTTTTTCCAGCTTGCTCATGATCGTGAGGGCTATGACCACCCACATAAAACCCATACAAAAACCTGCGATCACATCACTGGCGTAGTGTACCCTCAGGTATACGCGGGATAAGCCTACAAAAAAAGTAAAGACCAGCATGGCGTACATGCCGAGCCACTTTACCCAGATATTTTTTACTTCTTTGTAAATGATATAAATGAGAATGCCACAAAGGGAAAAACTCATAAAGGCATGGCCGCTGGGAAAACTAAGGCCGGAGGCTTCTTTAAGCAAGGGCGTAAGGGGGCGGGGTCGCTGGAAATACCATTTGAGCCCAAACATAAGAAAGAGACTACTAAAGGATACCGCGGTCACCTTTAATCCCATCCATTTATTTTTCTTAAAAAAGGCATAGAAGAAGATCATAAAGAGAAAGGTAGGCACAAGAAAATATTGGGATCCAAATAGGGTGATAAAGCTCATAAGAGTCGTATTCCTATCGTGGGTGTAGGCTCCTACAAACCTGAATGCCCATTCGTCAAAAGAGTTTCCTTCAGTAGGTATTATGTGTATTATGAGATAGTAAACTATTACGGATGAAAGTATAAAAGCAAACAGTACAATCAATACCTCTAAGCTAAAGAGCTTAAGTTTATTGACGTGGACGTTTATATTTTTATTGTTGCTCTTCTCCATTTACATTATTTCATCTGCTGATGTTCCTAAAGGAAAATGTAATCATTATATTTTTAAAGAATATAATTCTATACTTTCCGCCTTGCCCTTAAGGTCTACCTTGCCCAGACTCACCACCTGGAAGCCTTTCAGATTACTTTTATCTACAAAGGACTTACTTACAATAAACTTTTCATTGAACTCATTGCAGGCACTTCGTATGCGAGCTGTAGTATTCATCGTATCGCCGCTCATAGCGAGGTCTTTTTTAATAACCCCTATTTCCCCTATGGTAACTTCTCCCACATGTATTCCTACCCTGAACTGTGGTATAGTATCAAAACTGTTTCTAAAAAAAGTGCTTCGTTTTTGCAAATTGCGGCGTGCAGCAATAACGGCTTTCATACAATTTCTGATATTCTTATTTGTAAGAGCCCAGCTTACTACGATCTCATCACCCACATACTGGTATATGATACCATTACGCTCTATAAGGGCTACAGACACAGCATGAATAAACTCCCGTATGAATAAAAAGTATTTCTCATGCCCCAGTTTTTCTGCTATGGGGGTAGAGTCTGTAAGGTCTATAAACATTACGATCCGCTCTTCTATTTTTGGATTAGTATATTTTCCTGATACGATGTCAATGAAAACACCGGGGGAGTATTTATCATTTATCTCCAGGTACAATTGCGTGATGATAAACAACACAAGCCAGTACAAGGTCTTCTTTATAAGCCACTGTTTATCTAAGCTTTCTACAATAAAACTTTTAGTAGCATCAATCACATTATCTTCCAGGATAAAAACATTCTCTACAAAATGCACGAGGTAGTTCATGAGGAATGCTGCCACTAAGAGGATAAGAGATTTAGCGAAGAAGTTTACAAGCAGAGAACCCGTTCTTATCACTTTTTTTAAAGCGTATACAAACAGGTATCCCATAAGCGCACTCATAATAAACACTAATATTTCCCTTAAAATAAGTGAATGCAGTACGGTCTTAGAACCCACATTTACATTGAGCAATTTTACAACAAGATCTATGGCTGTCCAGAAGATGGCAATATACAGTACTCGTCTTATCCTGAAGCGGGATATGCTTTTTGATTCTATTCTTTCCTCAATCATGGTACTGGCTTTTGAGGTAATTATAAATGTCCTTTTGAGCATTATGTACTTTACCGTTCTGCTCCGCTTCTATCTGCGACATATCGTCCTGTAGAATGCGCACTTTAGTATTATCCTGCCACTGCAGTGCAAAGTAATTGAGAATCTGCTGGCGGCAGTGAATGTCTTCTAACCTTATGCATACTTCTATTCGTTTTCTTAGGTTCCTGGTCATAAGATCGCTGCTGCCCATAATGACAGTTGCTTCTGCATCTACCCCAAAAATAAAGAGTCTTGTATGCTCCAGGTATTTATCTACGATGCGCTTTACCGTTATATTTTTACTAAGGGCTTCCTTACCGGGAATAAGGCAACATATACTTCTTGCCTGCATTTCTATCTTCACTCCTTTCTGGCTAGCTTCATAAAGTAAATTAATAAAATAGGGCTCCTCCAGGTTATTCACCTTTATTCTTATGAGCGCTGGTTTTCCGTCCTGCGCTTTTTCTATTTCCTGTCGCACCAGTTTTTCAAATTCGGGCACGAGGTTAAATTGTGCTACATATAAATAGTCAAATTTTAATTTGGCTTTAGCCGCAGTTGCTTTTTTCTTTTGTAAGAACCTAAAGAGAGAAAGCATTTCTTTGCATACTTTTTTATTGGCGGTGAGTATCACATGATCTGTATAGAACGACGCGGTACTTTCATTAAAGTTACCCGTACTCAGGATAGCAAAACTTTCCCGCTTACCTTCAGATTCTTTTTTAATGAGGCCTATCTTGCTGTGCACTTTTATGGCAGGGTCACTATAGATAAGCTTTACGCCGGCCTTTTTCATTATCCTGCTCCATTTTATATTATTAGCCTCATCGAAGCGGGCTTTTAGTTCTATAAAAGCCGTTACTTTTTTACCGTTCTTGGCAGCACTTATGAGTGCATTTACAATATGCGATTCTGAAGCCACCCGGTATAAGGTGATGTATATTTCTGTAACATCTACATCCACCGCTGCCTGGTTAAAGAAAGTAAGCACCGGCGTATAGCTATGGTAGGGCAAGTGCAGCAAAACATCCTGCCTGGCTACTATTTTAAAAATGTCTCCTTCGCCGGCAGCTTTAGGATATAAAATAGGAACCTCCGGCTCGTACAACAAAGATTTATCAAAGACGGGAAAAGCAAAGAGATCACTTAAATTATGATAGCGTCCTCCTTCAAACATCTCACTGACTGTAAGATTAAAAATAGATGCAAGATACATTTGCAAATGGCTGGGCATACCATGCTCATACAGGAAACGGGACGCATTTCCCAGGTCCCGGCTACTGAGTTTTTTTTCTATTTTATCCAGCAGATCTGCGCTGAAATCATCAGATATTTTAAGCGCAGCATCCCTGTTAAATTTAATACTGTAGATAGATTCTATGGTCTGCCGCGGAAACAATATTGGAATATTTTCTCTGATGATATCATCAATAAATACTACCTGCTGTTTACCATTTAATTGCTGTAGAGTAAAAAAACGTTCCAGCTTATCGCTGGGAATATTTATGACAACATGATTTACGGTTTCTTTCGCATCATCTATCAGCGTAACTATAAAATACAGTTTACCGTTTTCCGGCGTAAAGTTTCCACTATCTTCTCCGCTCAGGTATACCGGTTGTATAAAAGACAATATTTTGGATAAAAAGATGGTCTTTGCTTCAGCTAAGTGTGCCTCAGGCAGCGGTTTGTTATAATAAAAATCAATATTATTTTTTTCCAGCGCAGGCAATATTTCCCCATGCAATACAGAGCCAAAACGACTTAATTGCTTATTGATAAAATCATATACTTTTTCGGATACTTCGTCTTTGCTCAGGAGAAATTCCCGCTTTATTGTTTTTTTATCGAGGTTGCTAAGCGCTATTACGGCGGGATAACGCACCCTGAAAAACTCATCAAGATTAGAAGAGAAAATGGCTAAGAACTTCATCCTTTCATAAAGGGGAACCTCATTACTTTCTGCTTCCTGCAATACCCTGTCATTAAAACCAAGCCAGCTAAGATCTCTATTGTATAACATGTATTGATTTCTGTTTGATGCATTAAAAAGGAGACCCCGAAGATTTTGCTTCGTCTACTGTAAGTGGCGCCTGACCATTAATTACAGAAGCGATGGCAAATGCCAGTACAGAACAAATGATTCCGATCATGAACAATGTGTAAGCTAGTCTGATGAGTTTATATTTCCTACCTAATACCACGCCAAGGTTATAAATATCTGCCAGCATACTACCATACAAATAGTCTGCATCCTGCATCATTACTTTCATGGCCCGCTCATATTCGTCAAATTTCATACTGTGAAAATTTCCGAAGAACAGGAGGTTGGTCTTTTTATTACGAACATCATCTTCATTGAAAGTTCCATGGTTCACCTTAGGCCTCGTAGCCATAATGGCTATTACAATAGTAGAAACCGAACTTATAAGAAAAACAAGGGTAGGAATAGTTAGATATGGATCAGATTGCAATTTCCTAAGCAAGACTGATAAGATCACCGAGATGATGATCGCATTTACCGAGATAAGAATATTGGCTTTAGAATCTGCCATTTCACTTAGTCTTATATGATTTGCAGATGTAAGCCGCAGCATCGTCTGCATACCTTTTGTAGTTCCTTGTTTCTCATCTATGGTAAGAGGTCCGGCATTTTCGTCAATATTTTCTATTTCCATTTTGCCTATTTTTTTTCTGATCCTTTTTAAATTTTTAGCCTTTCTTTTTGACAGCAGGTCGCGGCAATACGTAGTGTAATAATCATGATCTTCAAACATACCCAGGGCCTTTATATAAAATGCTTTTTTGCTAAAGCCAGGCATTTTATTTTGAAACTCTTCGTAAACCTCTTTATTGGTTGTTTTAAAATCTTTCGTTCCCAGGTTGTAAGTGTCAGCGTCTGCCAATATTTCTTCTACCAGTGTAGAGGGCGATCTCGGGCTTCTTGTGGCCATAATGCAGCTCTCTATTTCTTGTACTATTTCTTCCTCTACCGCATACTCCTTTATAAAGTCCTTCATAAGCTCTACCCCTTTTTCTTCGTGCGCATCAGCATGCGTAAAAAGGTATCCCGCATCATGAAACCATGCTGCCACATACAATACCATAGTATCCTTATCGCTCAGTTGGTAATGTGCGGCTATCTCTGTAGCACGCTTTACTACATATTCTGTGTGACCCAGATTGTGATAAGCAAGTTGCTCATCCTTGTGATCTTTGAAAAGCTTTTTTACGTGCTTTTCTGTGTTCTTATATATCTCTATGTAGTTCATTAATCTATTTTAGAAAGTGAGATTAAATTTAGATCCCAATGTAAAGTTGAACAATTTATCCTCGGGCGAGATTCCTATCACAGCACTTATTAATGCAAGATTGAAAGGAGCGAAATATATTCCTCCGCCGTAGGCATCATGCCACTTACTGCTCGACTCTCCTGTATACCATACTCTTCCTATATCATATAATCCCATAATACCAAACTCTCCCGGCAATAAATAGGATTTGGAATTAAACAATTTTATACGCACCTCTGATCCCAGGTATGCCATTGAAGTACCGGCATACCTGTTTTTCCTGTATCCTCTTATAAAGTTATTAGCGCCAAAAGTGAGCAACTGAAAATATTCAGGATTGTCAGAATAGATTTTTCCGGCACCTAGCCTGAATACGCCGGTGATGGTACTATGACCGGTAACATTTGCATATATAGCCATGTCACTTTTTAGCATTGTAAGGTCATTGCCATTGTTGTTCACATTTTTATTGGCAACAAATTCTGTACTCCACAGCAAACCTCTTTTAGGAAAAAGCTGGTTGTCAATATAATTCACATCGAACCTTACTTTAGCACCCAGATAGTCTTTGCTGCTAAAGGTGGCGGCACTATCAAACAATGCGGTATTATCTAAAAGTCTTCCTTTATTATTTTCAAAGTCGCTGCTATAGTGATAATATGTAGGTCCAAAAGCAAAACTGGCAATGTCTTTAATTCGTTTTCTATATAATACATCTGCAGTTATATTTCTGTAACGAACTCTGTAAAACTCAAGTGACTTGCTTTTATCAAAAACACTTTCGTTTCCAAATCCAAAAAAGTTATTAAGTGTCGGACTTATAAAGTTGGCATTTATAAGCAAATCATTCTTACCAAGCGCCTGGTTGAAAACTCCGTTATAGTTTGCCTGGAAAGCATTGCGGGAAGGGGCTGCCAGCACGCCAAATTTTTGGTTACTGGCAAATGGTCTTTTTCTAAATCCTTCGCGGGTAGAGGTGAAACCAAATCCTATGAGAAATTTGTCTTCTACATTATATCCAATTTTGAGTAGCGGAAAAATAAAACGGTTATACTTAAATTTTGTGTCTGTATAGTCCAGAACTTCCGGATTCTTACTCATGAGATTGCGGGTTCTCCTGGTCTGCTCCATTGCATTTTTTTCTGTGGAAAGATCGTATAAATACTTTCTGGTATTACCGGCGAGCTGGAAGGTATCATTGCCTTTTCCTCCAATGATTCTGAGTTTCATCCGGCTTTTTACGTCATCGTCTACTTTAAAAACGTCTTCACCATTAAGCCCAAACATAATAAGCTCCTTTGTCCTTTTATCGAAGGTGCGCTTATACATAAGCACGGTACTGTCTGAGGTCTTATTCTTTTTGTATACAGAGAGCATAGGCTTTCCGTTGTTATCTGTAATATGAAAGAACTCTTTTTTGTTGCTTCCTGTTACCGTCACAGCTTCGCTGAGAAAGCGGTAGTATTTCATTCCCGCTTTTTTAATACCGTCTCTCCTGCTTATAAGCTTGCGCACCAGGAAGGCGGAGTCCATTTTATATATCTCCGGCGGAAGTCTTTTTATAGCTTTTTGTATTACATCATCTGTGATAGTAGCCTGGAAATAGTCCAGCTGATCACTCCAATCCTGCTCTGAGAGGTCATTAAGAAAAGTGCGGTCAAAATCTTTTGCTACTTCATTAAATTTATTAATCTGCACAAAATTTTCTTTAAAGCCATGCAGGTAAGGGATAGCAAAAAATGAAATTAATTTAGCAAGTACGCCGTCAGAATTAAAGTACGCCTGGTCTCTATCCCTCGGTACCGGATAGTATAATTTTCCTTTCCCGGTATCGGATATACCCCACTTCCACTGGTCTGCATGGCGATCAAAATCACCTATAAGCATATCTACTAACCTGGCCGTAAGCACCTCTTGCTGTTGCACATGATTATCGTTGTCGTCGTACATTTTATTGAGTACTGTATTAGTACTTTTCGTATCCGTGTTATCTGGGGTAGGATCACGATCTTCCAAGGTACACACCGTATTTGCAAATATTTTCTGGTATATCCCAAAAGCAGGATCATCCGGCACAAAAAATAATTCTGGTGTACCCGAAACTATATTCAATGCTTCATTAATAGGGGGAATTGTGAGGGCACCATAGGGGTGGCTTGCAGAGATCATATCCTGTAGAATGTCCTGAGCAAAAGTTCCTCTTAAATTAGCGGGTAGAGCTGCTTCCGGATCTTTATCTATTCCCCGTAGTGCCCATTCTTTACCATTTTTGTCAATAAGTTTAAGAGATTTAGTTTGTTTTCCACCTCCCAGACTTTTAATAGTGAAACCACCTTTTTCTTTACGAATATTAAAAACTTTCATGGCCACTGGCTCGCTCCATTCTTTACGATAATTTTCTCCAAGAAAAGTTTCCCTTAACCCTCGCGGACTCTTATATTTATCACTTGCAGAAATAACAGCAGTATCCTTCAAAACATAATTGGCAATTCTCATGCTGTCAACCTGCTCCGGCTGCTCCAGGGTTGTGAAATTCATTATAGGTTGCGAAAATGCCTTGGTAATTCCTGAGTCGACTACGGTATATGCACTCGCGGTCACATATTTATTCTTACTTATTTCCAGTGTCACAAACCCTGTTTCGGCGGCAGCATATAAAGTGTTCTTACTCTCAGATACCCTATTAGTCTTACTTCCGCTTCCGCTTACAATAAAAGTATATCCTTTGTCGCGTATTACCTGCAGGGTATGCTCATGCCCGGCTACAAAAATTACGTTCTTATGCCCTGCCACTACTTTAGATATCCTGCTTATCATCTCCTGATACAATGGGTGTTTTAGATCCTGCATGGTACCAAACACAGCTCTAGTAAGCGGGTATACAGATCCTACTAAGGGCAGCGGAATATATAAATTAGGCTTTACATCCGTAAAGGGAAAAATGTGTTGCTTTAATGTAAAAAAGCCACCATGCGGACCGTAAGTGCGAAAAGGGTGATGCGTAGCGAGAATAACTAACTTATCAGAATTTTGTGCCAGTATATCTTCCAGTTGTGTAAGTACTTCTTCTTTAGTTTTAGTATTACAATCACTTTCTACGCCAGGCTTATCTTCCTCATGTAGCCACCATTGGCTATCCATCATTACCAGTGTAACGTCTTTATCTATTTTTTCTTCTACAGGACCAGGACAACCATTTCGCGGATACATTTTCACATTATCATTTCCCAGAAAGTCAATATAGGATTGCACCCGCAAAATAGAACGATACCCGGCAGCACCGCCATTGGCCCAGTCATGATTGCCAGGAATAAAGTACACCTTGCTGGGTGTGCCCCTTGCTATATGTATCTGAGAATCCAGCGGCGCTTTTGCAATATCATAAGTAGGTAATGCATCATCCGGCAAGCCGGTCTTATACAAATTATCGCCCAGGTATACGACTGTTGTCTTTTCATCAAATGGAATAGTTTTGCGTGCTGCATCTACTACTGGTTGTCTGCCGCTTGTGAGCTTTCCGCCATCTCCTATGAGCACAATAGTGGCCTGGATGCTATCTGGTCTTGTTGCAGGCTTGCTTTGGGCGAAGGAGCTGCTGCACAAAAGAAAGCTTATAAATATGAATGAAATACATCTGGTCATTTAGTGATTTTTTTATTTTTCATTATCAAAAGATTGGGCAAGCCATCATCTGCAAACTCGTTACTTATGATGAGGTGCCCTTCCGGCGTAAAAGTCATGCCTTCCGGCTGCTTGTATATTCCGGGATTAAGCCTGAACATTTCTTTAAATTCACCATGCCTGTCAAATATCAAAATATGACTAAGTATGGAAGATACCATATATAAATCACCGGTAACAGGATTAATAGCGGCCGCAGAGGGTTTCAAATGTTTTTTGAACCCAAGTTTTTGAACGAATGGATTCATATCAAAGAATTCATTCTCAATATACGCACTATCACCTTTCTTAGGATTGAAATTATAGTTACTCAATTGTGTTTTATCGTCTTCCTCGCAGTCTTTACAGAAAAGGGTAAGGGTTTTATCTGGGTTTAAAAACAAAGTTTCAAACTCGTTTTTGTTCTTCTTATTGGTAATAAAATCAAATTTTACTGTTTCCGTTTTTTCCCCATTAAAAGTAACTTTTTCTACATCTCCATTACTTACCAGTATGTAAAATGTACTATCTACCAAAACGATGTCTTCGTAATCTCTCCCTTTCCCAAACTTCCATACCTGCGGCTTGGCAGGATTTTTCAGAAAAATTTTGTAAAGGAGGCCATTTTCGTCTACTATGGCAAAAACGCTTGTATCCTTAGGATAGTAGGCTATTCCAGATATTTCGTCAAGGTCTGTAGGGAGAGATATTACCTTTGGACTACTGAAATCGTACATATCAGAATCACTGTACCTTCCTCTATTTTTGTCCTTTTGTGCACAGGAAAACCCAGCTATTGCCAGAAGCAAAATGCTGGTGCATAAGACAAAACTTTGTTTTTTATATATCATATGCTGAGTAAAGTATGCTGTATATCAAATGAAATGCCTCACTTATATAAAAGAAATAATTAACCAGAGGCCATTATATTTTATAATTTAAAGATCACAATAAAACCTCATATTATAAAGCGTAAAATTATTGTAAAACAATTACTTCAGACCAGTTATTATAAACATTAAGTTACAAATAGGGTTTAGTGCGGCAGCAGTACAAATATTTGCCACAATAAAATCACTACCATTTAAGATTATTAAAAAGCGCCAGCTGAAACTGGCTTCTGCTGTTGTCTTTTATCATTTGTCTGAGATAGCCTGCTTCTATTCTTATATCCTTATGTGGTACAAATCCCAATGCTCCGTATAAGCGATTCCGCTCCGGGAAATTTCCTGTGTGCTTTATAAAAATCTCGTTATACAAAGAAAGGTATAAGCTATTCTTAGCTATTACAGCATCTGTAAGCCCTATTCTCGCTCCCAGCAGGTACCTGTAGCGCATACTGAAATCTTTTTCTACAAAACGCTCTTCTACCCTTACTCTGTGTTGCAGGTATATCTTGCTCAGCTTGTGGGTATATATGTATTGCTGAAAAATACGATGCTCCTCTTTAAAGGATTTCTGCGACAGGCTATTATAAGATGCGGCGTTTATAAAACCATAGCCCAGCAATACATTGTTGTTGCCTGGCGTAAGGTTATACCCAAAGCCGGTTCGCAAGAGCAATTGCTCCAGGTCGCCGCCTTTATTGAAATTTCTGTACTGTACTTCGTTGTGCCAGTTCCACCGGCTACTTATTTTTTGGTTGCCAAAATACTGGTACCACGCCCCCACTTTTGCCGGCTGGGCATGCAGCTTACTACCGCTAATACTTGATAAACTAAATACCACAATTGCTAATAAAAATTTCTTCATAAAATCTAAAATACAAATTATTTGTTCATACCCCAATCCGTCTTCAGTTGCTCCAGAGCTGCGCCCTGTAGTTGTGTACTATCATACTTTCCCGCTTGCTTCCTTTGCCTATACGCTTCGTAGAGGGTAACAGCACAGGCTACAGAAATATTCAAAGATTGTATTATACCTACCTGGGGAATAATAAAATTTCCATCGGCCAGGCTTATCGCTTCCTCTGATACGCCACTGTGCTCATTTCCAAAAACAAGTGCTACGTCTTCAGCAAGGTTCATGTTATAGAGATCAACGGCGTCTTTTGCCAGGTGAGTAGTGTAGATTTTCTTCACCTGCTTTCTTACCGCTTCGTAGCAGGCAGCCGTATTATCAAACTGATGCACGCTTAGCCACTTAGCAGCGCTGCTGCTGGTTTTTGCGCTCCACTTATCGTGCGAAGGGATTTTAGTGTTCAGAATATAAAGATCCTGCACCCCTACGGCATCTGCGGTACGCATCACAGCAGCTATATTGTGAGGATCAAAAACATTCTCTAAAATGAGGGTAAGACCCGGTTGCCTTTTTTCCAATACGGCGGTGAGCCTCGCAGTGCGTTCTTCTGTCATGCTGCGAAAATAAGGATAGAAGGGAAGGGAAGGAAAAATTAAAAAGTAAAAAATAAAAGGTAAAAATGAGAATTCGAATTTAGGACACTTTTAAAATCAAGCCGGGCTGCAGAATGCATAGGAATAATAATAAATTCCCTTTATTTAAGCAGGAGACTTAAGCGCTTATACTATGGAGTACCTATCTTTATTGCAGATAAATAAAACTCAAAATATCTTTACATAGTTCTAATAATATAAAACATGAAAATAGCGGTACTGGGAGCAGGAATGATAGGAAGAACAATAGCGATAGACCTAAGCAGCAAGCATGAGGTAACTTCCTACGATATAGACCCCATGAACCTTAGCAGGCTGGAGGAAAAGAATATAGCTACACAGCGGGCAAATCTGCAATCTTATAGTAAATATGCTGCATGGTTTCAGGCCTATGACATCTGCGTACTGGCGGTACCCGGCTTTATGGGTTTTGATGCGCTTAAAACACTCATTACATGCGGCAAAGATGTCGTAGATATTTCTTTTTTCTCAGAAGATGCCTTAGATCTGTCTGACCTGGCAGCAGAACATAATGTAACGGCTATCGTAGATTTTGGTCTGGCACCCGGCATGAGCAATATGATCCTGGGAAGGGTAAATGAAGAAATGGAACTGCATAGTTTTGAGTGCCTTGTAGGCGGCTTGCCCAAAATAAGAGTAAAGCCATTTGAATACAAAGCACCTTTCTCCCCGATAGATGTGATAGAGGAATATACCAGGCCTGCAAGGTTCATAGCCAATGGAGAGCTGGTAACACAACCTGCCCTTACTGATCGTAGCCTGCATGAGTATGGAGAAATAGGCACACTGGAAAGTTTTGTAACCGATGGTTTGCGCTCGCTCATTTTTACAATGCCGCATATTAAAAATATGAAGGAAAAGACATTGCGCTACCCCGGGCATGCACAGCTTATCTCCTCTTTGCAACAAGCGGGATTCTTTAGTAATGATAAAGTAATGATCGATGGCACCGCCATAAGTGCAAAGAACTTTACTTCTAAAATTTTATTTGACCAGTGGCGGTTAGGTGTAGACGACGAAGAATTTACAATTATGCAGGTCATCATGCACGGCACTAAGGCTGGTAAAGAGTGCGAGGTTACTTACTCTTTGTATGACGAGTATGAGGCCAGCACTAAGACGAGCAGCATGAGCAGAACTACGGGGTATACCTGCGCGGCAGTAGTGAACTTATTAGCCGATAATATTTTTACCAAGAAAGGATTATTTCCTCCTGAGCAGATAGGCAAAGACGAAAACTGCTATAACTACATTATGCAATACTTAAAGGAAAGAGGCGTAGAATATAAGCGGATAGATAGCTAAGCGAAAAAATTATAAAGCAAAAGATGCTGATACTGCATATGTAGTATTTTAAGATAAGAACTTTGTATTTCACTTTCTCAATAGTATATTAGAGAAGACAGTAAGCGTATATTGAAGGCAAAAATCCTGAGTACGCCCGCTGTATTTATAATTACATAAACTGGAATATGAAAAAAACAGTAGCCTGCCTCCTTCTCACATTATTTATTTTCTCCGGTGCAAATGCACAAGATAGTGCCTACAACAAGGGCAATGTAGCTTTTGACAAGGGAGATTATACAACAGCAATAACATTCTATTCTACCTGCATATCCCAGGCACCTGAGTCTGTAAATTGCCTGCTCAACAGGGCACTTAGTTATCATTATTTAAAGGATTATGTAAAGTCTGAAGCAGATTACGAGGCTGCAACAGTTTTATCACCCAATAACTATAATGCCTGGCTATACAAAGGCGAAGCAAAGCGTTTACAGAAAAAATACAAAGAGTCTATTGCAGACTACAGTACAGCAATAAGTATAGAACCTGGCAAGGCAGGAGGATATTATATTCGCGGGTTAGCAAGGGAGGCTCTCCAGGAGTACAATATGGCTAGTGAGGATTATAGTAAAGCTATAGCCCTTGATGCTGATAATCCTGCATATTATGTAAGCAGAGCTATTAATTATGAAAACTCAGGCAATTACGTAAAAGCCATTGAGGATTTTAAAAAAGTAGTAGCGCTTCAGCCAAATAATCCCGCAAACTATAATTCACTTGCTGTTTCTCTCAGAAAAAACAATATGTATCCAGAGGCGCTTAGCGCTTTCAATAAGGCAATCGAGCTTGACAAATTATATAATGACGCATATTACAACAGGGCTTACCTGCACGCTCTCATGAATAACCACAAGGAAGCAATAAAAGATTACAGTGTTGTGATAGCCGCAGTACCGCTAGATGCAGAAGCTATAATGCAAAGAGGAAAATCTCACATGGCTGCTTACAACTATACAAATGCAAAGAGTGATTATGACAGGGCGATAAAATTAAATCCTACTATCAAAGACGGTTATTTTAAAAGAGCAATGGTACATACAAAGCTAGGAAAGAACCAGGAAGCAAAGGCAGATTATACCAAAGCAATAGATGTATGGTCAGCAGACCATGAAGCCTATTGTAACCGGGGGATTATCTATTACAATGAGGGAAAATATGACAGTGCCATAGCTGACCAAACAAAGGCTATTTCTATAAATTCAGAATTTGCAGATGGATATTATAACCGTGCTATGGCTTACCAAAAACAGAACAACTATAGTCAGGCTATAAGCGATTTTGAAAGTGCCATAAAAATTTCGCCCAAAGATTTTGAAGCCGCTATGCAAATAGGCATCTGCTATGATATGCAAAAAAAATATGAGGAAGGAGAAGACGCTTATCGTAGGGCTATTGCTATGAACAAAGACTATAAGAAAGCACACTACAACCTGGGACTAAACCTCACAGATCAGAAAAAGTATGATGAAGCTATAAATGCATTTTCTCAGGCAATAGCTGTAGATAGCAAATATGGTCTGGCATTCGCCAGCCGGGCAGAAACTTATTGCCTCATGGGCTTGAAAACAATGGCTGCGGCTGATGAGAAAAGGGCTGTAGGGTTTGGCAGTAAAATTACTAAGCCGTGTAAATGATATTAATTTAAGAAAATAAGATTACCACACATTCCGCGGACAATTATCTCCATACTTATTGCCTAAAAGAAATCCTACCACAATTTCGTGGGTTCCTTTTGTGTAATTATTTATCCTGGAGGTAGTGTAATCGTAGCTGTAGCCCAGATTAAGAGAATTGGAAATATTGATACCCGCCATAGCAGCTACGCCATCAAGGTATCTCGCACTGGCACCCACCCACAGAAAATCGCGATATTGTACTTTTAAGTTCCCTTCAAACTGCGCACCGCTTGGCTGCACATATTTTACCAGAACAGAAGGGAGGATATTCAAATCCTCTGTAGCCAGGAATCTATAACCCGCAGTAGCAAAAATGTGTGGTATAGATTTACCATCAGCCTTGCTTATAGCATTATTAGAATAATCAATCTTAGAAGGCACAAGTTGCTGGGCACTCAATCCTACAAAATAATCAGCAGAGTATAAATAGAGACCTGCATTTATATCGAGCCGTACATTATTCAGAACTCCACTACCTGCTACCGCAGGGTCTATAGGGGTGTTGAACTGCAATTTGTCAGTATTTAAACTTAAGTTAGAAATACCTACTCCTATACCTCCGGCAAGATTAGTTTGGGAAGAAAGCGCCAGGTGATAGGCGTAAGTTCCGTGCGCTGTAAAATTATTTAAGGGACCCGTCCGATCATTTACAATTTGTAAGCCTATGCCGTGATGTGGCTCAGAAGGCTCGTATGACTGCCAGTAAGCATTGCCCCTGGGATTATCTCCTTTCATAGAAAACGAAGTAGGAGTAGTCTTAAAATCTGACTTGCCTATAGGTCCATGAATAGTAAAGTAAGTGGTTACCGGCGCATCCTGTATTCCTACCCACTGCAGGCGATGGCTCGCTTTTACATCTACATAATTTTCTATACCGGTAAGGGCAGGATTTATTATATACTGGTTAAGAATATACTGGGTATAGTGTGGTTTTTGCTGTGCCACTGCGGCCCCGGCAAAAACCACTATTATACATACTATAACTAATCGCTTCATTCCTGTATTCTCCTGTTTTTTCGAGATTAATACTCTTAATTCTTTAATACCTTAAATTCTGTACGCCTGTTAAGCTGACGTCCTTCCGGGTTATCAGAGCCATCCGCATTTTCATTTTCTGCAACCGGCATCATCTCACCATAACCTCTTGCTATCATTCTGGAAGGGTCTATACCCTTACTTACCAGGTAATCAACTACAGACTTAGCTCTATCATCACTCAGCTTCATATTATATTCATCTGATCCTTTACTATCTGTATGAGCACTTAACTCTATCTCCATAGTAGGGTTCTCTTCCAATAATCTTACGAGGTCATCCAAGGAAGCAAAAGACTCCGCCTGCAGGGTAGCTTTATTAAAGTCATAATACACTTTTTCTACTTTTATAGCAGTAGATGGTATTACGGTAAGACATAAATTAGGCGTTACAAAATTCACTTCATCATAATCTTTAGGACCTACAAATCTGATGCTGTTATTAAAATAACCCGTCATACTCGCTGTAGCTTTCAGCGGCATATATTCTTCTATAGTGAAGTTGTAATTTCCAGAGGCATCTGTAGTGTACTCCGTAATTTGCATATTGTTTACCGTATCCATTACTACCACTGTGGCACCTGCTACCGGCTTGTTGGTAGCACAATCTACCACTACTCCACTCAGCTGCCTCATAGGACGAACCTTGCTCAGGCTAAACAATTCCAGGCAGCAGGCTGCTTCCCTGTCTGAGCTTATGATCACATTCTCTAATACATTCTGCCCTTTACCTTTTGTAGTAAAATAAAGATCATCTTTTATAGAATTTACAGGATACCCAAAATTCTTTGGCTCAGTAAGTTTCATAAGGTCGCTCCCTTTCGCATAGTAAAAATCATATCCTCCCATTCCCACTCTTCCGTTGCTGCTGAAAACAAAAGTTTTGCTGCTGGCATGATAAGCAGCGGCCTGCTCATCATATTTGGTATTGATATTCGCTCCCATATTTTGTGGTGCAGATACATTGCCCTGCTCATCAAGCATAGCTACATAAAGGTCATAGCCACCCAAGCCACCAGAACGGTCACTGGCAAAAACTAAATGTTTACCATCAGGCATTATCATAGGTTGCTGGGCATTACTATTATCCATATTCAAATTTGGAACTGCTACAGGATCGCTCCAGCTACCATTTACAAGATTACTCTCATATATACTCGCAGTTCGTACGCCTTTGGCTACGTCCCAGCGGGTAAGAAAAACTTTATTACCGGCAGGACTGATTGCGGCTACTCCCTGCTGCATGTCTTTTGGTTGACTTAAAGGCAATAGTGTGAAACTGCCTGCACTTCCGCTGCTATAGTCAACACTGTATAATTTATTTTGTGTAGCAGAATTGCCTGCAGAGGTTCGGCTGCTGGTAACCCACAAGGAATTATCATTTATCCAAAGCGGTGCGTAAGTACCTCCATCTGCATTAAGCTCAGTAGAACGCGAAAGCTTGTAAGCACTCATGTCTTTCCCAGACATTTCAGTTTTTAAGAACTTCAGGCTACGCAGTTCCATATACGCTTCTTCAGAATAGGTATCGGCTCCGGCATAATTTTGTATAAAAGTAGAAAAAGCTACTTCTGATTCTTCAAATTTTTCTAAAGCCTTAAGGGTTTTTCCATAATAAAAATTAGCAAGGGGAAAAGTTCCTGAATTTAGCTTTGCAGCTTCTTCGTAGTAAGGAAGTGCTTTTACATGAAAGTGTAGTTTCCTGTAACTCTCCCCAAGATTGTAAATCACCTGGTCGCGACTACTGCCTGCTTTTGCAACAGCAGTACGGTTAGCAGATGCTGATACAGCATAGGGGTTAAAAGATTGCGTGCCACTATTAGACTTTCCTTTACCTATATATTTTTCGTAGTACACCGCAGCAGAGTAATAGTCTCCTTCTGCAAAATATTTATCTCCGGCATTAAGATATTCTTTTACCTGCGCCTGCGAAAAACTGAAGAGGCAAACTGTAGCCACCAATACACTTATTAGCTTCTTATACATATCAATAGTTTTATAATAATTATTTAAGGGTCATCATTTATAATCGCGGACACACAAATTCAAGCTCCGGAGTTTTTACTGATTTCTTGCCTATAAAGGATAATGAGATCTCAAAGCTGTTGCTTCCTTTTACAAACTTGCCCAGGTCAGAGGTATTTACATCATAACTAAGACCAAGCACAAAACCTTTATGGGTAAAGCCGGCAAAAGGGGTCACGGCATCATCAAAACGATAGTTAGCTCCTATTAAGAAATCAGTTTCAGGACCTGCTTTTACGGAGCCATACAAACCTAGCATTGTTTCTGTAGCACTACCTTGCTTCAGGTATAGTGCATTTGGGGTAAGTGAAAACTGACTATTAACCTTTATACGGGTACCAGCATGAACCGTATGCCTCATAGGCAACTGTGCCTTGCCGTTACCGCTAAATACATCAGTAGGCTTTGTAAGGTGCGATGCAGCATAACCTCCGTAAAAATTTGCTTTCTTTCCGGGGCTTGCATCAAAGTAGAGTATACCGGCGCCCGCATCAAAAGAACTATTGGTATTGCTTCTCAATTGATCTGCAGAAGTTGTGCCCGGGTTGAATCCTGTAATAGGATTCCACTGGTCGCCAAAGGTAAGTTTGCTGGCATCGAACCGGCGCTGTATAATTCCTCCCTGCATTCCAAACACTACTCTGTGTTGCTCCGCTGCACCAAAACGCAAACCGGTGAAAGCAAAATTACCATAAGCCGTAGTGTAACGGTAGCCGCCGTCACCGGCAGTTTGATTGAGCAGGCTTACCGCAAAATTGATATTTTTACTGGTCTTTAATTCTGCAGATGCGCCCTGTGTCATGTAAGGCGTACTTATGTTTCCCCACTGCGTTCTGTAAATACCGGCAACGCGGTATTCCCCATCAAAGGCTCCGGTAAGTGCCGGGTTGGTCCAGGTGGGGTATACATAATACTGTGTAAAATGAGGGTCTTGCGCTTTCGCAGTTTCTACGATCCCAAAGCCCATAATTGCAAAACATGTAAGTGTAATAATTTTTTTCATCGCTCTCTTTTTTTAATTTATAGCCCCGATCCGGTTATTTGTCCGATTGGTATTTTATCTTAATCTGTCGTCATTTATTTAATTATAGTTACTCCGCCATTAAAGCTCTTGAAGCCACTATTGAGGTTTATAATGTAATAGTATGTTCCTACCGGCAATGGTTTCCCTTTTACGGTACCATCCCATGGCCTGCTATACCCTGTCTGGCTATGCAGCAACTGTCCATACCTGTTATAAATTTCTACACGGGCATCCGGATAGTCCTGCAGGTTAGGAATGATCCATGTATCATTTATACCATCTCCATTAGGAGAAAATGCATTTGGAATTACCACCGGCCTTACGATCTGAACCGAAAGATTATCTGAAGCGGTACACAATCCATTACCAGTGGTAGCAGTAAGGGTATATACCTGGTCTGCAACGGCAGTAAGCGTAGGACTCAGTGCTGTAGCACTACTTAATCCTGCAGGGGGTGACCATAAGAAGGATGGTACCGTAGAATTATTCACGATTGGCTCAAATGTAATTACCGTACCCTGTGCCACAACAAATGATTTACCGGCATCTACTGTAGGTTGTACGATCACTGTAATTACTGCTGTAGCCGTATCTGAAATACAACCATCCTGGCTGGTAACTACCAGCTGCACATTGTACGTGCCTGTATTACCATATGTTTTACTCGGATTTGCTGTGGAAGCCGTCGTTCCATCTCCGAAACTATACCTGTAAGTACTTATTGTACTGTTAGGAGCGGAGCTGCCATCAGTAAATCTTACCGCAGTGCCCTGGCAAATTGTAGTGGCAGAAGCTGTAAAGGCTGCAATAGGCTTTGACTTGAAAGCATCGTAGGTTTTAGTAACCGTACTGTTACAACCGCCCGGACCTGTAGTTACGAGTGTAATGCTGTAGCTGCCTGCCGCAGAGAAAGTATGTGTCGGGTTCTGCTGTGTACTGGTATTAGCAGCGCCACTTGCGGCATCTCCAAAGTTCCAGCTGTAAGTAAGTGTAGCGTTTCCGGCTATGCTGGATTGGTTAGTAAATGTTACCGTTGTATTAGGTAAACATACTGCCGCCGGAATGGCAAAATCTGCTACCGGAACCGCGTTTACTACTATTTGCATTCTTGCCGTATCGCTCGTACAACCACTATTACTTTTTACTACCAGCGTTACATTCTTAGTGCCTGCAGTGGTATAGGTGCGGGTAAATGGATTACCATTCGTGAAGCTAACCGATCCCGAACCATCATCAAAATTCCATTCCCAGGTGCTTACACTTCCTGAAGGAATAGTAGCATTGCTGGTAAAATTCGTAGCCGCTCCCAGGCAAACTGAAGGCGTGGCTGTGAAGGTTACCGCAGGCTTTGGATTTACCGTAATGCTACTTGTAGCTGTGCCTACACAACCACCGCTTGTAAACGTATAAGTAATCGTATGTGTGCCGGCACCAGCCGCAGATGGACTAAAGTTGCCTGCTGCATCTGTACCCGGACCGCTATAAACCCCTGTACCACTAACGCCATTAGTAACGGTGGCGGTGGCTATGCTTATCGTACCCGGTACGCTTTCACACACTGGTGAAAGTGCAGGATAGGTAACAGCTGGTGTAATATTAAAGGTGGTCGTATATGATTTCGTTTCTGCACAACCTGCAGCATTGGTCACCGTCACACTTATGGTAAAGCTACCATTGGTGCTGTAAGTGTGTGAAGGACTTTGTACAGTTGAAGTATTATTGGCTCCGCTACCCGGGTCACCAAAATTCCATAAATAAGTTTGTCCTGCGGTTACTGTACCTGTGTAATTGAACTGTGCTACTCCGGTAGTAGGTAAACAACCTGTACCCGGGAAGGTAAAGTCTGGCAGGGGTTTGGCATTTACCGTGATTGAACTGGTAACTGTCGCTATACAATTCCCCGTGCTGGTAAAAGTATAAGTAATAGTAAATGTGCCCGGTCCTGCTACTGAAGGATTAAAATTGCCGGCTGCATCTGTAGCGGTACCGCTATATACTCCCGTGCCGCTCACCCCATTTGTAACTGTAGCTGTGGCTACGCTCACCGTGCCGGTTACGCTCTCACATACCGTGGCTAGTGCCGGATAATTAAGTGCCGGGGTTACGCTAAAGGTTCTCGTGATCGATTTTGTATCTGTACAACCCGCTGCATTGGTCACAGTCACACTTACGGTATAGTTACCAGTGTTTGTGTACGTATGCGTAGGGTTCTGTTGTGTAGAAGTATTATTGGCACCGCTTGCAGGATCCCCAAAATCCCAAAGATAAGTCTGACCCGCACTCATACTGCCTGTATAATTAAACTGCGCAAGACCGGTTGTAGGAAGACATGCTGCAGTAGGTGCCGTAAAGTCTGCTGTAGGTTTTGCTACTACAGATATACTACTGGTTATACTAGCGGTACAACCACCACTATTAAAAGTGTAAGTGATCACATGTGTACCCGGTCCTGCTACAGAAGGACTGAAATTTCCGGCCACATCTGTGCCCGGTCCGCTGTAAGTTCCTGTTCCTGTAACGCCATTGGTCACCGTAGCTGTAGCTACACTTACAGTTCCTGTTACACTTTCACATACTGGCGAAAGTGCCGGGTAAGAAAGAGCAGGAGTTATATTAAATGTCGTTGTTTTCGTACTCGTTTCTACACAGCCTGCCGCATTAGTCACCTGCACGCTTATCGTAAAGCTACCATTCGTACTGTACGTGTGCGAAGGATTTTGCTGGGTTGATGTATTATTCGCTCCGCTACCCGGATCACCGAAATTCCAGAGGTATGTCTGACCCGCGGTTACGTTTCCTGTATAATTAAACTGCGCTACCCCTGTGGCCGGTAAGCAACCCGAAGAAGGGAAGGTAAAGTCCGGAGCCGGTTTTGCATTTACAGTAATACTAGAAGTAGCAGTGGCCACACAATTTCCTGTGGAAGTGAAAGTATAAGTAATGGTAAATGTACCCGCTCCTGCCACAGAAGGATTGAAGTTTCCTGCTGCATCTGTAGCCGTACCGCTATATACGCCCGAGCCAGATACGCCGTTGGTTACGCTGGCTGTAGCTACACTTACCGTACCCGTCTGGCTCTCACATACTGCAGGAAGTGCAGGATAAGTAAGCGCTGGCGTTACGCTAAAGGTTGCCGTTACGCTTTTAGTATCAGTACATCCATTAGTATTGGTTACCGTTACTTGTACGGTATAGCTTCCGGTATTAGTATAAGTATGTGTTGGGTTTTGTGCTGTAGAAGTATTGTTCGCTCCGCTGGCAGGATCTCCAAAATCCCAGAGATAAGTTTGTCCTGCGCTCATGCTTCCGGTGTAGGTAAATTGCGCCACTCCTGTAGCCGGAAGACAAGCTCCTGTCGGCATGGTAAAATCTGCAGCTGGTTTTGCATATACCAGTATAGAACTGGTTATGGTTGCCGTACAACCGCCCGGCGTATTGAACGTGTAAGTAATAATGTGCGTACCGGCTCCGGCCACAGAAGGACTAAAGTTTCCTGCTGCATCTGTAGCAGTACCGCTATATGTTCCGGTGCCTGCTACTCCATTAGTAACGGTAGCGCTAGCCACACTTATAGTTCCTGTCTGGCTCTCACATACTGCTGTAAGCGCAGGATAGGTAAGCGCCGGTGTTACGCTAAAGGTCGTGGTTACGCTCTTCGTATCTGTACAGCCGTTTGCATTGGTCACTGTAACGCTAACGGTATAGCTTCCGGTATTGGTATAAGTATGCGTTGGATTTTGTGCTGTAGAAGTATTGTTCGCTCCGCTGGCAGGATCTCCAAAATCCCAGAGATAAGTTTGTCCTGCGCTCATGCTTCCGGTATAGGTAAATTGCGCCACTCCTGTAGCCGGCAGACAAGCTGCTGTTGGATACGTAAAGTCCGCTGCAGGTTTTGCATACACTACAATAGAACTCGTAATGGTAGCCGTACAGCCACCCGCAGTATTAAACGTATAAGTGATTATATGGGTACCTGGTCCCGCCACAGATGGGCTGAAGTTTCCTGCAGCATCCGTTCCCGGGCCGCTGTAAGTTCCTGTACCCGCCACCCCATTAGTAACGGTAGCGCTAGCCACGCTTATAGTTCCTGTAACGCTTTCGCACACAGGTGCAAGAGCAGGATAGCTTAGTGCCGGCGTTACGGAGAATGTCTGTGTCCGTACACTATCTTTTACACAACCATCAGCGCTGGTTACTGTGAGTGTAATGGTAAAAGAACCTGTGCTATAA
>JBBKWE010000041.1:0-9373 GCA_037968795.1 Ferruginibacter sp.
GCCCTTGTGCGCCAAAGTTTCTGTGCCGCATCTAAAACTATCCAAGAATAATTAATGCCCTTAGCACAATACTTTTCTACATTTAACCTATGAGTGGAAAATACAAGTTTAAAGATGATAGTCTACCGATACGGTGTCTGTAATAGTCCGATTTTCGCTTCGCTCTATCGTTCTAAACAACCACTCTATCGGCATTGCGCAAATTTTGCTTTGAGAAACCAATATTATTTAGAGGCTTAAACTTTACTTCACCACTTTTACGGTTACTAATTGGATAGATCTTTTTATAAGAGAAGCGTACAATAAAATAGTGTTGGAGGCAATTACTTATTGCCAGAAAAATAAAGATCTGGAGGTTTATGCCTGGTGCATTATGACCAGTCACATACATTTAATAATGGGCAGCAGCGATGATAGCATGAGTAATATTCTGAGAGACCTAAAGTGCCATAGTTCCGAAATGCTACATCCTGCCTTTAAGAACCATCCTCAAGAAAGCAGAAGGGAATGGCTTCTTTGGCATATGGAAAGAGCAGCACAGAAAACAAGCAATAAAGCTAATTTTCAACTATGGCAACCCGAGAATCATCCAATTAGCATTATACGCTGCAAAAGTAGCCTGGTAGAAATGTGATTATTTACATTACAATCCTGTGGCTGCTGGCTTTATTGAGCTGGTAGAAGATTGGAAGTATAGCAGTGCAATTGATTACAGAGGCGGTAAGGGTTTGTTGGATATTATGCTTTTGGATCCAATGATAATGTGATACGCAGCACAGATACGCTAGCGCACGGAGGCCGGGCTGCATATCTGCGCAAGATCAAACGCAATTGATTATTGAGGCGGTAAGGGTTTATTGGATATTATACTTTTGGATCCGATGATTATTTGAACTACCGCACAGATACGCTCTCGCACAGAAGCCAGGCTGCATATCTGCGCAAGAGTGATAATGTGATACGCAGCACAGATACGCTCCCGCACATAAGCCGGGCTGCATATCTGTGCAAGAGTGATAATGTGATACGCAGCACAAATACGCTACCGCACAAAGCCCGGGCTGCATATCTGATAGACAAATGATTTTTGGTTTGTGAAGGAAACGAACCAAGGCAGAGTGCATAAAAAATGCAGAATTGAATTTTCACAAATGATTTTTAGTTAAAAGAATATTTACTCGAATAAAGGCTAAGTTTGTATGTAAAACAGCTTTTAATATTAATCTGATCCTTTGCGAGCTTATTTCCTAAATATTTTTTTAAATCGTATTACCCTTTTTTTGGTGTTTACAGTACACATTTTGTGTTTTACTGTAAACGCACAACCAATCGTTTGGGCTGATAGTTGCCAGTCTGGCACATTTAGCGGAAAAATTCAGACAGCCTCACCAGATGGATTCTCCGATTTTTCAAAAATTTTGAAGTGCTCAAATGGTGACTTGGTAGTTTTAGGACGAATACGTACCCATGCTGGGAATGCTATAACAGGTACAAAAGGATTAGTCCTCCGAATTTCAGCAACAGGAATAGTAGTATGGAGTAGATTTATTAGTTACCAGAACTTACAGCAGTATTTCGATATGTCTATATATGAGGGAATTGTCACCAGTGGGGGCGATATTGTAGTTACCACTGACGATAAACTGCTAAAGCTCGACGGAAACGGTCAGGAAATTTGGCAAGCCAATATCACGCATTTACCGCTCTTTCGTTCAGTTCAGCAATTAATCGAAACCAGTGATGGTGGTATCCTTGCTGCCGGTGTTGCGAGTCAAACTACTTTTCTTACAAAATTCGATGCACTAGGAAATACCCTATGGTCTAAATCCTATAGGCAAACGGGAGGTTCGGCATTATCTGGTATTACGGAAGTAAATGGGGCATTTTATTTTATTGCGAAAGGCGATGAAAGTAATTCTGGAGTGTTTGAAAGTTATAATATCCTGGCAAAACTTAATAGTATAGATGGCATAGTTATCTGGGCAAAGAAGCTGGGAAGGACCACAAGTGCGAATTTCACGGAATATGTGTACGATAAAATTCAATTACAAGATACTAGTCTGGTTTTATCAGGTTTTACAAATCATGATTACAAGGGGCCTAATCCTACGAGTCAATCAATTGTATCCTTAAACCTTGCTGGAAATATTCTTGAATCAAAGAGAATTTTTCAAAACGATTTTGTGACAGACAGGTCTTTGCTTTTCAACAAGAAGCGATATTTACCGCTTTATAAAATTGGTGTGCAATATTCATTTTCTAATAACCAGGGTTTTTGCATCTACAAGAGGGGTGTACAGAATGATATTGAATGGTCTGTTAAGTATCCGAGTACTTCCAGAAAGTTTATTAGAGATATTGAAATTACGGCGGATAGTAGTGTGGCGATAGTTGGTCTTAACGAAAAATTTTCGCCAAATGATAATTATGCGTTTTTATTAAAAACGAGTCTAAATGGTAACCTTTCTGGGTGCCCAGGGACTAGTATTCAAGTTCTGGTAAGTGATAATAATATTTCTGTAGAAGATTTAACAGTTAATACAGCCGCCTTCTCCCCTAATAACCAGACATTTAGAACACTTTCTAATAATCCCGGCACTGATTTTAATTTCGTATTAAGCTGCACTGGAGAAACCTCAGGAAAGTTGGGGAAGATTTCTGGTCTGCAATCGATCTGTACTGGCAGCAGCGGGATTTATCTAACTCGAAGAGGAGGATATAATATACAGCCGGTGCAGTACACTTGCTCTCCTTCTTCTGCTGGTATATCTATTTTGTCAGATTCATCGATCTCCGTTAATTTCTCCCTACCGGGAAGATATGTATTATATGCCTCTATGGTGTCTGCCTGCAAGCTTCTTAAGGATTCTATGGTTATTAATGTTGTATCATCACCGGGCGCACTAAACCTGGGGCCTGATGTATCGCTTTGTACTAATAACACAGTTTTACTAAAAGCAAGATCAGGATATTCAACTTACAGATGGCAGGATGGATCTACAGATTCTACCTTTATGGCTAGCGCTCCTGGGAAATATTTCTTAGATGTGACCAGTATATGTGGCGATTTTTATACCGACACCATTAATGTTACTGAAGAAATGGTAGCATTCACTCCGGTAACCGACCAAACTAAGTGCAATCTTGAAACTATTCGCTTAAATGGACCAAATGGATTCTCTAATTACAACTGGTTGCAACAGGGTGTAGGATTAGTATCTACAATGCAGAGTCCGGTGCTAAACCCCACCGTTACTTCAGTTTATTTTTTAACTGCAGAGAAAAGTGTAGGTTGTCTAATTTATGATACTGCATTGATAACCGTGCTAAATGTACCGCCAATCAATCTTGGAGTAGACACTGGTTTTTGTAAAGACAAATCCATAATTATCAATGCTGGTAGTACTGCTGTATCGTATTTTTGGAGTACGGGAGCCTCCTCCCATAGTATAGAAATTTCTACAGGCGGGAGTTATAGGGTAGCCGCTCAGTATGCAAATGGATGTGTAGTAAGAGATACTATAAGTATCACTGAGTACCCTGTACCGTTTGTATCGCTAGGTACCGATGTAACTATTTGTAAAGATATTCCTCGTAAACTATCCACCAGCACAGAGTTTCTTTCCTACTTATGGCAGGATGGTACGACGACAAAATTTTATAATACAGCTACTCCTGGTAGTTACTCGATTAAGGTGGTCGATAAATATGGGTGTGCTGGTACAGGCTATATAGATCTGATATTGTCCAATTGTGCAGAAGGAGTTTTTATACCTAAGGCATTTACTCCAAACCAAGACAATTTAAACGACCAGATTAAGCCGGTTGTAAAAGGGAATCTTCTGAGTTATCGTTTTCTAATTTTCAATCGATATGGAGAAAGAGTATTTGAAAGTTCTGATATACGTAAGGGGTGGGATGGTAATTTTAAAGGAGCAGCACAAAATAATGGAGCCTACATATGGGTTTGTGAATTCCAGTTTGCTGGGAAAAATAAGCAAGTAGAGAAAGGCGATATGCTCTTAATCCGTTAATTATAATATCTCGTAGCCTTGGTTAGTGAGACCTACCGAACTACACTTGGCGAAACTGTTCCTCTTAAGCGGCTCACTTGATGCCACGATTAAAAACCAGGTATCCAACCGGAAGGTGGCACCCCCCATATTACACGGCCACACACTAGCTAAATAATGTACTAGATTTGTTGCATGGCACAACAATTAATAAAATTTCGCTATCTCTTTTTTTTACTATTCTTTTCTGCCTGCACGCCTTTTGGCAAAACCCAAAAGCAGAAAAAAATTCTGGTCTTCAGCGCTACAAAAGGGTACCGGCATGAATCTATAGCCGCAGGGAAAAATGCCCTCCTTAAAATGGGAACAGACAATAAGTGGCTCGTGGAGGCTACGGAAGATGCCAGCCTTTTTACGAATAAAAATCTGAAGCAGTATGCTACCGTCCTGTTTTTAAATACCGCAGGCGATGTTTTAAACCCAATGCAGCAGGAGGCTTTTGAAAAATATATACAGGCAGGCGGTGGGTTTGTGGGCATACACTCCGCTACTGATACAGAATATGACTGGCCTTGGTACAACAATCTGGTAGGTGCATATTTTGAAAGCCACCCTGAGCCGCAGGAAGCCCTGTACACCGTGGTAAATAAAAATCATCCTGCCAGCAGCTTTATGCCCGATACCTTGCGGCGAAAAGAAGAGATTTATAATTTCAAATCTTTTAAAAAGGATCTGGTAACAGTACTTATCACTATAGACGAGACAACATATACGGGAGGCAAAATGCCGGCTTACCACCCCATAGCCTGGTACCACAATTTTGAAGGAGGAAGAGCTTTTTATACGGAGTGGGGGCATGATGCGCAAGCTTATAGCGAACCACTTGTTCTGCAACACATAGAAGCTGCGATAAAATGGGCAATGAGAAAATAAAGTGCAGACCTGGTCTTAGTAGAAAGTGAAGCGGAACAATATAATATCACAATTGCTGCAGATACTAATTCCTAAAAAGAACTATAAAAATATCCACCAAAATTTCCCTATGCAATACTTTCCACCGCATTACTCTACAGGAACCACTTTAAATACCCTGCCAGGACTTTCCACTGCTATATAAAGGTATCCGTCATTCCCCATTTCGGCATTACGCATGCGCCCGAGATTGGAAAATAATTTCTCCTGCTTTACTACTTTATTGCCTTTCATTTCACAGCGATTGAGGTATTTATACCTTAACGAACCCACCATAATATTTCCTTTCCACTGAGGATAACGATCTCCGGTAATCATCGTCATGCCGCAAGGTGCAATGGAAGGTGTCCAATAGATTTCTGGTTGCTCCATGCCTTCCTTTTTACTTATACTTGTTATGGGTTTTCCATCGTAATTAATGCAGTAACATATCACCGGCCAGCCGTAATTAGCTCCTTTTCGGATAATATTTAATTCATCGCCACCTCTTGGTCCATGTTCGGTTTCCCAGATAATTCCTGTGCCTTTATCAAAGATTAATCCTTGCGGATTTCTATGTCCATAGCTCCAGATACTGCCTTTACTTTTCCCGTCTTGTACAAATGGGTTGTCTTCCGGTATTCTGCCATCGTCGTGCAGGCGATGTATTTTGCCATTATCATTCTGCGTACTCTGCGGAAATTCATTTTCTCTGCCACGCTCGCCCACAGAAAAGAATATATAGCCTTTGTCATCAAACATGATTTTAGAGCCATAATGGTGCTTGGTACTTGTGTAAGGATTCGCTTCAAAAATCTCCTGGGCATCTGTGAACTCTCCATTTTTTATTTTTCCCCTTACGATGGCTGTAGTGGTCATCTTTACATTGCCATCCATTCTGTATTTGGAATAAGAAATGTACACCCAACCATTTTCAGAAAAATTGGGGTGTAGCTTAAGATCAAGTAAGCCACCTTGCCCTTCTGATAATGCAGCCGGCGTATTTTTTATCAGCATTTTATTTCGGTTATGATCTACCTGGTACAATTGCCCGGCACGATCTGTAATAAGGTAGTTGCCATCCGGCAATTGTGCAAATCCCCACGGACTGTTGAGTTCTGTGGCGATGGTATCCAGCCGCACCCTAATTCCATCGAAAACAAAAATATTCGAAGTCGGCCTGGGCGCAGGGTTATAGGCATCTACTTCCTTTATGTATTTTACCAGCATGTCGGCCATAGTAGCCGTCACTTCGTCACTGATGACACTATCATAAGCAGGCATACCAAAATCCGGGCTGCCATATTTTATACTCCTGATTATAGAGTTCAAATCTTTTCCGTGCTTCCAGTTACGGTCTACAAAGGCTTCCATCTGCTCCCCATGGCAACCAGAACAATATTCCGCATAAGCCTCCTTAGCTTTTTCCTCATTAGCAGGTAAAGTAGAAGAAGTTTTATTTTGCGAAGACAAACAACCCACAAAAAACAGTATTATAATAATTATTGAAAATCGTTTCATAATTTTTTTGATTTGTATACCACTACTAAGTAATGCCAAAAGATTTAGATTTAAAAACAAGATAATACCAATACCGCAAATATTGAGCGGGAAAATATAAATGTATGTCAGGAAGGCATTTGCGCTACAGGTATATTTCATATTGGCTCAGACATTGGTACTGGCGCATACTTCCCCAAACTCTAGTGTAGAAATGCAGCGTAAACATTGTGCGAAATCGTTTCTGTGCTGCGCCCCTTAAAGCACCATTACACAAAAAATCTAAACTTCCACAAATTTGTAACCCTAATCATCTCACATTTATATCAATGAGCAAGAAGTATAAATCTATGATACCAGACAATTTACTTCATGTCTATATTCGCGCTAGAGTCAATATATAGCATTGCAATTGATTATATAGGCGGCAACTGATTGTTGGAAATTATACTTTTGGATCCGATAATATTTTGAACTGCCGCACAGATACGCTTGCGCAAGATGGCCGGGCTGCACATCTGCATTACAGCCATAGCTATGTGGCAATGGCTTGTTGGAAGTCTGTGCATCTGCAAGGAGTAATTGTAGAAGTTTCTATAATAATTCGAAATATTATCTATTTTTGGTTCTTACTATGAAAATTCTAAATAGTAAAATGAGAACCTGCCCATGAAAAGCGTTTTTGTTTCTATCTTACTACTTATCGTTATGCAGAGCTATAGCCAGCTGTGTAGTAGTACCATTTTTAGAAGAGGATTTTATGTAGCAGGTTCTGCAAGGCCTCAGTTTTTAGACACAGTAGCAGGGAATAATTTTCTTTTAGGGGGTACGCAAAATAACAATCTGCATATAATAAAGTCTGATAACAATGGTAACCCGATATGGTCCAAAGTGTATACCAGCGCCGGCGGATTACCATTAGATGGATTTGGAAAAGTGCTTGTAGAGCCTGGTGGTGACTTTTTTGGTTTTATGGGAGCGAATGTGATCGTAAACATATCTGGGGACGGTGTTCCCCTCGTGGCAAAACGTTTTTCCGCGATACCGGTTAGCCTGTACATCAGCAAAATATGCATTTTACCAAATGGCAATAGAGTCATTGTAGGAAACCATAATAGTAGTACATTTTTGATTTGTGTTTCGCCCGATCTAAGTTCAATAATCTGGCAAAGGAGATTATCGCAGGAATTGTATATTAGTAATCTACAGGTAATAGGGAGCCAGATATTTGTGTTAGGATCCGGCTCTGTAAACGGGGTGTTACTGCAATTTAGCAGCACAGGAAATATTGTAAATTCAAAAGAAATCGATGCTCAAGGTATACGATCATACTTTACCAGTATTTATGCAGTCAATGATGGTTATTTGATTACCGGTACAAGTGGTTCTGATGGTAAAAGTTTTTACATGAGATCGTCCGTGAATTTTGACATTCAGAAAATTTATCAATTCAACATTTACAATAACCTTTCACTACAATTAGCTGTAGAACAAGAGGGGGATTTCTATGGAATTGGTATAGATGGTCTTGTAGCGGCTCTTTTCTACATCAGTAAACAGGATGAGGTTTTATGGAATACACGTACAAATGGAAGCAGCCTGGCGGGTATCCCTCGTATAATGAACACTACCAAAGGGTTAGTTTTTAATCCTGCTCAGAATTACTCAAATGTAAATGAAGGAAGGATAGACCTCTGCAGGGTAGATGGAAACGGATTTATTCCGAATTGTAATACTTACACGTCTACCCTGTATATATCGCCGATTGTATTTAACCTTATTAATTCCTCCATTGTCGTAAATCCAAACAATAATTATCTCCTTGCTTTACAACCGGAGCAGGTAACACAAGAGGTTAGAATTTTGCAGGCAGCTTACACGTGCGTCGCACCATCTACCTGCTCAAGCTTAGAAATTGAAGGCCCGCCATCTTCCTGTTCCGGAGATACCTTATTGTACACTGCAAGAAGAAATGAAGGTTGCCATTTACCATTACAATGGAAAATACTCGGCGGCGGTGTTTATAGCCAGCGAAGAAGTGATAGCACTATTGCTATAAAGTTTAATCAATCCGGCACGTACAAAGTAATAGGCAGTGTAGATACAGATTGCAGCGTAACTGCAGATACTTTGACGGTACAAATAACTATTAATGGCCAGCAACCTCCTTTAAACATTGGTCCAGCTGATACAGTCATTTGTAAAGACAATACAATTCTGCTTAATGCAAAAAAAGGATTTGCCACTTATAGCTGGCAGGACGGATCTTCAGATTCTACATTTTTAGTCAATCAGCCAGGAATCTACCATGTAGCCGTTACCGATGCCTGTGGCGTAATACAGCGTGATACGATCACTGTGCACGACTTCATACTCCCTTATTTTTCGGCAGGAGAAGACAGGTCAAAATGTAATGCAGACACGATCCACTTATCTGCAACTACTGGGTTTAGTAATTATCGCTGGCTACCTACGAGTAATATAAATCTACCAAATAGTTCTAATGTGATCGTTTTCCCTGCAACCACAACTAGCTATAGTGTCTCAGCGGAAGTAATTCCGGGCTGTTATATATATGATACTGTTTTAGTTGAGGTTAAAAATTCTCCTGCTGTTTCTTTGGGAATTGATAAAGGAATTTGCGAGGGTGATAGCGCTATATTAAATGCAGGAATTGGATTTACAAGCTATCTCTGGAATACAGGTGCAACATCTCAGCTGCTTATTACTAAAGCGACTGGCACGTATACCTTAGCAGCAAGCTATGTGAACGGGTGTGTTTCAAGAGATACTATCGTAATCAAAATGCTATCAACTCCGGTTGTGAACTTAAGTAAACTTGATGTGCTTTGTGAAGGGGAATCGAGAGTATTAAATGCAGGTTCTTTTAATGATTATTTGTGGAGTGA
>JBBKWE010000042.1:0-12666 GCA_037968795.1 Ferruginibacter sp.
CTATAGAATAGCTGTCATTATTGAGAGATATGGGTGTATAGGGGAGAAAGATTTCGAGTATGATTATTGTGTTTCGCGATACTGCTTTATGAGATTACCGTAATCAGAGCTGTAAAGCAGATAATGCATATACAGTTTTCCATCAGCAGCGAACTTCATTATTAAAATATCGTGGGGATTATGCCAGCTCCATAACTGTAAAGTACTATCACTTCTGGCATTTGGGCAATTAATAATTCTCCCACATAGGTACAGGGGCACCGTACATCATCTGAATTCAGGTTTGATTAGCAGCAAAATGATAAGAATCAAATTGCAAAATCACTCTACCAAATTACTATCTTTAATTCTATGCAGGAGAATGAGAAACACGCTCAATTAAGAAAACACAAGGCTTTAGCTACAGGGTTGTTTGTGTTTATGACCCTGGTTTTTATTGCCAGTACATGGTTGCTCAAAACCGGGGCAGATGACTGGCTAGGATATGTAAAAGCCTTTAGTGAAGCTGCTATGGTAGGGGCATTAGCAGATTGGTTTGCGGTTACAGCCCTATTTCATCACCCGCTGGGAATTCCTATTCCCCATACAAATCTTATAGAAAATAGTAAAGCAAGAATAGGCGATAACCTGGGTAATTTTGTTGTATATAATTTTCTTACCGCAGAGAATCTTCGCCCCTACATTAATAAGATTTCTATAGCTCCTATGGCGGCAGAGTGGCTGGCAAAGGATAAAAGTAAAGCGCTCCTGCTAAGAGAGGTAAGCAATATCATAAGTAGAATTCTAATTCGCTTAGATGAAAAGGAAGTAACGCAGTTCATAGCCAGAAAGGGAGAAGCTCTGCTGCAGGATCTGAAACTTCATAAACTAGCCGCCGGAGCCATTGAATATGTGATGGAGCAGAAAGAACATGAAAAATTAATCACGCTTCTTGCCGGAAAAATAAAAGAATTTATCGCCGAAAATGGCGAGCTGGTAAAGCAAAGGGTACATAAAGAAAGCTACTTTTTTATCCCCGGTTTTGTAGATAGAAAACTAGCAGATAGGATTACGCAAGGACTTATAGGCTACTTTGAAGAAATAGAAAAAGATACAAGCCACAGAGTAAGGGAAGAGATTTTGTTACAAATTCACGAGTTTGTAGAGCGGTTACACAGCGATCCTGCTTTGCAAAACCGTTTATCCCAATTAAAAGATAGCTATCTCACGCCTGACAAATTAGAGTCTTATGCGCAATCGCTATGGGTAAATCTGCGAGACAGTCTGCTTACGGAACTCAAGAATGAAAATTCTACTTTGCAGGAATATCTGAATAAAAATCTTGCAGAATTTTCTGAGCATTTGCAAGAAGACAAAAATCTACAGAATAAGATTGATAGCTTTATTAAAGTAACAGGCTACCGGTACATTCTCAAAAATGCCAAAGAAGCCGGCACACTTATAAGCGATACAGTAGGCAACTGGAAAGGACGGGAGCTAAGCCAAAAGCTGGAGCTGGAGGTAGGAAAAGATCTGCAGTTTATAAGAATAAACGGAACGCTGGTAGGCGGTATGGTGGGGTTGTTGTTGTATGTGGTGAGTAAGTGGATAGGGTAGTTATAGTAATTTTTCCTTTGCGCTCTTTGCGAAAATCTTTGCGTACTTCGCGATGCATCAAATTATATAATCTTACTGGAAGAAATAATATCGCAAAGGTCGCAAAGCAAAGGCACGCAGAGAGCGCAAAGAGTTTTACAACGAAAACTCGCTGAAGCTTGTTATTGTCTGAACTGTGATTAATGTGATTTGTTTGATTGTATTGAATTCTAAATGATTTTGCCTCTGCGCTCTTTGCGAAAATCTTTGCGTACTTCGCGATACTTCTAAAAATGTAAATTTTCTAAATGCCCACTATCCTTCTACAAACCATCATTAATGCAGATATAGAAACCTGCTTTGATTTATCGAGAAGTATTGACTTACACAAAATATCAACGAAGAAGACGAAAGAATCTGCTATTGCCGGCAAAACAGAAGGGCTTATCTCTATGGGGGAAACCGTTACCTGGCAAGCGATACACTTAGGAATTAATCAAAAACTTACCAGCAAAATAACAGCTTACCACAGACCTTTTCATTTTTGTGATGAGCAAGTAAAGGGAATATTTTCTACCATGAAGCACGACCATTACTTTGAAGAAAAAGACGGGCAAACGATAATGAAAGATGTGTTTTATTACAGAGCACCACTTTGGATTTTGGGCAGGGTAGCAGAGCAGTTATTTCTTACAACGTACTTGCGGAATTTTTTATTGAAAAGGAATGAAATAATAAAACAGTTTGCAGAAGAGGGAACTAGCCTTCCTGGTTTGTCTGAACTGTGATTTATTTGATTTGTTTGATTGTGTTGGTTGGAATAGAAAATGAATTTGCCTCTGCGCCCTTTGCGAAAAACTTTGCGTGCTTTGCGATACTCTAAAAGCTTTATAAACTTGGTGCTACATTCCATATTCAAATCAAAAAAAACTCCCAGCCATTACGCCGGGAGTCTCTAAAAATATTCTTTAAGAAAATTACTTTCCTTCTAGTTCCTTCAAAGCATCATTCATATTTCTTACTGCATCTGCGCTTTTTGCAAAAGCTTCTTTCTCCGCATCGTCTAGTTTATAGTCTACAATTTTCTCCCAGCCGTTTTTGCCTAGAATTACGGGAACGCCTATACAGATATCTTTCTGGCCATATTCGCCATCAAGCATAACGCAGCAAGGCATCATTTTTTTCTCGTCTCTTACTATCGCTTCTACCAGTGCTGCTCCTGCCGCACCCGGTGCATACCAGGCACTTGTGCCTAGCAATCCAGTAAGGGTTGCACCGCCCACCATAGTATCAGCTTTTACTTTTTCCAGTGCTTCTGCGCTTAGGTAATCACTCACCGGCGTGCCACAGTAAGTAGCGAGTCTTGTAAGTGGAATCATAGTAGTATCACCATGGCCACCTATTACAGTTGCCTGCAAGTCATTAGGACTGCAGTTCATCGCCTGGCTTAGGAAATAGCGGAAGCGAGCACTGTCCAGCATGCCACCCATTCCTATAATGCGATTTTTTGGCAAACCACTACTTTGTAGAGCGAGGTAAGTCATTGTATCCATCGGGTTACTTATCACAATGATGATGCAGTCAGGTGAATGCTTCAATAAATTTTCAGTTACTGACTTTACTATTCCTGCATTAATACCTATCAATTCTTCTCTTGTCATGCCTGGCTTACGTGGTATACCGCTAGTGATAACGGCAACTGTCGTGCCGGCAGTTTTTGTATAATCATTTGTACTTCCTATGATGGTCGTATCAAAACCTTCTATCTGCGCTGTTTGATTCAGATCCATTGCTTTTCCTTCTGCCACACCTTCTTTAATATCTACTATTACAAGTTCATCGCAGAGTTGCTTCCGGGCGATATTGTCTGCACAGGTGGCTCCTACGGCTCCTGCTCCTACTACGGTTACTTTCATATCTGTTGTTTTATTTTGAATGGTTTTGGCAAGCGCTCTTACAGAAATTGCCCTTATAAATTGAGTCGCAAAGCTAAGTTTTTAGGCTTGGAGGATGAAAAAAATCTTTTTGAATGCATAGAAATGATTTGGGTGCTCTCTCTCAGAAAGGGCTGGCACATTTGTTATTATTCGTTCTTAGATGAGTTTCTGCTTGCAGGACTCGCCTGAGGTTATCACGGCGAGTCCTGCGCCTGCAATCATAGCTACAAGCAGATATTCTACTAAGAACCTATAGATGCAAAAATGATTTTCAAATTCTCAAATCAACAAATTTTCCAATTGATTCTATTTAACTATAAGCACCGGCACGTTAATTTTATGTCTTACTGCATCTACAGTAGTTCCAAAGATGAGGTCTTTTATTCCCTTATGGCCGTGCGCCCCCATTACCAGGAAGTCCATCTCCGATTCTGATACTATTTCTGCAATGCTCTGTGCCGTATTTCCAAATCCTATTTTATAGTTTGCACTATAACCATTAGCTTCTAACTGCTGCTGGTAAACAAATAAGTTTTCTTCATCAAGCTTAGACTCCCTATCCCCAACATCATCCCCAAGGTAACGGGCAGCTGCGGTTTCTACAATATGTATGAGAGTATATCTGGAATTAATATTTCCCTGCTGCAAAGCATTTTGAATAACTAGTTGGTCATTTTTACTAAAGTCAATTGTAATACCAATGTGCTTATATAGAACAGGCTCATAATCTGTAATAGCTTGTGCTTTCCCGTGCGGAAGTACTTTGGTAATATTATCATCCTTTATGATAAATGGGTGTACAAAAACATAAATGAGCAAGGCCAGACATGCCAGGGCAATAGGAATTATAACTGCATAAATAACTATCGTATTTACTTCGCCACTTTTTATATAACCACTTATTTCATCTACTACCAGGCTTATATTCAGGTACACAATTATAAGCGCACTGAGCCATGCCAGTATTTTCACCCATGGTTTCATAGTAAAAGCGCCCATCCATTTTTTATTAGAGTTAAAGTGAATGAGGGGAATAATGGCAAACCCCAATTGAAGACTTAGCACCACCTGGCTCAAAACCAGTAGGCTTCCCAGGGCATCTTCTCCAAAATAAAGTATTGTAAATATAGCAGGAGCAATGGCAAGCAGACGAGTAATAAGTCTGCGAAGCCAGGGTTGTATTCTTAGATTTAAATGGCCCTCCATTATTATTTGACCGGCTAGCGTACCAGTGATAGTAGAACTCTGACCCGCTGCAATAAGTGCAATGGCAAAAAATGTAGGAGCTGCATTACCAAAGAGGTTTCTTAGCAGTTCAGAAGCATCCTGTATTTCTGCTACCTCAAACATTCCATTGGTATGAAAAGCTGCAGCGGCTAAAATAAGTATGGCGGCATTTACTAGAAAAGCCAGATTGAGTGCTATACCCGTATCAATGAAATTGTATCTGATCGCGGCTTTCATACCTGCAAAAGTCTTTTCTATTTTGCGGGTTTGAACAAGGGAAGAATGAAGATAGAGATTGTGTGGCATAACCGTAGCTCCTATAATACCTATTGCAATATACAAAGAATCGCCACTGAGTTTTGAAGGGGCGAATCCGCTCAAAACATCTGCAAAAACGGGTGTAACAATAAGCATTTCTACAAAGAATGAAACGCCAATTATAAATACCAGGGAAATAATAAAGATCTCCATTGTACGTATTCCGCGCTTGAGTAAAAACAGCAGGAGAATTGTATCTACTGCAGTGATGCTAATGCCCCAGATAAGGGGAAGACCAAATAATAAATTGAGTCCAATAGCCATACCCACAATCTCTGCCAGGTCGCAAGCCGCAATGCTTATTTCTGCAAGAATGTACAGAGGAATATTGGCCCAGGAAGGGTAGGCGGCTTTACTGGCTTGAGCCAGATCAAGTCCTTTTACAATACCTAGTCTTGTGCTTAATGATTGCAGCAACAAGGCTATAAGATTACTCATGAGAAGCACCCAAATAAGCTTGTAGCCAAACTGAGAGCCTCCGGCAATATCGGTGGCCCAGTTACCCGGATCCATATATCCAACACTTACCAGATAAGCTGGTCCAAGAAAAGCCAGTAGCCTGCGCCACTTAGATTTTTTATTAGTAGAAACAGAGGAATGTACCTCGCTGAGCGATTCTGTTGCCATTGGTGAACAAAAAAGTTAGATTATTGAAAGATTTCTGTGCTGCAAACATAAGGAATCGCCTGCATATTTTCTATGACCTAAGTCCTGTGAATAAATTCAGTTTAGCTAACAATAAAATATTATAAATACGGTATGATTTCTGCCATCGTAAAGTGCTGTCTAAACTCCTTCACAAAATCTCCTTTCTTATTATATAGAAAAGCAGAAGGTACAAATTGGAGTTGGTAAAAGCTGCCAAGGAAGTGAATGGGGTCACGACCCATAATTATATTTTTGAACTTACTAAGTTCGTTTTTTTCATAAAAAGTTTTTATAAAACGATACTCAAGAGGAGTAGTCATTACAATTTGTACTTTTTTAAAAGGCTTCATATTTTCTGTAAGCTCCTTTATTGCTAGCTGACAATGTTCACAATCCGGGCTGAAAGAAATCATTAAAGTTGCCTTACCATTTTTAAGATCATCTCTTCCAAACTTTGTACTGTCTGGCAGGCGGGTAATGGTAAAAGGCGGCAATTTAGGAAACTGCAGATAAGGTGCAAGCAGAGCTGTATTAGCATCTGTTTGTTGGGCAAAAGAATTAAAACTAAAAAAAAGGCAAGCCAGGTATAGTAATTTTTTCAAAATGTAAATTTTTGTAACAAAGCTATTTTATTTCTTATAAGTTTCGGGGTTATGGAGAAGTTTTTTCGTAGAATAGATGTTAAACAAAATACACAATGCTTCCGTAGGTATAATCGTTCCTTATATATCCTATACATTTACAAAAAAAAATATATCGATGAAAAAAGTCTTCATTTCACTTTCTCTTGTTTTGCTGGCAATTTGCACACAAGCACAGGAAGATAATATGGCACTTAAAGTAGGAAGTAACGCACCTGATTTTACTGCAACTGATCAAACCGGAAGTGCGCAATCATTAAAGACACTATTGAAAAAAGGCCCCGTAGTGGTTATATTTTATAGGGGGCAATGGTGTCCATATTGCAATAAGCAACTTCAAGCAATGGAAGATTCTCTGAGTTTTATTACTGCCAAAGGAGCAACATTGCTGGCGATAACCCCTGAGACCAATGAAAATGTAGACAAGACGATAGAAAAAACAAGAGTTACTTATCCTATTTTGTCAGATAAGGGGTTAGCTATAATGAAAGCTTACAATGTAGCTTTTGATGTAGACGCTGAAACGATAACTAAATATAAAAAATACGGTATTGATTTTGAGAAGGCCAATGGTGCAAATGGTGCAGTACTTCCTATTCCTGCTGTGTATATTATAGATAAGAGTGGTAAGATTACCTATGCCTATTTTGATACTAATTACAAAAAAAGAGCTTCCGTGGCAGAGATTGTTGCGGAGTTGTAAAGATTTTTTCTAATTAAAAAGGCTACACTTTTTACAGGTGTAGCCTTTTTTATACGTAATAGATTCTATTTTGAGCTATTCTTTTTACTAGCTTTTTTTTCCTTCATTTCTTTTTCATAAGCTTCCAGTTTTTTCTTTTGTTCAGCATTTAAGATGCTCATTCGCTCTTCTTCTGTACTTTCATACACTTCTTTAAATTTGTTTTTTTTGTCCTCAATACTATAATCCTCATTGTCTTTAATGTTCTGAATTGCCAGCATATTATTATCATGAAGTGTAGTCCATCGTTTTGCCTGTGCTTCAGAAAGCCCGAGCATCTTTTTCATTTCAGCCTGCTCAGCTGCAATCCTTTTTGCTTTTTTCTGTTTTTTAAGATCTTCATATTGGATTCTTTGCTCAGGCGTGAGTATAGTAAGTTGCTGCTCTTTATAGGCTTTTTGCTGTGCTTTTAATTGCACTACCTGATCGGAACTAAGGTCTACTCCTTTGAAAAATTCCTGAGGAGTATCACTGGCTTCTATTTTTTCAGTAACTGTTTTAGAGTTTTTATCTGAGGTTTTGGAACTTTGCTTTTGTGCCTGTGAGGTTAATTGTAAACCCGCAAAAAATAAGAAACACACTAATAGTCTTTTCATTTGTATTTAAATTTAGATTGAAATATATGTTAAACTGCTCTTCGTAAAGAAAACTAAAAATTTCTTAATGCTGTACAGTTTGTCAAAAAACATGCCCAGCTAATTTACAACTTTTATGAACTTCAAAGCTAAGTATTCAGATTCAGGACACAAATAAAGTATTTAATGCGTTAAAAGCGACTCTGCTTTTCTGGCTAATAATATGCTCCTTTTTATATTAAAAAAAGCTACACTCTTTACAATGTAGCCTTCTTCACTTATTGCTCAAAACTTTTATTTACGGCTTTCCATTTTACTCTTTCTTCCGTGGCCTTCATGATCTTTATTGCCATGCTTCATTTCTTTCATGTTCTGCTGCTGCTCTGCAGTAAGTATGCTCATGTGTGACTTCTTGTTATTTTCCCTCAACTCCTTAAGCATTTCTTTCTTTACTTCCTGGCTGTAAGAATTATTTTCCTTGATGGCTTTTGCCTGTGCCTTATTTTTTTCGTGCAAAGCTTTTAATTGGTTCGACTGTGCATCTGTAAGACTCAGTTTCTTCTTCATCATTTGCTGCTTTGCAGCCATTTTTTCTTGCTTATTTTTCTCCATTTGCTGTTGCTGTGCGGGAGTAAGTACATCTTTTTGCTGCTTTCTAAATGCCTCTTTATTAGCTTGCATTTGCTTTTTCTGTGCATCGGTAAGATCTACGCCTTTAAACTGGTCGTGCTTCGTTTTGCCCATTTTGTTATGGCGCATTTCGCCTTTGGTTTTGTTTCCTTTATCGGTACTGGTTTTCTGTGCCTGGCTGCTAAGGCTAAGGCTAAAAAGGAGTATGGCTCCTGCTATTATTTTCTTCATGGTTTTATTCATTTTTTGTTCGTTAATAACTCATAGATGGGAAATGGAGAGAAAAGTTTAATTCTAGATCTGTTAATTAAAAGTAAATGGAGCTTTTTTCTAGTAAAGAAGAAAGTCTCTCGCAAAGCCCCAAAAACGCAATGGAGTAAAAGCTCAGTGAGCCGATATTTTGGTAGATTACAGGGATAGAATTTTCACAAACCCGGCAAGGTTAATATTTTTGCCTTAGCAAGAACATTCTATGTGTGATTGATTGGAAGATTTCCAACAGGGCACTCTCCTTTCTAAAAAAAAAGTAAAAGCGAATAGCAGGGTTAATCCTTAACCAAAAATAAAGATGCGTATCGTAAAAAAAAACATTTACAAACTATATTTTATCTGCCTCCTCTGCACTAAATGCTAATGCCTTCGCATCATCAAACTCCCCTTCCCAGCGGGCTATAACGCAGCTGGCGAGTGTATTACCAATCACGTTTACGGAGGTGCGGGCCATATCCATGAGTTCGTCTATACCAAAGATGGCGGCAATAGGCCATAGCGGTAGATTAAACTGATCTGCTGTGGCTATAAGAATTACCAGTGAAGCCCGCGGAACCGCCGCCACCCCTTTGCTGGTGAGCATCAAAATGAGACCCATGGTTACCTGCTGCGCTATGCTCATGTGCATATCTGCGGCCTGAGCCACAAAGACGGCTGCCATACTTAGGTAAAGGGTAGTGCCATCCAGATTGAAGGTGTAGCCGGTAGGAATAACGAAAGAAACAATGCGGCGAGGCACACCAAATTTTTCCATATTCTCCATTGCTTTGGGTAAGGCACTATCACTACTGGTGGTAGCAAAGGCTATACTTACCGGTTCTTTTACGGCTTCTATAAATTTCTTAATGGGTATCTTGAAAAGGCGTGCAACAGGCACCAGCACACAGAATATAAATACAATTAATCCTACATACAATGTGAGTACGAGGTGTGCCAGGTTTTTGAGCACGGCTATACCCAAATGCCCCACAGTGAAAGCCATTGCTGCGCCTATACCTATAGGAGCGAAGTACATGATGATATTAGTAAACTTAAACATGGTCTCACTAAGGCTTTCGCAAGCTCTTATCATAGGACTTTTTTTATTTTCTGGCAACATAGCAAGACCAATAGCGAAGATCACGGAGAAGACAACAATCTGTAGCACTTTGCCATCATAAATAGCTTTTATAAAATTGCTGGGAAAAATATCTACGATATGCTCACTCCAGCTTAGTGGTGTGGTTTGTGGCAGCACCTCCATTATCTCCGGCTTTACTATACCTATACCTGCTCCGCTAATATTTATACAAATAAGTCCTATTACTAGTGCAATAGTGGTTACTATCTCAAAATATAACAGCGACTTCCAGCCCAGGCGACCTACTTGCTTAAGATCGCTATGGCCAGCAATCCCTACTACTAGTGTACTAAAGAGTAGGGGGGCTACAATTGCCTTCACTAAGTTGAGGAAGATTTGCCTGAGAAAAACGAGGTTTTGGCTAAATGCGGGATAGTCGTATCCTATGAGTACACCTAAAACCATACTGGCAAAAATCCAACCAGTGAGTGATTTTTTAAACCATGCATATACTATGAGTGATGCTGTAAATATCCAGCGGCTGCTGCTAAGGATAACTTCTGGTATTTCTACAATATTGTTCCAACCGAGAACATGCAATAAAGCTACTATACTAAATAGTAAGAGGGCAATTTTGCCCGCTTTGCGAGATGTCATAAGCAAGTGTATAAGATGGTAAGGCATAAATGTACGGAAATGTGTTAAAGCAATTCTATAAAATATATTGCAGGTTTACTAAGGCAGGCAGGGAGAGACTGTTACTAGTAAAAGTAAAAGGAAGGCAAAAGAAACTATTCCTTTGCACGGCGTCCTTTCCTGATAAACTTACTACAGGAGAGATTGCCGTGCAAATCAGTATATACTATCGTGTTAGTTTATGAATACTATCAATGATGATATATACTTAACGATACTCCGGATTCTCAAAATTCCATCTTGCTCCATCATCCCATTCTTTTCTGGAATTTCCAAAGTTAGGATAACCGCCCTGCTTTTTTATTATGGAAGCTAGGTGCAGTAAATTATAGGTCATAAAAGTGGTATTCCGGTTCGTAAAGTCAGAATCGAAACCAACAGGAGTGTCTAGTTTTTCTCCTTTCCATTCTGTATCCCCATAGCTTGGTCCTGGTCCCACTTTTCCTATCCATCCACAATCTGCTTGCGGTGGTATGGAATAGCCCACATGCTGCAATGAATATAATATACCCATGGCACAATGTTTAATTCCATCTTCATTTCCTGTAACCATACATCCTCCCACTTTACCATAAAAAATATATTGCCCTTTTTCGTTAGTCATGCTACTCATGCCATACAATCTTTCAATCAGCTTTTGTGCGATAGAAGATTTTTCTCCCAACCATATTGGTGTGCCCACAATCAATACATCTGCAGCAATTATTTTTTTAAATAATTCCGGCCATTCATCTTTTTCCCAGCCGTGCTCCTTCATATCAGGATAAACACCGGGTGGCACATCATGATCTATCAAACGGACCTCTTCTACTGCAACCTGTTCCTTTTCCATTATAGCTTTAGATACCTTTATTAAGGTGTCGGTATGACTAGTCATTGGAGACTTTTTCAAGGTGCAGTTCACAAAAACTGCTTTTAAGTCTTTAAAGTTATGGTCGCTCATAGTATTGTTTTTTGGTTGATGTTTTTCAATGCTTTCTTTACGAAGACAATATACTACTAATTAAAATTATTCCTATTTATATTGCAGCCTTTACAAATGAAAAATTTTTTTTCTTTTTAATTCAGATTATTTTCGGTTTTTCTTAAAGAATTGATGCGAGATGATTAGCGTAATTATCCCCACATATAACGAGCAGGAAAATATAGAGGATACCATTAAAATGTTGTGGAAATTTGATGAGGAAAATTTAATAAAAGAAATAATTATTGCCGATGGAGGAAGCCATGATAAGACAGTTTCTATTGCAGGAAGAGCAGCGGCAAAAGTTGTAATGTGTTCCGATAAGGGTAGAGCAGCTCAAATGAATTATGGCAGTTCTTTTGCCAGCGAGGAGATTCTTTTTTTTATACATGCAGATACTATTCCCCCTCTACATTACGGCCGGGATATTACCAAGGCAATACAGGAGGGTTTTTCGGCAGGCTGCTTTAGGTTAACCTTTGATTATAAACATTGGTTTTTGAAAGCAAATTCCTGGTTTACCCGCTTTTATGTAGATGCCTTTCGTTTTGGAGATCAGGGTTTGTTTGTGACAAGAGATGCTTTTCTAAATACTGGTGGCTTTTCCGAAAACCATATTGTAATGGAAGACCAGGATTTAATAAAACGTATAAAAAGAACTTTTTCTTTTACAATTATTAAGAATCCGGTAATTACTTCCGCAAGAAAATATCTTGAGAATGGTATCTATAAAACACAATTTGTCTTTTTTCTAATTTATGTGATGTATAGGCTGGGGTTTTCACAACAAAAGTTGGTGAGCACTTATAAGAAATGTATCGTTAAGCATAAACTATAAGGGAGAGAGGGGCAAGTGCATTCTACAAGAACGACATTGGCTGTCGTATTTTCGAAGCAGTAATGTGCGCTTATAAACCAAAAAAAGAAGCTTAGGTAGATTGTAAAAGGAAAAGCCTGCTCTTGCAGCGTAAATGGCGTGCCTTGGATTTATTTAAAATTTAAATTATAGTTGGAGTTTTTTTTCATTTTCAAATCACCACATTTTCAAATCTTCAAATTAATTTTCCTCGGCAACCCTATCTCCTGCACACTCGGATACGGTGCCCTATGCGTAATGCTTATGTCTTCTTTCATATTTCCATAAGCTCTGTAGTTTAAGTCCTGCTGGTCTTCGTAGCGTGGGTCTGGGATAAAGGCTAATCTTGCCATACGGCTCACTACCACAGTGGGAAAGTCATAGTCGCACTGCACCTTACCTTCTATAAGGTAGCAGCCGCTTCCTGCAAAAGGGAAATACTTAAGGCTATCTGCAAAATGAGCGGTATCAAAATGATTGCCTTGCACGTCGAACCAGGTGCCAAAGTTCATCATGCCATGCTTTGT
>JBBKWE010000043.1:0-2859 GCA_037968795.1 Ferruginibacter sp.
AAGAAAACCTCCCTAATTTAAAAACTTCAATATACTTTTGCGTAAAATTTTCATATTCTCCGGGTATAAGGCTGGAGCGCATTTCTCAGAAAAACAGGAAGAGTGAGCAAACACATTAATAAACTATCAGGAGCAGGGTTACTTATAGCTTTAGGAATTATATATGGAGATATAGGGACCTCTCCCTTATACGTGTTCAATTCCATTATCCATGAAAGGGTTATTACTGATGAGCTTATCATGGGTACGCTTTCCCTCATTATATGGACGCTCACTTTGCAAACCACTATAAAATATGTGATCCTGGTACTACGGGCTGATAACCGGGGTGAAGGTGGAATCTTTGCACTCTTTGCACTAGTACGAAGGCGAAAAAAGTGGCTGCTAATTCCAGCCATACTTGGTGGTGCCGCCTTGCTGGCAGATGGAATTATCACTCCTCCTATTTCAATTACCTCTGCCGTAGAAGGGCTGAAGAAACTTCCCAAGTTCCATGATATGGGAAAGGATACGATTGTGTATATCGTACTTAGTATTGTAAGTCTGTTTTTCTTTGCCCAGCAATACGGCACCAGTAAAATAGGAAAGGCATTCGGCCCGATAATGACCATATGGTTTGGTATGCTCGCGGTCCTTGGTATCTTTCACCTTTCAGATAATTTTTCTGTATTAAAAGCGCTTAACCCCTATTATGCCGTTCACTTTCTGGCTACTTATTCCGAAGGATTCTGGCTACTAGGTGCGGTTTTTTTATGTACCACCGGTGCAGAGGCATTGTACAGTGACCTTGGCCACTGCGGCAGAGATAATATCCGCATCTCGTGGATCTTTGTAAAGGCATGCTTACTGCTCAATTATTTTGGACAGGGTGCAAGCCTGCTTAAGCATCACGGCGGTCAATTAATTTCTGATGCAAACCCGCAAACGGTAAGCATAAATGCGTTTTATGATCTTATGCCACAGTGGTTTATAATGCCCGGCGTGATTATAGCTACCATAGCAGCCATCATAGCTAGTCAGGCAATGGTTACGGGTTCATTTACCCTTATAAATGAGGCTATGCGATTAAATCTGTGGCCTAAGATGCGGATTAAGTATCCAACTGAAGCTATAGGTCAAATTTTTATACCCGGCATCAACAATTTGCTTTTTGCAGGCTGCGTGGCGGTAATATTGTATTTCCGCGAAAGTGCCCGTATGGAAGCGGCTTATGGTCTTGCCATCATCACTACAATGATAATGACTACCATTTTATTTGCAAATTATATGGTCCTGCATAGAGTAAAACCAGTGCTCATTTATTTGTTTCTATCCGTTTACTTCATAATAGAACTTGCTTTCTTATTTGCCCTCATGGATAAGTTTATACATGGCGGTTACTTCACGGTGATGATAGGTTTGCTCATGTTTATAGTAATGTATGTATGGTTTAGAGCAAGGAAAATTAAAAACCGATACGTAGAGTTTGTGCGGGTAGATGAATACGTACCAAAGCTGGAAGAACTAAGCAATGACAACACCGTACCAAAGCATGCTACACATATTGTGTACTTAACGAGTGCCAATAACCCCAAGGAGATAGAGCACAAAATAGTGTACAGTATTCTTAGTGGTAAGCCTAAGCGTGCGGATATATACTGGTTCATACACGTAGATACCCAGGATGATCCTTATACCTGCGAGTATGTGGTAGAGCACATTATTCCCAATGATATCATCCGGGTAGAGTTTCGGCTAGGATTTAGAGTAGAGCCTCGCATAAGTTTATTATTTAAGCAAGTGGTAGAAGACCTTGTGGCTAATAGAGAAGTAAATATTGCCAGCAGATACGAGAGTCAACAGAAGAATAATATGGTAGGCGACTTCCAGTTTATAGTAATGGAGAAATTCCTGAGCCGCGACAATGAATTGCCTTTCCTGGAGAATATGGTGATGAAGATTTACTTCTGGTTAAAGGCACTAAGCCTCAGCGAAGAAAAAGGTTTTGGACTGGAACAAAGTAATGTAAGCATAGAAAAATTCCCGCTCGTAATAGCACCAGCCAGCAAGATAAATATGCGAAGGATCTATCCTGATGAGGAAGAAGAAGAAACTTAATTAAAAACTACAACTCATAGAAGCCCTACAAAATATTACCCCCGCAGTTTTGAAATCCCAATTACAAACTGATGCTGCTCCTCTGCTCATAGACGTGAGAGAAGACTGGGAAAAAGAAATGTTCGATATTGGTGGCATCTGTATTCCCTTAGGTACGCTTATGGAAAACCTGGAGGAAATTCCAACAGATAGACCAGTGGTTCTATACTGCGAAAAAGGAATCCGCAGCAGCATAGCCATACAAAGACTTGCAGCAAGGCATGGCTACAAAAACCTGATAAATCTTTCGGGAGGCATGAAAGCCTGGAAGGAAATGCTGGCGGGAGCATAAAATCTCAACGTCCTTTGCGTTTCTTTTCTTTGTGTCCTTTGCGATACTGATAAAAGCCCTGCTGCAGCAACAAAACTCAGCTTTCAGACAATCTTATAACCTCCTATTCCCTGGCAAAAGCTTTACCGTTTCTATATTACGGTATTCTTATCTTTAGCTTTATAAAAAGCTTGCATTTATAACAATGACTCAAAATTGATTTTGCCCTGCGTATATATATTACTAGCTACCTTCTGGTGGGTCATCATTGGCTACCTGCTCCTGCTAGTACTTGCTTTTTTTGTTCAGGATAGAATGATCTTTAAGCCAGAAAAGCTGCGCAAAGATTTTGTGTATAAATATGATACAGATTTTAAAGAGCTTAATTTTGAAGTAGAACCTGGGGTCTCCATCAATGGATTGCACTTTATCACTAAAAATCCGCACGGGCT
>JBBKWE010000044.1:0-32103 GCA_037968795.1 Ferruginibacter sp.
GTTTTTAATCTAAGTGATGTATAACTTTTCTCCGCAGTGATTCTCCATACATATATATATGTGTAATGCAACTCCCTGTTTCACCTAGTAATTGACCCCAGATATCCTTTGTTTAAGACTTTTGCCCGTTAGCCACAGCACAGACCTTCATGGCAATTTTGCATTCTTTTTAAAAAAATATTAACAGCCATGCAGCATTTTTGCAGCAAAGCTGTCTATTACTGTGTATAGGGCTTAATCCCTGATAAATAATTTAACAATTTTTTTATCTCATGATTATTTCCCTATTTTTACAATTCATAAAATATTTAACAATTGCACATGACAAGATTTTTATCACTGTTTGTACTGTTAATGCTCTCCGGAACATTAGCATTTGCACAAGGCCGAGTGGTGACCGGTACCGTTACTGACGAATTAGGAGCTCCTGTTCCGTTCGCTACAGTTAAAGAAGTTGGCGTTCCCAACAACACAGTTGTAGCTGATGCCAATGGCGTTTACAAATTGACGACCAAAGGAAAGAACAATAGTGTTCTTATTACTTCTGCAGGTTTTGAAGCCAGAGTAATTGACGTTTCTGATGGAAAAGGTTCTGCTGCTCTTGTAGGTACAGGAGCTTTGCAGGAAGTAGTTGTTACCTCTTTGGGTATTCAGCGTCAAAAAAAGGAAATTGGTTATTCTACTGCCAAGGTTTCTAATGAAGAACTTATCCAGGCTGCACCGGTAAACGTTGCAAATGGTCTACAGGGTAAAGTTTCTGGTCTTAATATTACTACACTTAATAGTGGAGTTTTTGAAGATGTAAAGATTAACCTTCGTGGTATTCGTTCCCTTACTGGTAATAACAATCCTTTGTTATTGCTTGATGGAGTACAAACGCCGCTTAGTTATCTGTCTTCTATTAACCCACAGGATATAAAGGATGTAAACATCCTTAAAGGTGCTGCTTCTGCTGCTATCTATGGTCCTGATGCTAGAAATGGTGTTATCGTTGTTACTACCAAGCAAGGAAGTTCAAACGGTAAGCCTACTGTTACTATTAGTCAGACTACACAGTTTGCAAGTGTTTCTTTCTTTCCAAAATTCCAAAATCAATTTGGAAGTGGATTTGGAAACGGTCACGTGCCTTACGAGAACTGGTCATGGGGACCAGCATTTGATGGTTCTATAAAGCCTCTTGGAGCTCCGCTTCTTGATGGTAGCCAAAATACCACAGTGTATTCCCCTACAAGCAGTCGTAAAAACTTCTTTGAGACTGGTATAACAAATCAAACTGACGTTTCTTATGGTGCTAAAGATTTCTTCCTTAGTGTACAAGATGCAAGAATAGGTGGTATTACTCCCGGCGATAAGAATCGTCGTACTGGTATTAGACTTAATGCGTCAAGAGAATACAATAAATTAAAAGTTAGCTTCGGTGTAAACTATGTTCAGAACAATTACAGTGTATATGATGATGCTGGAATGTCTGCTGGTTACACGGGTGGTGGTTCATTGGCTTATGGTCTAATGAATATGATCTTTAATACTAACTCTGCTGTTGATCTTCAGAAATTTAAGGATATTAATGCTCCTTACAGTAATTATTCTAATTACTGGAATAGATATGGTCTAAATCCATATTTCGTAATAGATACATGGAGAAAAGATGGTGTTATAGACAATCTAATTAGCAATCTGGATATTAATTATAAGCTTACTAAAGATCTTTCTCTTACATGGAGAGTTGCTTCGAACAATCGTAACACAAATTATGAGCAGATAAATAAAGGCGCCATTGCTATACCAAATGCACCTAATCAGGCTCTAAACATTCCAGGAACTGTTACAGAGACTTCTTTCAGAACTGCAAGATTGTCTTCTGAGTTCTTTGCGGCCTATGATAAGAAACTAGGTGATTTTAAAATTGGAGCAATTGCTGGTAACTACATTCGTGAAAACACTGCCAATTCATTAGTAATTGGAAATTCAAATCTTGTTGTACCGGGTCTATATAACGTAAACAACAGATCAGGTGAGCTTACCGGTGGTAATTCACGTAGTACAGAGCGTACAGTTTCTGCTTACGGTCAGTTAAGTGTAAGTTATAAGGGTTGGTTAAATGCAGAGGTAACAGGAAGAAATGACTGGGTTTCTGTACTAGATCCTTCTAACAATAGCTTCTTCTACCCAGCTGTAAGTGGTTCGTTTGTTGTTACAGATGCAATTCCTTCACTTAAAAGTGGTAATTTCCTATCTTTTATGAAGATAAGAGCTGCTGTAGGTAAAACTGGTAATGCGGATATTAATCCATACTTGCTAGCTGCTACTTTTGGCCAGTCTAGTGGTTTCCCTTTTGGTAGCCTTCCAGGTTACACAGCAGGAAATACTTCTTACGATCCATTATTGAAGCCGGAGTTCACTAATAATAAAGAGATTGGTATCCAAATGAGTTTCCTTAAGAATAGAATCGAAGTAGAAGCTACTGCTTATCGTCAAAAGAATACTAACCAGATTATAGCTGTTAGTACTTCAGTTGCTACAGGTTACAGTAGTGCACTATTGAACGCTGCTAGCTTTATCAATGAAGGCCTTGAATTTGATCTAAAACTTACTCCACTAATTAAGTTGGGTGATGTAAGAGTTAACTTCCGTGCTAATGCTTCTCTAAACAATAGTGAAGTAATATCAATCTTCCCTGGTTTGGATAACATTGGTATAGGTGGATTGGTTACTGCAGGAAACTATGCATTCGTTGGACAACCAGCATTCGTATGGCAAGCTTCTGATTATAAGAGAGATTCTGCTAGCGGACTTATCATTGTAGATAAAGTTACTGGAGCGCCTTCTCTTGATCCGGTAAACAAGATTTATGGTCGTACTGCTCCAAAATGGATAGTAGGTCTTACGCCTTCTGTTTCTTACAAAGGAGTTACTTTTTCTGTAGTTGGAGAGTATAAAGGTGGGCATCAGGCATATAGTGGACTTGGTCCGGATATGGCATGGACAGGTGTGAGTGCTGCTACAGCGCAGAACAACAGAGAGCGTTTTGTTTTCCCTAATTCTGGTATTGACGACGGTACAGGTAAAATTGTTCCGAACACAAATGTTGTATTGGGAGATGTGGAGTCATTCTTTACTGGTACATACAGAGATGTAAGGTCTAACTTCTTATTTAGTGCAGCTTCTTGGAGAATTCGTGAAGTATCCCTTCAATACGAATTACCTGCAAGTCTTTTCAATACACAAAAGTTCTTTAAAGGAGCTTCTGTTGCAGTAAATGCTAGAAACTTGGCTTTATTCTTGCCTACTTCTAATCAGTATGTTGATCCGGATTTCAGTACTAGTGCAGGTACTACTTCTACTAGTAACACTAATGGAATAAGTTCTACAAACACTAACGGTTATAGTAACTCACAAGTAAATCCACCGACAAGAATTATCGGTTTTAACTTTACTGTAAGATTCTAAGAAATCATTATATCGTACATACAAATAATAACAACATGAAAAAATATATAATAATAGGAGGAGCTTTATTTTTCGGACTGGCAATCGCCGGCTGTAAGAAAAGCTACTTAGATATAAATCAAAATCCTAATAGTCCGACAGAAGCTTCTATTTCGGCAGACCTTATACTACCAAATTCTCAGGCGAGAATGGGTACGCTATTGGGAGCTACTAGTACTTATCGCCCTCTGGCACATTGGACAGGCCAATGGGTGAGAGGTGGAGATTTTGGAGCCAATAATCAGGAAGAACGTTATGATCTGCCGACAACTTTTGGTCAGGGATTGTGGAATGGTCTATATGATATCCTCCAGGATGTAAATATAATGGAGACAAAAGCTGCAGCAGCAGGTCAGAATTTCTACGTAGGTGCTGCTAAAGTGATGAAAGTTGAAGGATTCCGTCAGTTAGTAGACATGTTCAACAATGTTCCTTATTCTAAAGCATTTGACCTTGGTGGAAATATTCTTCCAGCTTATGACAAAGGAGAGGACATTTATATCGATCTATTTAAGCAGTTGGATCAGGCAATTGTATCCTTCAACGCAGATGTGCCAGGTGAGAGTACACGCAAAAGTGTTGCAGACGTAATGTTCGCGGGGGATGTTACAAAATGGAAGCAGTATATTAATACTTTGCGATTAAAAATGGTTTTGAGATTATCACAGACTACGGGCATAATAAATGTTGCAGATCAGATGGCTAAAATTACCGCTGATGGTTACGTGCCTTTTGGTTCTCCGGTACAAGTGCAGCCTGGATATATCGTAACGGCTGGTAAGCTTAATCCATTCTGGGGCTTCTACAAAGAGGACGAAAATGGTATTGAGGCAGATAAGTTCAATAGAGCAAATCCTTATGTTCTTAATCTATTAAGAAATGCTACTGATGATAGATACAAGTATTACTTCTCTAAAGCTAAAACTCCTACAGGTGGGCAAGACTACAGAGCAGGTGAGCCCTATGGCGCAGCGGTAGCTACTACAGCATCTGATGCACAATCTAATGTAGCGGGTCCTGGTTTGGCAAAATCTCCTACTCAGGCACAATGGGTGTTAACTTCAATTGAAAGTCTATTCCTTCAGTCTGAGGCAAGAGCAAGAGGTTATATAACTACTGGCGCTAGTGCTGAGTCTTTGTTTAACGATGGTATTAGAGCATCATTTACTTTTTTAGGTGTTCCTAATGCAACAGCCGAAGCTAATACTTTAATTACTAGTGGTAAGCCTGCTTATACCTATCCAACTGGCGGTACCCTTAATGATCAAATTAAGGTTATAATAGAGCAGAAGTATTTCAGCTTAGTAGGTATGTCTGCTTTTGATATCTATTCTGATTACCGTCGCACTGGTTATCCTGTTGTGCCTTTATCAGCAAATCCTGGCCGTCTAGCCAATGTTCCTGTTAGATATCCTTATCCTCAGAACGAGTATAACTTTAACTCTAAGAATGTAATAGCACAAGGAACTATTAATCCTATTACAACTACTGTTTTTTGGGATAAGTAATAATTTATAAATAATAAAATTTAATAAAATGAAAAAATATCTAAAATTCTTAACACTTGCTGCTTTTGTGGTAAGTATGAGCTCTTGTCTCAAGGATAAAACCAATGACGATGGTTCAACTGGTCTTGTTGTCGATAATCAAGAGTTTATTCAATTAGGCGGTGCTTCTCAGGCTGGTCGTTCTAATAGTGTAGCACTTGCTTTTGAAGATAAGGCTGTTACTGCAACTTTTGTTACTGCAAGGTTTCTTTCGGTGAATCCGGCACCTGTTGATATAGTAATTACCCTGGATACTGCAGGTCAAACTGCTTTATTGCCGGCGGGTACAGTAAAGCTGCCTAATAGCTTTTATACAATTCCTAGTGGCGGATTGACTATAACTATTCCTAAAGGTTCTAACGAAGGAACTTTAAAGATTTTAACCAATGCTATACAATTTGATCCTTCTACTACTTATGGTTTGGGTTTTAAAATTAAGAGCGTTTCACCTGCTAGCTATGCAGTAGCAGCTAATTATAATACTTATTACACTACTATTGGTGCAAAAAATAAGTATGACGGTAGGTATCAGATGACTGGATATCATAATAGAGATCCATTTACCTTCCGTTATGATCAGGAAATGGGTATGATTACAACTTCAGGAACGAATGTTCGTTATTACTGGTATCTTGCAGGTGATTTCGGTCATCCAATTGGAACCGGTCCTGGTGCAGTTAGCTGGTATGGTCCTGCAATTGGTCCGGAAGTTGTTTTCGATCCTATTACTAACCAGGTTACTAACGTATTTAATGCTGGTGGTGCGACAACTATAACATTGTTTACTGGACCAGGTTCATTCCCTAGCAGATGGGAGCCTTCTACTAAGAACATGTATGTTTGTTGGAATTATGCAAACAATCCATTGCGAGCATTCTTTGATACTTTGGTTTACAAAGGATCAAGATAATCACATATAAATAATTAGAAAAGGCTACCAAATTTGGTAGCCTTTCTTATTTTACAGACTTTTGTCGTCTTAATAAAAAATTAAAAATATGCAACAACAAGAAAATCAATTAAACATAGAAATCACAGATGAAATGGCAGAAGGTGCCTACGCTAATCTAGCTATAATTACCCATAGTCAGGCTGAGTTTGTAATAGACTTTGTAAATGTAATGCCCGGAGCACCCAAAAGTAAAGTAAAGGCAAGGATGATAATGACTCCCTTTCATGCAAAAAGACTAATGAGAGCTATAGCAGATAATGTACAGAAGTTTGAAGAAAGCAACGGAGAAATAAAAGATATGGAAGCGGTAGAGATACCTTTTAACTTTGGAGGACCAACGGCGCAGGCCTAATGAATTCCTAGGCTTTAATCTTTTGTGAAAGAATGAACCAGACTGTGCAGAATATTGCATTTCTGCTATTTTTGATTTTTATAACCCCTACTCAACTATTAGTACCATGAAAAATTTATTTACTTTTTGCCTAGTTCTATCAATTTCTGCAAGCATTTTGCCAAAAAATGTTACTGCTCAGCAGGGCGAGTTAACTGTATTTTGGGGCGTTAATCGAGCTCAAACAATGATGAACCCTACAGCAGATGATCAGGTTAAAAGTTTTAAGGGATATGAAGTTACCGGTAAAAACATGGTGCTATATGGCAACAATATTACCGATGTATTTACAAAAGATGGTATAGGCAGAAATATGCATGTACGGCTGGATGCCAGCACACAGGAATTTTCAGTACTACACACAGACAGGCAACGGGTGATTGTACTTGGGTGGGAGGAAATAGATTCCTTTTATGTAAAAATAGATAGTACCGACCTGAGTAAGGCTCCAACTACTTATTTGAACGGGATGCAGTTTGGTAATGATAATAAGTTTTTCCTGGAGAGATTATTTGAGTCGGAAAATGTTTCACTTTACAAAATGTATTCTACTGACCTAAGAGCAGTAACAGGAAGCCTGGTAGAAGACAGGAAGAGAGTCTTTGAGATGAATCATAATTACTTCTATACTACCGCAGATAATCCTAATAACCTTGTCCCAATTAAAGCAAATTTTAAAGGACTTCTCAATGATAAAATAGATGCTAAAGCAGCTAACAAAATATTACAAGATCGTATGTTTCCAAAAGAATCAAGGCTAAAGTTATACTTTGAAGAATTTGGGAAGTTTTATTAATTGTGGCATTTAAAATGGCATATTTGTGTATTTGTTTATTTTTTAGATGAGCAGTGATTTAAGTATTCTTATATATAATTAGAGGAATAATAGTTATAGACAATTTAACCGTTAAGGATTTTCGTATTTCTAATTATGTGGGATAAGGTGGTGGGTTTAAAGACTTACTTGAGCGATTACAAATTATTTTTCATGTGTTTAGCAACTTTCCCTCCTTTCTTGAGGAGAATGTAAAAAGAGTATGGGCAAGAGTGTACAACCGTTATACTTTTAATGCCCCATTTCCCCTACATACATTTCCATAGGCTGCACCGTTATGATCATTGCAGAGCTTTTACCGGTGAGCACATCTTTTGTAGTAGAAAATCCTAAGGTTCTATCCTTGTATAGCTCTTGTAGATTTATTGTTTTAGCTTTTTCTCCCGTGTTCATTATGCACACCACAGATTGGCTGTCGTCGTACCTGAAATAGGTATATACGCCATCTACCGGTACATACTGCATAAGTTTGCCATGGGTAATGGCAGAGGAAGATTTTCGGAAATTTGCCAGGGTGCGAATGTGATTAAAGACATCATTTTCTTTTTCTGTGCGACCAGCAGCCGTAAATTTATTTTGAATATCGCCTTCCCAGCCACCTGGAAAATCCTGTCTTACATAGCCATCAGGATTGGTAAAGCCCGTCATAAGCGTTTCCATGCCGTAGTACATTTGTGGAACACCCCTAAAGGTCAGAAGCCAGCTAAGGGCAACTTTATATTTCTTTACATCTTCCCCCAGCACAGAATAAAACCTGGCTATGTCGTGATTATCTAAAAATATAACCTGCTGCATTGGGTCTTTGTAAAGAATGTCCTGGGCAGTGGTCGTATACAGTTTATTTACGCCATCCGTCCAGCCAAACTTCTCCGTAAGCGCTGGTTGAATACCATAAAATAAAGTTTGAAAATCTGTGGTAGATTGTAGATTACTTTTAAATGGGACAGACATATTGTTCTCGCAAAAATAGCTTTGATTTATAACGCCGTGTACCCAGGTTTCGCCAAAGATGGTCATGCGAGGATATTCATCATACAGGGCTTTGTTGCATCGGTTCATAAACTCGAGGTCGTTGTATAAATAGGTATCTATTCTCCATCCGTCCACCCCAAAATTCTCTGCTGTCCATAGTGCCTGTTGTATAAGGTAATTGGCCACGTAAGGATTGTTTTGATTTAAATCTGGCATATCTCTGACAAACCAGCCTTGCTCCATAATTTTTTTATCAGAAGGTGCTGCATGAGAATCAAAAGCTACCTGGTCTTTATAAGTTGTTTGTGTAAACTCCGGCCATTCATGCAACCAATCCCTGCAAGGTTTATCTAGCACTGTTGTGTGCATAATTCCTACATGATTGTACACTACGTCCTGCACGAGTTTCATATTTCGTTTATGCAATTCATCACTTAGTTGCTTGTATTTTTCATTGCTCCCCAGCCTTGGATCTACCTTGTAGTGGTTGGTGATAGCATAACCATGCTCTGTGCGGCTAGGCATATCATTTTCCCAAATGGGAGTCATCCACAATGCGGTCACACCCATATCTTTTAAATAATCAAGGTGGTTTATTACCCCTTGTAAGTCCCCGCCATGGCGCTCATACACCGTATCTCTGCGTAGGGATTGATCTCTCATGCCCGCAACCTTATCGTTGCTCTTATCTCCATTGCTAAATCTGTCTGGCATAATAAGATACATTACATCTTCGCTTCTCACGCCTTGTGCAAATGCAGTTCCGTTTCCTTCTCGTCTTTTTTCTATAGGCCAATACGCTACTGTCGTTTTCTTTTTATTATTAGTAAATGAAATGGGAACCTGCCCCGCTAAGGCACTCGCAGACACTTCTACATCCAATGCATAATAATGAGGGTTCTCTAGTCTTGTCGTTTTTCTTAAAACAACTCCTGGATAATTTATAGACACCTCTTGTTTATTAAATTCATCACTTGGATTGCGCACCAGGATTTGTACGGTATTCCATTTCATACCTATCCACCAGCTGGCGGGGTAGAGTTCTGTGGAAGTACTTTGCGCCATTGTTACACAAGTGCTCCAAGCAAAAAAAGTAAGTAAGAAAAGCTTCTTCATAATTAATAAATTTTTAGATAGTAGGAGAGGGCATTCAGTCAGACTATTTCTCTTTTATTCTGAGACACAAGAATGCTGCAACAATCATGCTCACCCCTCCTAGTACAATAGAATATACTGCCTGGTCTGCAAATAATCTTGTCGTAAATATTCCCAGTAAAGTAGCGGCTAGTATCTGTGGTATTACAATAAAAAAGTTGAAGATTCCCATGTACACACCCATCTTATGAGCAGGTAGTGACTGTGTAAGCATAGAGTAGGGCATAGATAATATGCTGCTCCATGCTAGCCCCACACCTGCCATACTTATAATAAGCAGGTATTCATTCTTAAAAATGTAATAAGAAATCAATCCAAGACCACCTGCTATTAATGCTATCATGTGCGTCTTTGGGCGGGAAAATTTCTTTGCTATAATAGGAAGTAAGAAAGCAAATAATGCTGCGAAGCCATTATAAAAAGCAAACAAAATACCTACCCAGTTACCTATCCTGTTATACTCTACAGAGCTGGAATCTGTAGTTCCATATAAATGTTGTGCAAGTGCCGGTGTGCTGTATATCCACATAGAAAAGAGGGCAAACCAGGAAAAAAACTGTACCCATGCAAGTTTCTTCATAGTGGTGGGTAAGAAGTTTAAGTCGTCCATTACTTCTACCAGTCCATTTTCTGATTTGTTTTTTAAGAAAGTTGCTGCCAGTATTTGCAACAAACCATACGCGGCAATGCTAAGTGTAAGCACATACAATTCTTTTTCCAAAGGTTTAGCGGCATTCACATTATAAAAATATAAAGCTGCGCTTAAGGCTGCACCTATAGCAAGCCAAATAGCCCCGCGAGACATAAAAGAAGCCGCGGGAGTTTTTATGGTTTTAATTTCAGACTCATCAGTAGCTCCGCCAAAAGATTTTAATTCTTCTGGCGAGTATTCAGTTGTAGTAAAAACAGTATAAAAAATAGCCGCAATGTACACTGCCGCACCTATGTAGAATGAGTACTTTACGGTATCTGGCAGCACGCCGGCAGCCGCCTCATTAGACACGTTCATTTTCTCTAGCAAATAAGGCAGGCCAGAGGATATAACCGCACCTACTCCTATAAAAAAACTCTGCATCGCAAAGCCCGATGTCCTTTGCTCATCTGGCAGCATATCTCCTACAAAAGCTCGGAATGGCTCCATAGAAATATTGATAGAAGCATCAAGTACCCATAGTAGAACTGCAGCTAGCCACAATACGCTCACGTTAGGGAAAATGAATAGTGCCAAGGCCGCCAGCAATGTACCTATCATAAAATAGGGTCTTCTTCTTCCCAGCTTACCCATCCAGGTTTTATCGCTCACGTGCCCTATGATGGGTTGAATAATAAGACCCGTAAGCGGAGCGGCTATCCACAGAATAGGAATCTCGTCTATCTTGGCACCAAGCGTTTGAAAAATACGACTCACATTGGCATTTTGCAATCCAAAAGCAAATTGAATTCCCAGAAAACCCACACTCATATTTATGATTTGGGCAGTAGTTAGTCTTGGTTTTTGACCGATAATCGGTAAGCTCATAAATTTAATCTTGAGACAGGTAATTAAATTTTCCTTTCTGTGTTTTGGCTTCTAAAATTATAGAAATACAGAAACTACAAGGCTGGAATTTGTTTTTGTTTAGTTTGATAGCAAGTTGATAATAATAAATGGCAATAATGTGTACAAAGTACACAGCCTTAAAAGTAAGGGAATTTATCGGATGAAAAGGTAAGTTAGAAATATTGCTAATTAGGGTGGTAATTGCCGTTAGAGTTTTGTAGAAAGAAAATCGACTAAAGTTAATCAAACAAAAAAGCCCATCTCTAAATAAAGATGGACTTCTTAAGTTGGGTTACTAGGATTCGAACCTAGACAAACAGAATCAAAATCTGTTGTGCTGCCTTTACACCATAACCCAGTACCTTTTCCTTTTTCTAAAAGGAGTGCAAAAATAAGGTTACTCGTAAAATGTACCAAATCATTTTTGCTCTTCCAGTGATTTATCTTCTCTATCCTTCAATTCCTGTATCTTTTTTATAGCGCCTGCTACTACATCACACATAATAGTGTACAATGCCCCTTCCTGTTGGTTCTGGTAAATATACTCTAGTGCTTCATTTTCATTGGCTATAACCGTAGTGGGAATATTAGGGTTTACACTGTCAATTCCTTTTTGTAGTAGACTAATGATTTCTTCTGCTGTGCGACCACGTAGGTTCTTATCACAACGGATTATGATCTCTTCAAAATACAAAGCACTTACCGCTCCCAGTTCTTCTATGTCTTCATCTCGTCTATCACCCGTGCCGCTTATAACCCCTATTTTCTTTTTGTAATCCAGCTTAGATACAAAGTCGCCCAGCAAGCGAAGCCCTTCGGGATTGTGCGCAAAGTCTGCTAAGAAAGAAAAATTCTTAAAGTGGAAGAAGTTAAGCCTTCCGGGTGTAAGCGTAGCACTTGGCACAAAAGACAAAAGTGCCGTTCGAATATCTGCAATTGTTATATCGCGATAGAGGTATGAAGCCATTACCGCAGGTAAGCAATTGGCTATGTTGTGCATCGCTTTTCCTTCAAAGGTGATAGGAATATCTTTTACAGGAAGTACTCGTATTTTCCAGGTACCCTTGAGTATGCTTACAAATCCATTTTCGAAAACGGCAGCAAGTCCGCCATCTTTACAATGTTTTTTTATGCGCTTATTATTCTCGTCCATACTAAAAAGTGCAATGTTGCACTGTAGTCCGTCTTTCATCCCATATACCAGGTCATCATCTGCATTGAGCACGGCGTAGCCATGTTTTACTACAGTCTCGGGCACTACGGCTTTTACTTTGGCCATCTGCTCCAGGGTGTTTATGCCACCAAGACCCATATGATCTGCGCTCACATTTGTAACGATAGCCACATCGCAATGGCGAAATGCTAAACCATTTTTGAGAATACCACCTCTGGCACATTCCAGTACTGCAAAGTCTACCGTAGGATCTTTCAGTACAAATTGAGAACTTATTGGACCGGTACAATCGCCGGTCATCATAAGCTGGTTTTGTATATACACACCATCACTTGTCGTATACCCTACTTTTTTGCCAGCACTTTTTGCAATGTGTGCTGTAAGTCTCGTGGTAGTTGTTTTGCCATTCGTTCCTGTAACAGCAATGATGGGAATAGTTCCAATACTTCCTTGCGGGAATAACATATCCACTACAGGTTCTGCCACATTGCGGGGAAGTCCGCGGCTAGGTTCTATATGCATGCGGAATCCAGGAGCTGCATTTACTTCCAATACTGCTCCTCCATTCTCTGAGATGGGTTTTTGCAGGTCTTCTGCCATTATATCTATTCCGCAAATATCTAATCCTATGATACGAGCTATACGCTCACACATGAAGATATTGGCAGGATGCACTTCTTCTGTAATATCGTCGCTCGTGCCGCCCGTGCTCAGGTTTGCAGTGGGTTTTAGCAAAACGAGATCATCCTTCTCTGGTATGGTGTCTAGCGTAAAGTCCCGCTCTGCAAGTATCTTATGGGTAAATTGATCTACGGTGATTTGAGTAAGCACCTTTTCGTGACCATATCCACGGCGAGGGTCTTCGTTCACCTTATCTACAAGTTGCTGAATTGTGCTTTTGCCATCGCCTACTACGCTGGCAGGAGTACGGCGGGCAGCCGCCACAAATCGATAATTGATTACCAGTATTCTAAAATCAAATCCTGTGATGTATTTTTCAATAATAGAGCTTCTACCGTATTGCTGAGCCGCCTCAAAGGCAGTAACTGCCTGGTCCCAGGTAGTGATATTAGTAGTATTTCCTTTACCATGATTGCCATCTATCGGCTTAATAACAAGCGGATAGCCAAATTTTTCTACCGCCGCTTCCAGTCCTTCCATGCTGCGAATAACTGTTCCCTTTGGTACAGGAATTTCTGCTGCACCAAGCAGCATTTTTGTTTCTTCCTTATCACAGGCAATGTCCACCGCAATATTACTGGTAGTACTGGCAATAGTTGCTCTTATCCTTTTCTGGTGAATACCATAGCCAAGCTGCACAAGACTATGTTTATTTAACCTCATGTGTGGTATATTTCTTTTGGCAGCTTCTTCTACAATGCAGCCGGTACTTGGCCCCAGGCGAGTTTCTTCCCTTATTTCCCGAAGCCTCATAATATCAGTTTCAAGGTCGTATTCCATGTCGGCTATAAGTGCCTCTGATATACGTACAGCAGCTTTTGCAGCATATACGCCTGCATCTTCTTCCAGGTAACTGAAACAGACAAAATATTCTCCTTCTTTACCGGTGCCTCTCGTGCGGCCAAAACCAGTATCCATTCCTGCAAGTGTTTGCAGTTCCAGCGCTATATGTTCTATCACATGCCCCATCCAGGTGCCATCTTCTACCCTCGAGAAAAAGCCTCCCGGCACCCCCTCACTACACCTATGCTCATACATAGTGGGAAAAAGAGCTTTAAGTCTGGGGAGAAATCCTTCTATAGTGTTGGTGGGTCTTTGTTCCAGATCCTCAAGGTCTAACTTCATTTGTATAAGCTTTCCTCTGCGAATACTCCAGTAATTGGGCCCGCGCAGGATTTTTATTTCTACGATCTGCATATTGATTTGTTTATTTAAGTGCTACAAAATGCCGGTGACTACAGGTATGCTACCTTTAAAAGGTAAAGGCATTCAGTTAGCCACGAGGCAGTTTTGGAAAAAAGAAAATTAGGTAAAAGGCTCGGTACCGCAAAAACTATTTAAGTTTTGCCATGAGATAGTAGCATAATGCAAATAAGACACCCATTAGAAATAGCTACTCCTCGGCATTTACCTTACTTTTGTCCTTTCAAATAAACAGGAAGAATGCAATCTGCAAAAGGGAAATTAATGGCGATCGGCGGTGCAGAAGATAAAGGCGCCGATAGGAATGGTAAGAATTACGTACACAGTAACCTTAACTATTTTGAACTGGGAATACTAAAAAGAATTGTAGAAGAAACCGGTGGTCCCGATTCTAAAATAGAAGTAATTACCACGGCGAGTATGATTCCTTATGAGGTGGGAGAAAGTTATATGGAAGCCTTTGGTAAAATAGGATGTAGTTATGTAGGTGTAATGCACATAAGGAACAGATCAGATGCCAGTCGCGAAGACTTTGAAGAGCGACTTCGCAATTGCGATGCGGTGATGTTTTCTGGCGGAAATCAATTACGACTATCTGCGGTTTTTGGCGGTACAAATTTTCTCACAATTTTGCACCAACGTTATGCCTCGGAATCTAATTTTCTTGTTGCGGGTACTTCTGCAGGAGCTATGGCTATGAGCCATACCATGATTTATGAGGGCATTGCAAATATGGCGCATCTTAAAGGGGAAGTAAAGATCACTACCGGCCTTGCTTTTATGGATAATATTATTTTTGATTCTCATTTTGATAAACGGGGCCGGTTTGGCAGGCTGGCACAAGCAGTAGCAGCAAATCCTTCCTGCATTGGTATAGGCCTGGGAGAAGATACCGGCATGTACATCACAGATGGCAACCTTATGGAAGCTATAGGTAGCGGCCTTGTGATGATTTTAGACGGCCAGGATATACAATACAGCAATATTGCAGATATACCCGAAGGCAATCCCATAAGTATACAAAATCTCAAAGTGCATTTCTGCGAAAAAGGAAATGGTTATGATATAGCGAATCGCAGATTTATAGAAGAAGTAAAGGAAGGCGCTCGTGTGCCAAAACAAGTGTACATAGAATAGGCACTACCTGTTATTTTTTTTATTATACATATCCCGAAAATCTCCGTCCACTGGTGTAGGCGTTTGCGGCTGATTAATATCGAACTGGCTTGGCTGCATTTCCATTTTCTTTATTCCTGCAGAGTCTACTTTAAATAGGTTGCGAATGCTGTCTTGCACTGCTTTTTGATCTACCTCCGGAAATTTATTTCTAAGAGTTAATTCTTGCTTTAGCAACATATTCTGCTGCTCCAGCATCCTTGCAGCCGGCAGAAACTTATCCATAGCATCCTGCATAGCATCTAATTTTTGCTTTTGCTCATAATTGTAAAACACAGAAATTGCAAGAGCTACCAATAACAATCCTGCCGCTATTTTATATCTCATAAAAGGTTTTTTACTTTTCCCTGCAATCCTATTGTGGCTGCAAATTTATAAATTCTGCTACTAGTGCCATTAATCCAGAGAAATATTTTACACGCTTCAAAATCGCATTATTTTTTTATAAAAGGAAAGTTATAATTTACCTGTGGCATAGAAGTATCTTATTATACGATTAAATTTGTGCGATAAGCAATTATTAAATTAATTGCAATTAAAGACTAATATAAATATGAAATTAGGTAGACAAGTTTTTTTACAGGTATCGTTTCTTCTTTTAATAACTGCTAATTGCTTTGCGCAAAAGAAAAATATTACAGGAATTTGGGAGGGGTCTTTCTTTGATGGTCAGGACCTTCAGCTAAACATTACCCAACAAGGTGACGAAATCTGCGGATTTACTTATGACTTTGTGAGAAAAAGTCCCAGAAATTTTTGTAAAGCTCATTATGTAGGTAGATATGAGAATGGAGTTGTAGCAATAAGGGGAACAGGCTTTATACAATCTGGAGGAAACCATAGTCTCATGGATCTTAAATTTTTGGTTTTGCTGAAGGAAGGCGAATTGATAATGCAAGGCATGGTGAATTTGCGATCTTCTGGTTTCGATGCAATTTTTTCAAAAGGTACGGGAGAGGTTGTAATCCTTCGTAGAGTTTCTCTTAAGCCCAATAAAATCCCCGGCACAGTAAAACCATGTTTTACCGGAAGAGAGGAGGATCTGATTAAAGACGAAAACCTGGAAATCCCAGACCCGGAATATGTTCCGCCAACTCCCTCAAAGCCAGAACCTAAAAAACCAGAGCCCAGGAAGCCCGAACCAAAAAAAGATCCCGAGCCAGTTCCGCCACCTATCACAAAGAAGGATTCTGAACCACAGCCCGAGCCGGTTATAATACCGCTGCCTGAGCGAATACAACAACGATCGCAAGTGGAGTTTAGTCGCTTAAAAGTCGATGTAAAAGATATAACACTCAGGTTGTATGACAATGGCGAGGTGGATGGAGATATGGTCTCAGTTTTTTATAATGGTAAACTTTTGGTAGATAAGCAAACGCTAAGTACGAAACCTATAAAGATAGATTTGCGGCTTGATGACAATACCAAACTGCATACCATTACTTTATTTGCTGAGAACCTGGGAACGCTGCCGCCAAACACTGCACTCATAGTAGTAACAGCAGGCAAGAAAAGGTACGAGCTTAGAAGTAGTGCAGATTTAGACAAGAATGCTGTACTGGTATTCGAGTATGAGCCGCAGTAAATTAACGGTAGAAGGTTATTGTTTGCAGTGGGGAATTCAAAAGTCTTTACAATAAGTTTTGAGATTTGCCCCATCTACTTCGTGATGAACTGATGGGCGATTATCTAAATCACACTCTGCTGTTAAATGATCATAGGGTGACTAAGCAGAATTCCAGGGTTGCAATATTGCATCGGATTCCTCAATTGCCGGTCCAGGTTCCTCCTTTTAAGACATTTAAAGCTCTATAACTCTAGTTTATGCAACTAAATCTTGGTAAACATAATTTCCCTACCTTTGCGGCGCTAAAAAGCACAGGCTAATGGTTGGCGCCTTGCTTATTTAGCAAATTATGAGAGCATAACTACTACATATAAGCTTACTTGATCATGGCAGTGCAACGCCTTGCAAGTAATTCGGCCGCTCGGCATCGCATACCTTCGTATACACTTAGTCACAGCTCACCGACGGCACTTTTTCACGGAAATAACTTTTTTACAAATAAACAATTAATACAAACACAATGTCAGATTTACGTTATCAACGAAACTTTGGTATTGCCGCACATATAGATGCCGGCAAGACTACGACCACAGAGCGTATTCTCTATTATACTGGTGTAAACCATAAGATAGGAGAAGTACACGATGGTGGTGCTACAATGGACTGGATGGCTCAGGAACAAGAGCGCGGTATCACTATTACTAGTGCTGCTACTACTTGTTTTTGGAATTTCCCAATGGTAGACGCAAAACCAACTCCTGATACCCATCAATACAAGTTTAATATTATAGATACTCCCGGTCACGTGGATTTTACCGTAGAGGTAGAGCGTAGCCTTCGTGTACTAGACGGGTTGCTTGCTTTGTTCTGCGCAGTGAGTGGTGTAGAGCCTCAGAGTGAGACCGTATGGCGTCAGGCAAACAGATACAAAGTACCTCGTATAGGATTTGTAAACAAGATGGATCGTAGTGGTGCAGATTTTTTAAATGTGGTAAAGCAGGTAAGAGAAATGCTAGGTGCAAAAGCCGTTCCATTACAGTTGCCTATAGGTGCAGAAGATGGATTTAAAGGTGTGGTAGATCTTATTACCATGAAAGGAATCGTATGGAATGAGCAGGATATGGGTATGACTTTCACAGAAGTTCCTATTCCGGCAGAAATGAAAGAAGAAGTAGATCAGTATCGCCAGGAACTTATAGAGGCGGTAGCAGAATATGATGAGAACTTGCTGGAAAAATTCTTTGATGATCCTAATACGATCACAGAAGATGAAATGCATGAAGCTATCAGAAAGGCAACGATTGACCTGAGCATTATTCCGATGATGTGCGGTTCTTCTTTCAAAAACAAAGGAGTACAAACTGCTCTGGATGCTATCGTAAGGTACCTTCCTGGTCCATTAGATATAGAAGCTGTAGATGGTACTGACCCTAAAACTGGAGAACCCCTACAGCGCCATGCAGACGTAAAAGAGCCATTTAGTGCTTTAGCATTTAAGATCATGACTGATCCTTTTGTGGGTCGTCTGGCTTTCTTCCGGGCTTACAGTGGTAGACTAGAGAGTGGTTCTTATGTTCTTAACACCCGCACAGGTAAGAAAGAGCGTATCAGTCGTATAATGCAGATGCACGCAAATAAGCAAAATCCAGTTGATTTTATTGATGCTGGAGATATAGGAGCAGCAGTTGGTTTTAAGGACATTAAAACAGGTGATACGCTTTGTGATGAAAATCATCCAATTGTATTGGAGTCTATGACCTTCCCTGAGCCGGTTATTTCTGTGGCAGTAGAGCCTAAGACGCAAGCTGACGTAGATAAGATGGGTATGGCTATCGCTAAACTTGTAGAGGAAGATCCTACACTTCGTGTAAAGACAGATGAAGAAACAGGACAAACTATCCTTAGCGGAATGGGCGAGCTACACCTGGAGATTATCGTAGATAGAATGAAGCGAGAGTTTAAAGTAGAGATAAACCAAGGTGCACCAATGGTAGCTTATAAAGAGGCACTTAAGGAAACAATAGCGCACAGAGAAACGCTTAAAAAGCAAACAGGTGGTAGAGGTAAATTTGCCGATATCGTTTTCACAATAGGTCCTGCAGATGAGGAGTTCTTGAAAGAAAATGATGGTAAGTCTAACTTCCAGTTTGTAAATAAATTGTTTGGTGGTAGTATTCCTAAGGAATTCATACCGGCCATTCAGAAAGGTTTTGAAACGGCAATGACTACTGGTGTACTTGCTGGTTATCCAATGGAGAGTATGAAGGTTGAAGTAACAGATGGTAGCTTCCACCAGGTGGATAGTGATGCTATGAGTTTTGAGCTTTGTGCTAAGCAAGGTTACCGTGAGGCAGGCCGCAAGGCTAAGCCTACATTACTAGAGCCTATCATGAAGGTTGAAGTACTTACTCCAGACCAATACATGGGTGACGTTACAGGTGATCTTAACCGCCGTCGTGGTATGCTGGAAGGTATGGACAGCAAGCACGGTGTGCAAGTGATCAAAGCCAAAGTTCCATTGAGTGAGATGTTTGGTTATGTAACTCAGCTGCGCTCACTTTCTAGTGGTCGTGCTACTTCTACCATGGAGTTTAGCCATTACGCCCCTGCACCCAACAACATTGCAGAAGAGGTAATTGCTAAAGCGAAAGGAAAGCTGCAGATAGAAGAGTAAGCGAATGCTTTAGACTTTTTAGAATAAAGATTAGTAGATACAATACAAATCCCCGTTTGGTATAATGCCGGACGGGGATTTTTACAAAATAATCTGTGACGATCATTTACTGCTAATAGTTGATAATTTTATGAAATAGGAGTGTGTTTTGGCATAAATTTAGAGTAGCTTGCAGGTATAAAATTGCAATACTTAAATTCATTACAAAATCTATTCAATGTTTAACTCTTCAAAAATTATCACTCTCATTTTTGTGTCCCTATTTCTAACATTGTTGGCTTCAGCTCAGCGAAATGTTATTGGGATGGATAGAGAAAATCTTATCCGCTTTGGTGTAAAAGGTGGACTCAATATAAATAAGGTTGATGGAACTTCCTATAAAGAAGGTTTTAAATATAATTATCAATTTGGAGGTTTCATGCAAATAAATTTTAGTAGACGTTTTGGGGTACAGCCAGAAATAAATTTTGTGCAATCCGAAGCAGAATTTAACGATGATCTTTCTACTGCTTATGACGATCTTTTCTTTGGCGGAAGCCAAAGGAATGCAAAACTTAATACTTTAGAGATTCCTGTCTTACTCAATGTAAATGTTGGACAGAGTAAGAGAGTAAAACTGCAAGTAGGACCATATTATAGCAATCTCTTAAAACAAACCGTTGACAGCCTGAAGAGTAACGGAGACTTGTACAACAAAAGCTCCTTTGGTGCTATGGCTGGTATCTGGTTTCAGCTGCCAGTAGTTAATTTTGGTGCGAGATACAAACTTGGCTTCACAGATATCAATGCAGTAGATGATAAGCAAACATGGAAAGACCAGGCGATACAGGTCTTCGTAGGGGTTACACTTTAAAAAATGTAAGATTCATTTTCAGGAATCTAAGCCACAACTATTCAATGATCGATTTTATAGAATAATTTATATATTCTTAGTATACAAATGGTGCAACATTGAATTAACTAATTACCCCATTGTATATGAGGTAGTTTGCCATAGCTACCTTAAATTTGCAGTTCAAAATCATAAGCATTTAGTATTATGCAACTTTATTTCCTACAAGCACAATTGGCCAGCGAAAATACCGCCATGAATTACTTACCTATAGTAATTCAGATTCTATTTGCAGTAGGACTTCTCTCCGTTATGATTTGGGGCTCTTCGAAGCTAGGCCCCTCAAGGAAAACGCTGGATAAGCTACAGAATTTTGAAAGCGGTATAGAAATACAAGGCAATGCAAGGCAGCCTATGGCCATCAAATACTTTCTGGTGGCAATTTTATTTGTACTTTTTGATGTAGAAGTGATCTTTTTCTACCCTTACGCTGTTAATTTTAGAGCATTGGGTTGGGAAGGATTTTTAGCTGTAATTCTCTTTGTGAGCTTATTCCTTGCCGGTTTTATTTACATTTTTAAGAAGGGTGCTATCAATTGGGAAGAATAAAGCATCATTTCCTAGCTTTTACAATCCCACAAATTTTTTTCGATATGAGTAATCGTCCGGTTCAATTTAATAATACAGTAAAGTTTGAAGGTATCCCAGAAGGGCACATGGGGGATGGTTTTATGGCTACAAGCCTCGAGAAGGTTGTAGGCCTTGCCCGTAAGAATTCTATATGGCCTTTACCCTTTGCAACTAGTTGCTGCGGAATAGAATTCATGGCTACTATGGCTAGTCACTACGATCTTGCCCGTTTTGGAAGTGAGCGTGTGGGTTTTTCTCCACGACAGTGCGATCTCCTTATGGTAATGGGTACCATTGCTAAAAAAATGGGCCCAATAGTAAAGCAGGTATATCTGCAAATGGCAGAACCGCGCTGGGTAATCGCAGTAGGTGCTTGCGCCAGCAGCGGCGGTATTTTTGATACCTACTCCGTACTACAAGGTATAGATCAGGTAGTTCCAGTAGATGTGTACGTTCCAGGTTGCCCTCCCCGGCCAGAAGCTATTCTTGATGGATTTATGAAGATTCAGGAACTAGTGCACAATGAGAGCTTGCGCCGCAGACAGAGTGATCAGTATAAAGATTTGCTACATAGCTACGGCATACAATAATTTTAACAAGACTCACACCAGCATATAAGAAATGGCATTAACAAACGAAATAATACAGAAAAAACTTACTGATAAATTTGGAGAAGTATTGTCTCTATGGGGCGAGCCATACGGTATGCTCACCTTTACTGCAGAGGCAGAATATAACTTAAAAGTAATGCAGTTTCTATATGATGATGAAGAACTAAGATTTCGTTTCCTCACAGATTTACAAGCGGTACATTACCCGGATAGTAAAGGAAAAGAGCTAGCGGTTGTATATCATTTACACAACCTTGTAGACAATGTTAGAATACGTTTTAAAGTATTTGTACCGGTAGAAAAACCAGATGTGTTTAGTGCCACTGCATTATATCAATCTGCAAATTTTATGGAAAGGGAAACCTTTGATTTCTACGGAGTAAATTTCATTGGTCACCCAAATCTTATTCGCATTCTCAATGTAGATGAAATGGACTATTTTCCTATGAGAAAAGAATTTCCGCTGGAAGATCAGACAAGAATAGATAAGGATGATGAAATGTTTGGCCGCAGCGATACATTGAAAGAAGGGGAAAGATTACAAAGCGGCAATAATTAAGACAGAGCTACTTATAAAGAAAGAATTATGAGCGAATTTGATAGTATAACGACGGACACAGCACTACCAGAAAACAGCATAGAGCAGCAGACTACCACGCTCAATCTTGGGCCTACGCACCCTGCTACGCATGGTGTATTTCAGAATGTTTTGCAAATGGATGGCGAGAAGATTATTGATGCCGTTTCTACCGTAGGATATATACACAGGGCATTTGAAAAAATTGCCGAGCGCAGACCTCTTTATCAAATTACCCCCCTTACTGATAGATTAAATTATTGCTCATCACCCATTAATAATATGGGCTGGCATATTGCCTGCGAACGGTTACTAGGCGTAGAGCTGCCTAAGCGGGTAGATTATATGCGTATAATTATAATGGAACTTTCGCGTATTAGCGATCACCTCATCTGCAATTCTATTGTAGGTGTAGATAGTGGTGCTTACACCGGATTCCTTTACCTAATGCAGTTTCGCGAGCACATTTATGAAATATACGAAGAGATCTGCGGTAGCAGACTCACAACGAATATTGGTCGCATTGGTGGGTTTGAAAGAAACTTTACTAAGGTAGCCTGGGAAAAGCTAGATAAATTTCTTGACGAAAAAACAGGTTATCCAGCGCAGCTCAGAGAGTTTGAAAATCTCTTTAATCGAAATCGCATATTTATGGAGCGTACGATTGGAGTAGGTGCTATAACTGCAGAGCGAGCTCTTAATTATGGTTTTACCGGACCAAACCTGCGTGCCGCTGGCGTAGACTATGATGTAAGGGTTCATTCACCATACAGTAGTTACGAAGATTTTGATTTTACAGTACCAGTAGGCACAACAGGAGATTGTTATGATAGATTTTTGGTGCGCAATCAGGAAATGTGGCAAAGCCTGAGTTTAATAAAACAAGCTTATGCTAAAGTAAAAGAATTTAAAGGGGAAGAAGCAGAAGTATATCATGCTGATATTCCTGCTTGGTATCTCCCTAAAAAGGAAGATGTATATACTAAAATGGAAGCTTTAATCTACCATTTTAAAATAGTAATGGGGGAAGCCGAGATGCCGGTAGGAGAAATATATAGCGCAGTAGAAGGAGGAAATGGAGAGCTAGGGTTTTATCTGATAAGCGATGGCGGACGCACACCTTACCGTTTGCATTTCCGCAGACCATGTTTTATTTACTACCAGGCCTATCCAGAACTTATAAAGAACGGAATGCTCAGTGATGCAGTTATTACCATGAGCAGTTTGAATTTGATTGCCGGGGAACTGGATGCATAAATAAACCATTATGAAGAAGAGAAAAATAGCGATGGTGGCGGCTACTATGTCTCTTGAAGAGGCAGAGCAAAAAGACGATTTATTTTGGGCTAATACTACAGTAGCTGAAAGACTAAATTGTCTTTACGACTTACGTCAAACTTTTTTTTTGTAATTCAAGAGAAAAGAAGATGGTTCACTTGCGCCCATAGAGAAGAGAGTTAATAAAATTCATCGGGATGAAAAATGAAATTATTTTGGAAGATGATTTTTTAATAGAGCTGTCAGAAGAGAATGCGGAGAAAATGGTAAAAGTAATTAGGGAGTTTGGCATTGAGTCTCTTGGCCTAAGTAAAGAAGACTTTTTAAAAAAATGATAATATAACTCAGTTAGGATATGAACCTCTTCGAATTGATATTTTAAATGATTTGTATGGAGTTCCCTTTGAGCAAGCTTAGGATAGTAAAAAGCTAGTGCAAATGAAAGATGTAGAAGTTAAGTTTATTGGGTATCATGATTTACTTAAAGTGAAAGAGAAAGCTGCCAGACCTCAGGATAAAGCAGATGTAAAAAAGTTAATAAGCAGAAACAAAAATAAATGAAAATTGAATTTTCACAAGAAAATCTAAATAAGGTACAAGAACTTGTTTCCCACTACCCAGAAGGGAAGCAAAAAAGTGCCTTGCTTCCTATTTTGCATATAGCGCAGCAGGAGTTTGATGGCTGGCTAGATGTACCCGTTATGGATTATGTAGCTTCACTCTTGCAATTAGAACCTATAGAAGTATATGAAGTAGCAAGTTTCTACAGTATGTATAATCTAAAGCCTGTAGGGAAATATATGTTTGAGGTATGCCATACCGGTCCTTGCATGCTGAATGGAAGTGATAATATTATCGACTACATCAAAGAAAAGTTAAACATAGTAGTAGGAGAGACAACGGCTGATGGGATGTTTACCCTTAAAACTGTGGAATGCCTCGGTGCATGTGGTTACGCACCCATGATGCAATTGGGCCACAACTATAGAGAGCATCTTACAAAAGAAAAAGTAGATTTCATCATAGCAGAATGCAGGGCAAATCAAAATTAGTTTGTATTGAATAAACTCTTTTACATAGTACTCCTTACAATGTTTTTATTTTCCTGCAAGGATTCTAAAACGGGTGCAGCTACTAGTGAAAGAATAAATGTAAAGTTTATAACAGACAGCAATGCAATTTCTCAGTTAGCTGATAGCGGAGATTTAGGCCACGAAATGCAGTTTGTAGATGATCACAATTCCAGGAATTCACTGGACTGGAACGGTACTTATAAAGGAACGTGGCCGGCAGAGTATAGTAAGGGAGAAGATGTAACTGTTACGCTGAATAAAGATTTTACATTTAGCTACCAGAGCAGAACGGAACGAAATAGCAAAATTGAAAATAAAGAAGAGAAAGGAAAGTTTTCCTGGGTAAATGGGAGCGTGGTAGAATTGGAGGGAGTAGAAGACGGAAGAAATAAATATTTTGTAGCAGAAGAAAGGCTATTTAAATTAGGGGCAGGAGGAAAGAGATTGGAGGCAAAAGAGGAAGAGAAATACACTTTGGGGAAGGAATGAAAACGAAGATTAAAGTGATGTATATTAAAGCTGGTTTAAGCTGAATATAAATTTATATGAGTAGAAAATTATTACTAGACAAAGCACACGTAGAAGGAATCAGGCATTATAATGTGTATAAGCGGGAAGGCGGATATCTCTCGGTAGAGAAGGCACTCAAAATGAGTGAAGGCGATATCGTAGAAGAAGTAAAGAAAAGTGGTTTGCGAGGTCGGGGCGGTGCAGGATTCCCGACGGGTCTAAAGTGGAGCTTCCTTGCCAAGCCAGAAGGCATTCCTCGCCATCTTGTGGTTAATGCCGATGAGAGTGAACCCGGTACTTTTAAGGATAGATATCTTATGGAGTTTATTCCACACTTGCTCATAGAAGGAATGATTGTGAGCAGCTATGCGCTGGGCAGCAATGTGTCCTACATATACATAAGAGGGGAGTATGACTGGGTTGCTACCATTTTAGAAGAAGCCATTGCCGAAGCAAAACAAAACGGAATGCTAGGGAAAAATATCCTGGATTCTGGTTTTGATTGTGAAATATATGTACATCGTGGTGCAGGAGCTTATATATGCGGGGAAGAAACAGCACTCATAGAGAGCTTGGAAGGTAAGCGAGGGAATCCTCGGATAAAGCCACCTTTCCCGGCAATAGAAGGAGTATGGCGCAGACCCACGGTTGTAAATAATGTGGAAACAATTGCAGCGGTAGTACCCATTATAAACAACGGTGGTGAAGACTATGCGTCAATTGGAGTGGGTAAGAGCACCGGAACAAAACTGATTTCTGCCTGTGGCAATATAAATAAGCCAGGCGTGTATGAGATAGATATGACGATCTCTGTGGAGGAATTTATATACAGTGATAAGTATTGCGGAGGAATTCCTAATGAAAAAAAGCTAAAAGCCTGCATACCGGGAGGTTCTTCTGTTCCCATATTACCAGCAAACCTATTACTCACCACAACAAAAGGTGAAAAGAGATTAATGAACTACGAAAGCCTTAGCGATGGTGGGTTTGAAAGCGGTTCTATGATGGGGAGCGGTGGTTTTATAGTCTTAGACGAAGACCAAAGTGTAGTAAGACATACTTACACGCTTGCTCGTTTTTATCGCCACGAGAGTTGTGGACAATGCAGCCCATGCAGAGAAGGAACAGGTTGGATGGAGAAAATTCTGAAAAATATATTAGAAGGGAAGGGAACGTCTGCAGATATAGATTTGCTTTGGGATATACAAAGAAAGATAGAAGGAAATACGATTTGCCCGCTTGGCGATGCTGCGGCATGGCCGGTAGCAGCAGCTATTCGTCATTTCAGAGATGAGTTTGAGTGGTATGTGGCTAACCCGGAGCTGTGTAGGACGGAAGTATATGGCTTAAGGCACTATGCAGATCCGATTCACGTGCCAGACGTGGTTTAGTTTTTTATCGCAAAGAGCGCAAAGGAGCAAGGAGGCAAAGAAGGCAACAGTGAATTAGATGTATTTTTTTTAACCGGGCGAGAAAGAAATATGACAGAAAATGAAATTTCAAAGATTGCATTTGACTTTTGTTTCAAAATTCATAGGCGGCTGGGTCCTGGATTATTTGAGGTGATTTATGAGGAAGTATTTTGTTATGAATTAGAAAAGTTGAATATTCCTTATCTGAGACAAGTAGATGTGCCGGTAGTATATGAGCAAATTTTTATGGAAAAGGGATTTAAAGCAGATGTGATAGTTGCAGGTAAAATTCTCTAGGAAATTAAATTAGGCATGCTAATAAATTTTAATGTGCCGCTTATTAAGAATGGAATACATAGAATAGCAAATAAAATGGAAGATTAATGAATAATTATATAAAATCTAACCAGAAGCTAGTTAAATAATTTAGGTTCTCCTTGCGCCCTTGCTCCTTTGCGAGCTTGGCGTGAAAAAAAAAGAAAGATGTCTGAAGAAATAAAAAAAGATACACTCACAGTCACAGTAGATAACATCACTATAGAAGTGGCACCCGGCACCAGCATATTGCAAGCTGCCCGGCAGATAGGAGGCGATGTAACGCCGCCTGCTATGTGCTATTACAGCAAGCTGGAAGGTAGCGGCGGGAAGTGCCGTACTTGCCTTGTAGAAGTAGCAGCCGGAAGTACAAAAGATCCACGGCCTATGCCTAAGCTGGTAGCTAGTTGCCGCACTGGAGTTATGGATGGAATGATCGTAAAAAATATCACCAGTGAGAAGGTAATAGAGGCAAGAGCAGGCGTAGTAGAATTTCTTCTTATTAATCACCCGCTCGATTGTCCTATTTGTGACCAGGCAGGAGAATGTCATTTACAGGATTTGGGTTATGAGCACGGTAAAGCAGGTACTCGTTATCAATTTGCCCGCCGCACTTTTGTAAAAGAAGATATTGGTCCTTATATACAATTACACATGACGAGGTGTATACTTTGTTATCGTTGTACCTATGTGGCAGATCAACTTACGCCCACACGAGTTCATGGAATAATAGACCGTGGTGATCATGCTGCTATAAGCACTTATATAAGCAAGGCTATAGATAATGAGTTTAGTGGTAATATGATAGATGTGTGCCCGGTAGGAGCACTTACAGATCGAACATTTAGATTTAAAAATAGAGTTTGGTTTACTAAACCTGTAGATGCGCATAGAGATTGTAAAACTGAAGGATGCTGTGGTAAAGCTACTCTGTGGCTTCGGGGTAACGAAGTATATAGAGTTACCGCCCGCAAAGACAACTGGGGCGAAGTACAAAGTTATGATGGCAAGCCCGGTTGGATCTGTAACACATGTCGTTTTCATACAAAAGAAACAAAAGACTGGACGGTAGAAGGACTTACTAAAATAAGCCGCCACTCTGTAATAGGTGCCAATAAGTATAATGTATTGGAAGTGCCAAAAGAAACCATCTCTGCAGTGATGGGAGGCAGAGATCCAAAATTATTAATGGATATACATTCTGTTAGTGGCGTGAATAAGCCGCAAATTGAATTAAGTGAAATAGAAGGACCGCCACACACGGGCGATTTTATACCACATTCAGGAAATACAGACGATAATAAATAGATATTAATTTTATTCAGAAACGAACCTGAGTAAGCTATACAATACAACATGACATTAGTTTTAGACCTCGCTTTAATGCTCGAAAAATTTGTTCTCATCCTCGTAGTGGTGATGGCATCGCTGGGCATAGCCATGTACATGACATTTGCAGAACGTAAGGTAGCTGCCGTATTGCAAGATAGAAGAGGTCCTAGCAGAGCTGGTCCTTATGGTATCCTGCAGCCACTGGCAGATGGTCTGAAGCTTTTCTTTAAGGAAGAGATTGTGCCCAACTTTTCTTCTAAAGCATTATTTATCCTCGGTCCAGCGTTAGCCATGCTCACTGCAATCATGACTAGCGCGGTTATTCCCTGGGGCAATGAAGTTCAATTTTTTGGAAGAAATATTTCCTTGCAAATAGCAGATATCAACATTGGTATCCTTTATGTATTTGGCGTATTGAGTCTTGGGGTTTATGGCATCATGATAGGAAGCTGGGCTAGTAACAATAAGTTTTCGCTTATGGGTGGCCTGCGGGCTGCTTCACAAATAATAAGTTACGAACTAGCCATGGGAATTTCGCTCATTGCTTTGCTTATGGTTACCGGTACATTAAGCTTAAAAGAAATGGTGGTGCAGCAGCAGGAAGGGTATTGGAATGTAATAAAACAACCGCTTGGTTTTTTCATATTTCTAATTTGTTCTTTTGCAGAATGTAATCGTACACCTTTTGACCTGCCAGAAGCTGAGAATGAACTTATAGGCGGATACCACACAGAGTATTCCTCTATGAAACTTGGTTTTTATTTATTTGCAGAGTATATTAATATGTTTGTAAGTTCAGTTATTATGGCTACACTTTTCTTCGGAGGATACGATATGCCATTTGTAAATGAAGCCAATTTCTCTCCAAATATTGCTGCACTTATTGGAATTGTAGCCCTTATGACGAAGGTTATTGGTTTTATATTCCTCTTTATGTGGGTACGGTGGACGATACCTCGTTTCCGCTACGATCAGTTAATGCATCTTGGCTGGAGAATACTCATTCCACTAGCACTTTTTAATATGTTAGTAACCGGTGGAGCGATATTGTATTTTAAATTTTAATCAGAAAATAGAAACCCTATTTTTGCAATCATTATAAAAAAACATGGAGGCCTTAACCAATAGAGTACAACAAGTAGATAGAAGCCCAATGACCTTTTGGGAGAAACTCTATATACCTGCTATTCTCAAAGGAATGTTCATCACCTTTAGCCACATTTTCAAGAAAAGACCTACTATTAATTATCCTGAAGTAACACGGCCATTTAGCCCTGTTTTTAGAGGATTGCAGGTGCTTAATAGAGATGAGGAGGGGAGAGAAAATTGTACAGCCTGCGGACTATGTGCTGTAGCATGCCCGGCAGAGGCCATCACGATGGAAGCAGCTGAGCGTCTGCCAGGCGAGGAACATTTATATAGAGAAGAAAAATATGCGGCAAAGTATGAGATTAATATGCTGCGTTGTATTTTTTGTGGACTGTGCGAAGAGGCTTGTCCAAAAGATGCGATTTACCTAAGCGAAACGTTTACTCCTGCAGACTATCTCCGCAGCCAATTCATTTACGACAAACAAGATCTTCTTATTCCTAATCTTAAAACAGAGCCGGAAGCGTATAAAAAAGCACTAGGTAATAAACCAAACAGACAACTAGACCAGTAGTATGAACACTCTTATAGTATTTATTTTATTATCTCTTATGGCCATAGGCAGTGCTGTGATGATGCTTATGTCTAAGAATCCGGTAAAAAGTATTCTCTGGCTTATCGTAGTGTTCTTCGCTATAAGCGGACATTATATTTTACTTAATGCGCAGTTTCTGGCGGTAGTAAATATCATTGTGTACGCAGGAGCTATTATGGTATTATTTCTCTTTGTGGTTATGCTTATGAATCTGAATACAGAAACAGAACCTAAGAAAAATTATCGCTTACAATTTATAGGGATTCTCTCAGGAGGTTGTCTTTTCCTTATTATCCTGAGTGCATTTGTGGGAAAAGGAACTGGTCAGATGGTGATGATGCACACTGGTGACTATGGCCTTATACAAAAACTAGGCAGCACCTTGTTCTCCTCTTACGTTTTACCTTTTGAGCTTAGCAGCGTCTTATTCTTAAGTGCCATGATTGGCGCCGTAATTATTGGAAAGAAAACCTCTAAAACTATTAAGAATGAAGACAAGATTTAAACTCATCGCACTGGCATTAATTGTATCTTTTAGTTGTGCGCAGTATAATGCCTCTGCGCAAATAAAACTAGAAGACCTTCAAAACATTGACCTCAATAATATTCTTGGCAATGTAAAATTGCTAAAAGTTCAGAAAGGCTTCAACCCCGTCTTTACTATTGGGAACTATCAAATAAATACGGTAGGGATTCTGGGAGAAAAACTTAAAGGGGTAGGAATACTAGGGGATATTTTGGAAAAGAAAAATGTAGATAAGATTATGGGAATGTATAAAACCTATAAGACTGGTCTTGTTGTTTTTAAAATACTAGGAGCTGCCGGTACGGCAGTAGCAGTAGTAGGCACAGTGAAGGGAATTACTGATGAACAGAATTTTAGTGATGCCACTGTAAAGAAAATGCTTTACCCGGCGCTAGCTTCTGTAGCCACGGGCGTAATTACAAAGCTGCTTACAAAGGCAGCCTCTTACAAAGCAGTAGACATTTTTAACGGCGTAGCCCGTAAAACTTTAAAAGATATTTTATCAGTACGTCCGGCATCTGAGACTATAGGTGTAGGACTGTATGTACAATTGTAATAAATGATGGACGTAACTTATTATATAATCTTTTCGCTGCTTCTGTTTACCATAGGCGTAATAGGCGTGCTGGTAAGAAGAAACGCAATCATCATATTTATGTGTATAGAGCTTATGCTCAATGCCGTAAATGTGTTGCTGGTTGCCTTTAGTAAAATGCACGCCGCTAGCCCGGCAGCAAAAGCCTCGCTCACCTTTGCGAGCGATGCGCAGATATTTGTGTTTTTTATCATGATCGTGGCAGCAGCAGAAGTAAGTATAGGCCTGGCAATAATAGTAATGATGTATAGAAATGTACATAATATAGATGTGACATTCCTTAACAGGCTAAAGCATTAATAAATAGTAAGTGATTTTGCTCGCAGTAGCAAAGCAATGTATAGAATATGGATAGTGTAACGCAACTTTTATGGCTCGTTCCGGTATTGCCGCTCATTGGCTTTATCATCAATGGTGCATTTAGAAATAATTTAAGCAAGGCAGCTAGTGGCTTTACAGGCTCTGCTGTTATTTTTGTTTCATTTGTTATTTCTCTTCTTGTCTTCTTTCAGGTAAAAAGTGGCGGCGCTATTTCTGTTCATTATTTTAATGTGTTTGAAGTAGGCAATTTTGTTGTGCCAATGAGTTTTACCATTGATGCACTTTCTTCCATTTTCTTACTCATCATCACTGGGGTAGGTTTTCTTATACATTTATATTCTACCTCCTATATGCATAGCGAGGACAATAAAGACTTTGCAAAATATTTTTCTTACCTCAACCTGTTTGTGTTCAGCATGCTGCTGCTCGTAATGGGTAGCAATTTTGTAATCATGTTTGTGGGTTGGGAAGGTGTAGGACTTTGCTCTTATTTGCTCATCGGCTATTGGTACAAAAATGTAGACTTTACAAAAGCGGCTAAGAAGGCTTTTATAATGAACAGAATAGGAGACCTTGGTTTCCTTCTGGCGTTGTTCTGGCTTATATCTTCTGTAGGTTCTGTGAGTTTTACTGAAGTATTTTCTGCAGAAGCGCTGGCAAAATTGTCGGCTACAGATATAACGGGTATCACACTATTGCTCTTTGTAGGAGCTACGGGTAAGAGTGCTCAGTTACCATTATTTACCTGGCTGCCAGATGCAATGGCGGGTCCTACTCCTGTGAGTGCGCTCATACATGCTGCTACAATGGTTACAGCAGGTATATACATGATAGCCCGTAGCAATGCATTATTTTCTCTTGCTCCTGTTACGCAAAGCATAATCGCCATTACAGGTTTGGCTACCGCTATCATAGCGGCTAGTATTGCACTTAAGCAAAATGATATTAAAAAAGTATTGGCTTACTCTACCGTAAGTCAGCTGGGTTTTATGTTTATAGCCCTGGGTACCGGTCACTATGTGGCAGCGGTTTTTCACGTGATGACACATGC
>JBBKWE010000045.1:0-4900 GCA_037968795.1 Ferruginibacter sp.
GTACTTGTGGTCGTAAAGCTATAAGGACCTGTTCCTCCGGCTGCTGTAAAAGTTTCGCTGAAAGCTGTACCCACGGTGCCAGTTGTAGTGGTTGGGTTGGTGACGGTTATAGTTGGGCAGCAGGAAAATTCTGAATAATCAATATCAAATACGATGTCCTGGGGAACTCCATTACCATTATCAATAACACTTCCCCAGGTGTTTGATGTCACAGTTCTTTGGATTGCGTTAGCGCCGGGTTTACCGGAGGAGCCCACAATTGTCACAGGAGGAGCAAAATGAGCGGTAGCTGGGTTTCCGCCAACAACTGTCGCAAATTCTACCCAGTATGTTCCAGGTCCTAGAGTCAGACTGACATTCGCATCATTTCTCCATACTTTGCGAAGGGTATTTGAAGTACCGTTCGCAATACGGTAAATAGTTGCATCTACTGAAGCGCTTAACCTGTTGGTTGTAAAATCTCCAAAGATAATGCTTGCTGGCCCGGCGGCGGGATTTCCATCATAAATACGCACATACATATCAGTAAATGGCGTAGGCGTGGCCGGAGCGGCTGTCTGATACGCATAAAAACTAAGCTTATTAATCTGCCAAGAATCACCAGGCGGTACGGTAAAATCATCAGCTAATGAAAAGTTTGAAGAAAAGCAAGAAAATCCGAGAACGTTATTTGTATTTTGCATTTCGCTCCATGTCGTTCCTAATGGTGCTGTTACGTTATCGGCGCTAATTGCGCCTGTACTCAATGGCCCGTTATTATAGGAGCCAGGCGTGATAACAGGTGTGGTGGCGCAAGGCGAAATAATTAAGTTATAAGTTGGCCCGTTACCAAAACAGCTATTGATATCTGTAGCTGTTACAGTAATTGGGAATGTACCTGACTGAGTTGGGTTTCCGCTTAATACGCCTGCAGCGGACAAAGTTAAGCCGCCTGGTAAAGTACTAGCCGTGGTATAACTATAAGGAGAAGCACCGCCAGCAGCTGTAAAAGTTTGTGAGAAGGCTACGCCTACTGCTCCGCTATTCACTGCCGGATTTGTCACCGTTATGGCAGAACAGCTTATTACAAGATTATAGGTTGCGCTTGTACCTGTGCAGGTGGCAGCATCTGTTGCTGTAACTGTAATAGGGAAGGTACCAGCAGCAGTAGGTGTACCACTAAGAATACCAGTAGTAGCAAGTGTAAGACCTGCCGGTAGAGGACTACCTGTCGTAAAAGTGTATGGTGTTGTTCCTCCACTGGCAGTAAATGTTTCCGAAAAAGCCACGCCAGTAGTACCAGTCGTTGTTGCTGGGTTGGTCACCGTAATGGTAGGACAAACCAGTGAACCTACTGGTATCTGATACATTCCTTTACCATGAGTGGCTATGCGTAAATTATTTTGGCTGGTGATAGACATTCCAAAAACAGCCACGGCAGGTAATCCTGTACCATAGGGCAGCCATGAAGTACCTCCATTTGTAGACGCATAAACGCCTATATCACTTCCGGCATACAAATCGCCAGTGGCGGTATGTATTACAAAGGAGTTTACGGGAATCTGTGGTAATCCCGAGGACATCGCAGTCCAGGTAGTAGCCGCACCCAGGTTGGTAGTTTTATACACAGAATTTACTCCAAATGCAGATAAGGTTACATAAGCAATTAAAGGATTAGCAGGATCTATTGCAAATCTTGCTATGGCTATATCTGGGACATTGTTAGAAGCATCCATATTTATTAGAGTAGAAGCACCAGAAATAGTACCCCAAATTGCGCCATTACGCAATCCAACCAATCGTATGTTATCATTACTTTGTGATATGCCTATTGCTGTAATTGCCTGGCCAGACACTATAGGATCCTGACTCACTTTTACCATCGTGACTCCAGCATCGCCAGAGCGATAAAGAACATCACTACCAAAATAGAGAGAATTAGGATTTCCCGGACCTCTCTCCATAGGGGCATAAAACTGAATAGCAGTAGCAGCGCATGTCATACCATTCGCTGTAGAACCTCCAAATCCGCAACCATAAAAGGTCCAGTTACCTTCAGTGGCGCTTCCCACATTGGTAACCTTTGCATACCCCATAGCGTTTGTCTGGTTAAAGTAAGTATGGTACATGGTTACATTAGTGGTGTTCGTTGCATTTTGATCTATAACAGCGTATCCGCCATCACCAAAATCTGCTCTTGTCCAAGATCCATCTGGCTTAAGATAATTTGTTCCATTATCCTGCGTTCCTCCAATAGAGAAATTAGCGTCAGTTGGGTGCGTGTCTATACTCATAAACTGTGTAGCGCTAAATTGCGTATTATTTAAAGAGGTATAATTTAACCCCGCATCAGTACTTTTATATATACCACCATCTGTTCCCAACCATACATTGCTTGGATTACTAGGGTCTACTTCCATAGTATGGGTATCTGCGTGCACGCCCGCTTTATAATCTGTGAAAGTAAGTCCTGCGTCTGTAGATTTTGCACATATTATATTTGGATTACCACCAAGGTACACGTTGCTGGCATTAGTAGGATCTACCGCTATGGCAATGTCATAAAAACACTGTGAACCGCAAAAGCTGTTGGTAATCTGGAGTGCCCAAGTAGCGCCTCCATCTGTAGAGCGATACACTCGTCCTCCTCCAAATCCTGTGGCGGCATAAAACGTTGCATTAGGGCCAGCAGTGTGTTGTACCGCAAACTCCGCTGTTACATCGCTTGTTCCCCCGGTAAAGGTTTGTACAAGAGTAAATGTAGGAGCAGCTGCTAGTGCGTTTGTACTTCTTATAATCCCGGCACCACTTGCAACTACGCTTGCGATTAATATATTAGGGTCTAAAGGGTCTAATTCAATATCTCGGACACTAAGGTTTTGGTTGCCAAATGGAGTCGTAAGTCTTTCAAAAACCGGACTGGCATTCTTAGCATTTACACATCTGTAGATTCCTCTTATAGGAACACTACTACCCGCGCTCACGATGCCACCAACTCCACTAGTAGAAGCTACAAATATGATGTCAGCATTAGTCGGGTGCACGAGTATTCTGCCTATAGCTCTTCCAGAAAATATATCTGCGTTAGTTCCGTCTTTATTAAGAGGGCCGCTCAATGTAGCAGTGGTGCTGGCATTTGAAATTCTATATAGCCCCACTCCAAAATAGCTATCAGCAGAAAAGTTAGGCTCTCCTGTACCCACATATACAGTTTCTGGCTCAGAAGGAGCTATAGCAATTGCACCTATGGCTATACTGGCAGCATTGTCCATTATTGGCGTCCAACTCGTTCCTCCATTGGTTGTACGATAAACTCCTCCCTGAGCAGTACCTACATATACTATGTTACTATTAGTAGGATGAATGGCTATTGCGGTAACTCTTCCGCTTGCTGCTGTCTGTGAGCCAGAGGTTACTTGTCCGTTTGGAATGGGCGCAGGCCCTACAGCAACCCAAGGATCTGAAATAAGGTTATTACCTCCTCTGTTCTGCGCTGCCACTTGTTGCTTTTGAGTCTCCATGAAGCTTATAGCGATTGTCCTAAGTTTCACTTCAATGGGTTCTCCATTAATAACGCCTCTTTTTTCTGCAACTGCATTAGCTCGTTGGGTCAAAAATGCTTCCTTATCTACTTTGAATTTTGCAAAATTCGGCATATCGGGATCTCCTCCTTGCGCCTTAATTGCAAAAGGGGCTAATAGCATAAATACAATTAGCATAAAAAACTGAATAAGTTTTTTATAATGAATAGTTGTACAATTCATAGTGTGATGGTTTAATACGTAAAAAAAAATTTGCCTTACTAAAACCAGCCCAGATGGCTATTATACATTGTTACACATTGCACAGGACTTCATATTCGTGCTACTCTACATAACAATTATTTATAACACAGCTTTGAGTGATTGAAGTTCTGAGGCAACCGGATATTTGCTCATTGTAAGCGCTGTGTTAATAATTAGTGAAAAGTTAAGTTATATTTTTATGAATTAACAAAAAATATAATTTATAATTGAAAATATATGTAAACAATATGTGATAAATAGCCTTTAGTAATTGAAGTAACGTCGTCGTACTTATACTACAATTCGTATAATTACATATTAAAATGTGTGGGATTTAAATTTGTTTGCCTGTAGAATCTTCTCTCCCTGCCCTTCGATTAAGTATCAGGAGAATCTTGCAGCAACTGCTCGATGCCACATAAATTTCTTACTTGTTTTCAGCCATAATGTGACTATGGTTATTCATGCTACCTGCTATTGTAGAGTGATGGTGCAGGAATAAATATATGGAACAACCAAGCAACGTCCTCTGCATTCGCCTGAGCTCAGTGGAGAGATATTGCTGGAACTAAAAAAGTTCTGATTTAGAACTGTTGATTCTTATTGACCCTAAGGGAATTGTACCGAATATAAACAGTCGGTAGTAAAAAGCTATTTCCCGCGGTTTATACCATCTTCCCAATACCTATCGGGATTTTAACGTATGCCGATGGACTACTTATAATATGAAGATGAAATTACATTTAGTACAATGAAAGTAAACAAGTAAAGTCTTTCAGGTTTGCCGGTAAATAAACTCCCCCTCATTTTCGTGAAGGGGAGTTTATTATTTCTTGCTATTTGTACTGGTTTTATGGGTTATCCCCCATCTGGTTCTCCGTCACCTGTATACCATCGTGGAACTTTAAGATCATGCCTGACCGGTTAGTACCTGTTGTGGTAGGTGATGGAAAGAAGTTGCGGGTGATCACATGGCCAGTGGCTTGGTTAGCCAGCGATACGCCCACGTCGGCTATTCCAAACTTGGATTTGCTAAATGAGCAGTTGTCTATCACTGTACCATTATTGTTTGCTGTGGGCTCCGCTCCTATTGCGTTGCCACCTACATGAATGCCGGTCAAAGTAGTAGTAAAGCT
>JBBKWE010000046.1:0-4735 GCA_037968795.1 Ferruginibacter sp.
GTAAGTAGATTAATGATAATTTCAAATGATTTTAAAAAAATACAATGTTTCAAAATATTAAACCCATAAATAAACTCCTTCTCTTCTTATTACTATTCATCACGGTACTTATAACTGCAAGAGTTGTGTACACAGAAAGCAATATGCACATTTACCTTCTCTGGAATATTTTTCTGGCTGCTATTCCCTATGCCATTTCAAGGAAGTTTTGCAAACTGCGATCGGCGCATTTTCTTACAAAAGCAATTGCATATGGCACTTGGTTATTGTTTTTCCCCAATGCTATGTACCTAGTTACAGACCTGGTACACGTGAGTGACACTACTTTAGTGCCACTGTGGTATGATGTAATTTTATTGTTTTCTGCTTCCTTTCTGGGACTTATTCTCAGTTACTTATCCTTAAAGCATTTACAACAGGAAATTCTCGCCAGCGAGTATAAGGCTCATGTAAGTAAAGTACTTGGGTTTGTGATTATGATTTCTTCTTTTGGGGTTTACCTCGGTCGTTTTCTCAGGTGGAATAGTTGGGATATCGTAAGTAATCCTTTTGGCTTACTGTCAAATGTTTTGGGGCATTTTACGAACCCAATCAGCAATTACAAGGCATGGGTGTTCACTGCTTTGTTCAGTGTTATTTCTGGCTGTATTTTTTATTCGCTTGATATACTTCGGCAGCAGGAGAAAATAGTTTCTCCTGCTGAGAAATAGAATTTTAACGGCTGTAATTAGGCGCCTCCCTTGTTATAGCAACGTCGTGCGCATGGCTTTCGCTCATTCCTGCATTAGTAATTTTTACAAACTGCGCCTCCTGTAAGCCTTTTATATTTTTAGCGCCGCAGTATCCCATACCGGCACGTAGCCCGCCAGTAAACTGATGGGTTACTTCCTTTAAACTGCCTTTAAAAGCCACACGGCCTTCTATACCTTCCGGTACGAACTTTTTTGCATCAGATTTTTCCTGAAAGTATCTGTCGCCACTGCCTTGCGCCATTGCTCCAAGACTGCCCATTCCTCTGTATTGTTTAAATTTTCTGCCTTCGTAGATTATCGTTTCGCCTGGGCTTTCCTCCGTGCCGGCAAACATATTGCCCATCATTACACAACTCGCTCCGGCGCTCAAAGCCTTTACCATATCGCCGGTGTAGCGTATGCCGCCATCGCTTATAATTCCTACTTTTTTATTTTTGAGAGCGGCAGCTACTTCCATCACGGCTGTGATTTGTGGTACGCCAGTACCAGCTACGATACGGGTTGTACAAATACTGCCGGGACCTATTCCTACTTTCACAGCATCTGCTCCTGCCGCGGCAAGGGCTTTCGCACCTGCTCCGGTAGCAATGTTTCCTGCTATTACCTGCAGGTTTTTGTAGCGTTTCTTAATAGCTTTTAATGTATCTATTACGCCTTTTGTATGACCGTGAGCACTATCCAGGCAGATGGCATCTACGCCAGCAAGCTGCAGAGCGTCCACTCTATCAAGACTATCGGCAGTTATACCCACACCTGCGGCTACCAGCAATCTTCCTATGCTGTCCTTGGCTGCATTGGGGTGACTTTTAAGTTTAAGAATATCCCCAAAAGTTACAAGACCAATGAGTTTGCCTTGCTTATCTACCACCGGTAATTTCTCTATTTTGTTTTTTCTAAATATTAATTCCGCTTTCTTTAAATCTGTTCCCTGTGGTGCGGTTATAAGCCCTGTAGAAGTCATCAAAGCACTTACTTTTTGCTTGCCATTTGTTTCCAAACGCAAATCGCGATTAGTAAGAATTCCTACCAGTTTTTTATTGGAATCTACGATAGGTATACCACCTATGCTATTTTCCAGCATGAGCATTTGTGCTTCTCCCACCGTAGCATCTGGCGATAAAGTGACAGGATCCTGTATGAGGCCACTTTCGCTACGCTTTACCTTACGCACCTGATCTGCCTGCTGCTCTATACTCATATTCTTATGCAGTACGCCTAAGCCACCCTCGCGGGCAAGGGCAATAGCAAGGTCGGCTTCTGTTACCGTATCCATGGCAGCACTTAGAAGCGGAATATTTAAGGAAATAGTTTGTGTAAGATTTGTACTCACATCTACATCTCTGGGAAGTATGTCGGAGTAGGCTGGCAGGAGTAGTACATCATCAAAGGTGAGCCCTTCGCCAAAAAATTTGTTCTGTACTTTGCCTTTCGTTTGAGAATTTCTTGTAACCATGTGCAAAGATAAGGGGATTCTTATTTATCAATTATTAAGGATTAATTATTAATTATTGATGCCGCCTTTTCATAATCACAACAACTACCCTACGCCTTGGTTCGTGTCCTCACGAAACAATTCTTCAATGCTGGCAGAAGGGCTTAAGGAAATCAATTTCCCATTAAGGCTACAAGAGTAATTAAAATTCAGTATATAGTTATATTTGTTTTACAGAGAGTTGTGATTTGTGAGGACACCAAATACAGCAAGGTGATACCTAACTTAACTTTATAGTCGATTTAAAAATGAAAGATTAAAATTATGAGTAGTAGTAATTTAATTTGGTTGAGTGACTGGTATAACAATAATTGTAACGGAAACTGGGAACATATGTATGGAGTGCGCATAGAAACGCTGGATAACCCTGGTTGGGAACTAACTATTGATTTATCAGACATTATTTATCACGGAAATAAAGACATTAATTTACCATGGCGCTTTATTGAAAAAAATGAGAATGATTGGTATGGATATAAGATTGAGGACGAAAAATTTAATGCGGCGGGTGATCCATTAAAATTAGACTTTTTAATAGGCTTATTTCGGGATGTAATTGAAAATTGCAGTTCAGTATAATCAATCATTTCTTCTTCCGCCGTCGGCTTTACGCAGCCTGCAGTTACCCTAAAGGTCTGGCCTCGCGGCCAACGGCATTAGAGGTCATTGAGTATTGAGTTGACGACATTGTCTTTTTCTGTACAATAACTAAATCACATACATAATAATCCTGTGGTTGCAGGTTTAGTACAATTTGCTGGGGACTGTGAATATTCTTTTGTCGGCTTTTATCATTCCGGTCATGACGCTTTTGGAATACTTTATCTTCATGAAGAATGAAGGTTTTAAATTTGATGTAGGGTTATTAGTATGCCGTTGGCCGCGAGGCCAGACGGCGGAAACAGTTATTAAGACACTACCTTCTCAATATTTCTTTTTCTAAAATTATGGAATGGACGGCTATCTATCTATTCTTCTTAATAATATCAACATTATAATCTAATCCTATAATGTATTGCGTAAAAGCATACCTGCCAGGTATTTTGCTTATTACTTGCGCAGAGGTAAAGGCTAAGTCGATACTAAGATTTTGTTTCAACTTTCTGTTGTAGCCTGCGCCCCAGTTTAGATAACTAATGCCTTTCTGCTTAAAGGGTGTGTCATCGCCACACGTGCAGTAGTTTCCTTTATAAAAACCCAACTCCAGGAATGCAAAACCTTTTTTGTCGTTAAACATTTTATACTGCTGGAAAATGCCGAGTAGAGCATACTCGTTTCTTCCTGAAAGCTCGCCCCTTGTGTATAATTTTTTGTAGTCCACTCCTACTCTAAATCTTTTGCTTATGTCTGTCGCAACATTTAAACTAAATGTGTGTTCATTATAATTACTCTCATAATCGATGCCATTTAGAACTTCTGTATCCCATATATAAGTGTAGTTACCACCCACTACCAGATTAAATACTTTTGTCGAGTCCTTTACTGGTGGTTTACTTACATTATTGTCTTGAGCCCTCACTGTGGAAAACAATAATAATAATATTATCACGCTACATAATGCTTTTTTCATCTTGAAGGTATGAAATGTTAATTCCTACCTTCAGTTTATAGTGCTGTGTCAGACTTTCCACTAATTCTAATGATTCTTTTATTTTTTTGTATAAAAGCCGGAGGCTAATTAATATCAGTCAATCGAATTAAAAGTATTAATTCGTGAAACTACATATATATATTAATTTCTCAATCATTTTGTGATTTTGTATTGTTTGTAATAAATTAATCGGAAAATCCTACTATGCTGTTTCTCAGCAACATCTCTCCCGTGAGCCAAAGCGAATTTAAATAGCTACCGAGCACAGGACGTTGCTTGGAAAAAAATCCGAAATGTCACACATTTGCAGGCTAGAGTATTTTTCTCTGATTAATTATACTAAATCAACTGATACAATTTCCCTGGCAAACTTGCCACCACATTTTGCATCTCTAGCGTGAGTAGGGCGCTAGCTATGGCACTGCTGCTTAGTTTTGCCTTGGAGTGTATTACATCTATACTTACCTCATCTGCTGTTTGCAAAATATCTACAATCGTCTGTTCTTGTGGGGTAAACTCTATAAACAATTGTCGTTGAGCCTTCTTTTTTATTTTACCATCTGTATTCCAATTCATCATGTCTATGATGTCTTCGGCAGAATTAACCAACGACGCTTTATTGTTTTTGATCAGAAAATTACAGCCCTCGCTTTTTGCATCTGTAATACGACCGGGTACGGCAAACACATCTTTATTATATCCATTGCCTAGCTCTGCCGTAATGAGGGAGCCGCCTTTATTTGTTGTTTCTACCACCAATAATGCATCGCACATACCCGCTACAATTCTATTACGTTGAGGGAAATTCTGCCGGTCGGGTTTTACTTTTTGCCTAAACTCTGTGAGCACCATTCCTTGCTCTGTAATGTCTTTGCTCAGACCCGTGTTTTGTGGTGGGTA
>JBBKWE010000047.1:0-10805 GCA_037968795.1 Ferruginibacter sp.
GGCGTATAGATTTGTAAATAAGGATAGGGTTTTTCTGGCCTTATTTCTATTTGTAAGCTATCCTCTTTATTGCGCAAAACCAGCATGGGCTGGCAGGTATCAAAGTTGAGCGAAAAGCAGTCGTCAAATTCTTTTGGGCCAATAAATTTCAAACCAGAGAATAGGTCATATTCTACTAATGCGCCCGTTGGTATAACTTCTTCATCCATCATTACCATCTCTCTACTCTGAAACTCCAATTGAAGGTCGTCTACTTTTGCGCCCAGAGTAAAGTAGGGATGCCAGCCATCTGCCACAGGAATAGAATGGTCGTGGTCGTTTGTGATAATGGTAGTGATCTTTAGAGAGTTATTTTCTTCCAGCTGATAAGCTACTTCTATAGTGTATGGAAATGGAAAACCTTTATCGGTTCCTTTATAATTGTATTGCATTACAGCAGAAGCAGCATCTTCATCCGCTCTCTGGGAAATAACTTTAAAATCAGCATCGTACAGGATTCCATGTATGGCGTGCTTACCCAGGTAAAATTTTTCAATTGCATATTCTTTATCCTGCCAGGAATATTTTCCTTGCCTAAGCCGGCACACAAAAGGAGAGAGCTTTGCACTTTTAAACCCAAGAGCCTCTTGCTTTGTACTAAGCTCTTCTCCGCTTTTATAATTTGCAATTACATTCTGCCATTCTCCATTTCTTTGTATACAAAAACTGTGAAGGATTGCCCCTATGCCCGGCAGAATCTCAGCCTTGCAATTGCCGTCTGCACTGGTAAGTACTACTAGTGACAGGCCTTCAAACGCATCTATGGTGGATTTATACATATTATTTACCTTAATTATTAATCATTCATAATTAATAATTATACCCTAAGCCTCCTTTTCTACTCCGTCTTCCATGTACTTAATGGTATATAAGTTCTTTCTCCTGTCATTCCAGGTTTGCGCATCGCCCTGCAGCCTGTTTACTTTTAATAAGTGCATATCCAGATCCTGGTATATCATCGTTTCATGCCCGGCTTCTGCAATGGCTGCTATACCATCTCTGTGAAATTCTACATCGCTTGGCGTAAGGATAGCACTTTGGGCATATTGTATATCCAGGTTTTCTACCTGCGGCAGATTGCCTACGCAACCGCTTAGCACCACATATACTTGATTCTCTACTGCTCTTGCCTGAGCACAGTAGCGTACTCTGTTGTAGGCTCTGCGTTCGTCTGTATTAAAAGGCACAAAGATAATTTCCGCTCCTTTGCTCGTGGCTATTCTGGCTATCTCCGGGAACTCTATGTCGTAGCAAATGTTGATGGCTATCTTACCACAATCTGTGTCAAAGACTTCTACTTTATTTCCTTCTTTTACGCCCCACCACTTACGCTCGTGTGGCGTTATGTGTATTTTGTATTGTTTGCCGTAGGTGCCATCTCTTCGGAATAACCAGGAGATATTATACAAGTTGCCATCATCTTCTACAGTAAGGTGGCTACCAGCTATAATGTTTGTATTGTACTTAATAGCCATGCTGCTAAAGAAGGCAATGTACTGATCCGTAAACTGTGTCAATGATCTGATAGCAGTGCCTGGTCTTTCATTGGGCAGGAAGGATAAAAGCTGGCAGGTAAACATTTCCGGAAACGTGACGAAATCACTTTTATAATCAGCCGCCACGTCTATGAAGAATTCGCAATGACTGGCAAACTCCTCAAAGTTTTTTACCAACCGCATCTTATATTGAATGCTGCATACTCTCACATAAGGTGAGATGTCTGTTATTTTTATATCCTCTGGCTGGTAATCAAGATTTACCCATTCCATAAAAGTTGCAAAGCCGCAGCTTTCTACATCTGTAGGTAAATAGTCTTTTATAATTCGCTTTAGCTTAAAGTCGTTGCTCAACTGCGTGGTAAGCACAGGGTCACTTATTTTTTTGTCTATCACCTGTTGCACATAAGTTTTTATATCCATTTCAGATGCAAAACTGTGATAGTTGGGCAGGCGGCCGCCTACTACTATTCGTTTAAGATTGAGATTCTGTACCAGTAATTTTCTCTCATCATACAGGCGGCGGGAAAGGCGCATATTTCTAAACTTTGTACTCACCATTATTTCAATACCGTACAATGTATCGCCATTTTCTTTATGTGTACTTAGTGTGCCGTCGCCTGTGATGTCGCTCCAGCTATGTGATTTACTAAATTCGTCAAAATTTAAAATAAGCGAGCAGCTACTGGCTGCAAGTTTTCCTTCTACTTCTATTCCTATTTGCCCTGCCGGGAAGCTGCTTGTTACTTTCTTCCACTGGTCTGCCGCCCATGGTTTCATAGCAGGGAAAGCATCCAGTTGCATGGCTTTCACTGCTTCATAATCCTCATTGGTAAGTACTCTTACCGTAACTAATTTAGAATGATCTTTCTCTGTATTTTCTTTCTTCTTTTCTTCTTTTTTCTTAGTCATAAAATCTATGTAATCTTTTAATTTATTCTTTTGAGGGAAAAGTTTTTTGGGTCAATAATTTTTATTACAGTAATAATCTCTACCACTACGTATATAATCTTCCTTCCCAAAAAGTCAAAATTTTTTCCTGTATTAATTAGTGGGTAATTTAGAGTAAATATGTTTAATGCATAAAGAATAATTTATGCTCAGGCTTTACCTTTAAATAAAACTCCATCTAATGACAATTATTACATGTCCCTCCATCATTAAAGTCATAAAGGAAGACATCACAAAAATGAACGTAGATGCCATTGTGAACGCTGCTAATACTTCCTTGCTGGGCGGCGGCGGGGTAGATGGAGCCATACACCGTGCAGGTGGCCCTGCTATTTTAGCCGATTGCCGAAAGATTGTGGTCAGGCAAGGTGGCTGTAAAGTCGGTGATGCGGTCATCACCGGTGCAGGAAACTTACCAGCAAAATTTGTGATACATACCGTAGGCCCTGTATGGATTGGCGGGCATAAAAAAGAAGCGGAGAAACTGGCTAATTGCTACCTGAGTGTTCTAAAACTTGCGCAGGAAAATAATTGCAATACTATTGCCTTTCCCGCTATAAGTACAGGGGTGTACAATTACCCACTAAAAGAAGCCACAGAAGTGGCCATCACTGCTATCAAAAATTTTGTGCGGGCTCGTCCCGTTTTTGAACTGGTTTATCTCGTGGCATACGATGTAACCGCAGGAAACATCATGACCGATGTACTTACAGGTGCAGCCGGCGGGGAACCCGCTTGATTTTTAAGGTATAACTGCGGTTGACGACTGAAGATGTACTTCAAAAACCACTTTATTGCTGCAAGATCTCTTTATTGGCATTGTTTTCGTCATTATAGGAGATACTCCTCTTTTATTTAAAAAACGAAATATTATTATGAAGAATTTATTTTCAGCAATCGTGGTAACAGTAATTGTACTTACAGGTTGCCAAAAAAGCGACGATAATGCACAGACTACCTTAAATATAAGACTTACAGATGCCCCTACAGCACTTGAAGAAGTAAATGTGGATATTCTAGAACTGCGAGTAAAAACAGATAACGACACTACTAATTGGATTTCTCTTTCGCCCAACGCAGGAGTCTACAATCTTCTGGGATTGCAAAACGGTGTAGATACCCTTATAGCGACGGGGATTATAACAGCAGACAATGTTAAGGAAATCAGATTTATACTGGGGCCAAATAATACTGTAAAGGAAGGGGGTGTTGTATATCCACTTACCATTCCCAGTGGTTCTGAATCTGGTTTGAAAATAAAATTTTCAAAAGCTCTCAGAGCTCCTATTGAAACAATTTTAATAGATTTTGATGCCGCTTTATCTGTAAAGAAGGAAGCAGACGGCTATAAACTCAGGCCGGTTCTTCGAATAAAATAAATATAAATGAACCAAAAAATGGCGGCCATCGGCCGCCATTTTTTATTAATAATCAATCCTTAATAATTCCCCTACGCCACCTTAAGCAAACTCAACTTGCTATTGCTAAATTTACGCTTAGCATAATCGCCATCGACTTCAAAAGTTTTAGTCTTGGTGCCCGGCATTTCATACATAGCATCTGTAAGAATACTTTCGCAAATGCTGCGAAGACCACGAGCGCCTAGTTTGTATTCCATGGCTTTTTCTACCATAAAATCGAGAGCGTCATCAGTAAATGTAAGTTTGATCCCTTCTATATCAAATAAGCGGGTAAACTGCTTAATTAATGCATTTTTAGGCTCGGTAAGAATACTTCTGAGCGTTACTGCATCCAGCGGGTTCAAGTAGGTGACTACCGGAAGGCGGCCCAGCAATTCTGGTATAAGACCGAATTCCTTTATATCTACTGAGTTTACATATTGCAATAGGTTATTGAGCTGATACTCCTGTAATTCTTTGTTTACATTAAATCCTATGGCATTCGTATTTACACGACGCCCTATAATTCTGTCTATTCCGTTAAATGCACCACCGCATATAAAGAGAATATTTTGCGTATTTACTTTTACAAGCTTTTGCTCCGGGTGCTTACGCCCCCCTTGTGGTGGTACGAGCACTTCTGCACCTTCAAGAAGTTTAAGTAATCCTTGCTGCACCCCCTCGCCACTTACGTCGCGGGTAATGCTAGGATTATCGCTTTTGCGAGCAATCTTATCGATTTCATCTATAAATACGATGCCTTTTTCTGCAGCAGCCACATCATAGTTGCAGGCTTGCAGCAGGCGGGTAAGCATACTTTCTACATCCTCACCCACATAACCAGCTTCTGTAAATACAGTAGCATCCACTATAGCAAAAGGTACATTAAGCATTCGGGCAATGGTCTTAGCCAGTAATGTTTTTCCTGTACCTGTTTCGCCCACCATTATAATATTACTTTTTTCTATCTCTACATCATTCTCCACTTTTTGGTTGAGGCGTTTGTAGTGATTATATACAGCTACGGCAAGTACTTTTTTAGCATCATCCTGTCCTATTACATACTCATCTACAAATTTCTTTATTTCTACGGGCTTGCGTATGGTAAGTTTATAGTTGCTTTTGCCGGACTCTGGAGCGTTCAACTCATCTAAGGGGCCTAGTTCCTGTGATATAATTTCAACGGCGTGCTCTACACAGCTCTCACATATATGACCATCATGGCCTGCGATAAGAATTTTTACTTCGTCTCTGTTTTTTCCGCAAAATGTACAATATAACTTCGGGGTTTGCTTAGCCATGGGCTTGTTTCCTTCTTTTTTGGACTTCGTCGCAAAATTGCTTCGTGTACAAAGATACAAATAGTAGTATAAACGCTGCTTTGCTATACTTTTTGTGCTGCAATTATAATTGTCGCAAGGGTTGTCAACCTTTTTACAGCCCTTTGCCTTTTTACAGCCTTACCAAAGGTTGACAATCCTTTAGCCCAATAACAACTACACATTAGTATAACTCTGCAGCGCTTTCACATATTTCTCAAAAGCCTCTATTCCTACAGAGGTAATCTTACAAAGGGTCTGCGGATAATTGTCTTTGAACTGTTTGGTTATATCTATATAGCCGGCATCTTTTAATTTATTGAGCTGCACAGAAATATTACCCGCAGTGGCGCCGGTCTTTTCCTTGAGAAAGGTAAACTCTGCCTCCTGCACACTTATGAGCAGGCTCACTATAGCGAGCCTGAGCTGAGAATGCAATAAAGGGTCAAGGTCTTTAAACATGTTTTGCCTTGTTTTTCTGATAGCGCATTTGTAAAATTATTCCAGGGATAAGCCAGGCAAGCAGACCACTGAGTGCCATGAGTAAGAGCGAATGGGCTTCGCTTACATATAGACTGATTAGCGCTAGTGCCCAACAGGAAATACCGCCAAAGATCATAGACTTAAACTTGTAAATGCCACCTGTAATAAATGTAGGCATGCCATACATGGTCAGTAATAAAAATATCTGGTGGTCTGCTCGGGTAAAGTTCTGGTAGTAAATCATCATAAATATGCAAATACCAAACGTTGTCCATACATAAAACATTGCTTGCTCGCCGTATATTTTTACATTTTTGGTTCTTTTTTCCTTTACAGATAGGAAGATTTGAACGGCGAGGGCTATTAGCAGCAACAGCCACACATCAAACCCTATAGAAAATTTATAAATGTATTGTGCCCAGGTCATAAGGCTGCAAAAGATAATAAGTGCGCCCCACACAATACTGGCTGTTCCTTGTGTAATGTAACTCTCCTTTGCCTTGCCTATCATCTCATTTATAAGATGCAGGCTTTCTTTCTCGGTCATTTGTTTTTGTTCCTCCATGTTATATTAGGTTAGGTGTTTACCATTTTTAGATGTCTTTGGCGCAGTGCCATTCCGGGAATTATCCAGCCCGCAACAGCGCCACCCGCCAGGAAAAGGTATTGATAGAAGAAAGGAACAAAAACAGAACCCACAGAAAGTGCCCAGCAACACAAGCCTCCAATGATGAGCGGTCTAAACCTTAAAACCACACCTGTGAGGATGGTAGGAATTCCATATAGCATAAGCGTCATGGGCAAGATGCTGTAGTAGTGTTTGTTATAAATGAGAAGAAAACTAACCAGGGTGAGTGCTACTACAAAATATAGCCAGATAGAATTTACAATCTGGTCATTGTGGAGTTTTACTTTTGCCCTTTTTTCTCTTTTCTTTAAATAAAAGATCTGGTAGGCTGTGGCTATCCAGGTAAGGAACCAGATATAATAGGATTGCTGTATGCCCAAAAACTTTACACCAATAAAATAGGCAAGGCTGCAAAAAAAGATAAGAAAGCCCCACAGCAGGAATAGCGTACCGTTCTCACTGAAATTGTTTTTAGCCTTATTAATCATCTCCGTAATAAGACGGAGATGATCCTGTGCTGTTGTGTCTTTTTCCATAATAATTATTTACACTCTTCGAGCATTTCTTCTGTTTGCTTCATTCCCCAAATTGGAGATAATTCTGATTCAGGTTTGAAAGCTTTGTATTTTGCTAATGCTGTTTCTGCCAGCGGCTTTGCTGTTTCGCAACCGCCACCAAAACTCTCCGGTGTTCCCTTAAGGTTTTGTGCTTTCAGGTAAAAAGGACGAGGGTTTGTTGGATCTTGCTGCATTGCCAGTTGTAGGTTGCCCTCTATATCAGCTGCGTATTTCATATATCGCTGCATAGGATTTACAAGCATGTGTAAAGTGCCTATCATAGATTTTACAGTAGTAATCTCAGAGTTTTTTGGGCTAAGAGAATCTGCTTTCATAAGTAAGGTATTGGCCTTATCTGCTATAGCGTCTGCGTTGCTAAAATCGCCACCCACGAAGGTTGCATTTATTTGAAAAAGAGCAGTATAATAGTAAGGTAACCATTGGCTTTTTTCTGCAATTGCTATGCGTTCAAATGAGTTGCTTAATTCTACCAGTTTTTCTTTACTGGAAAATGCTTCTGGTATAGTAGCTATATTTTTTGCCATAGCGCCTAAATATTTTTCTGATTGTGCTTGCGTAGTGCTTACTGCTGCGAGTAAAATGACTACAAAAAGAATTTTTTTCATGTTTGCTTTATTTAATTTTTTTTAATAATAATGGTCTAAAGTTTTTCGCTTTTTTTCAATTTTTGGAATTCATCTTCTATAGTATCTTTGCGAGGATACAAATATGCTCCTGCCCACTGAAAAGCAATTCCTACTCCCCAGCCTAAGGTTACCCATACTGGCCATGGTAAGGCGTTCCAGCTCATTCCATATTGTCTTCCGCCTGAGAACAGCCATATACACCATAAGAATATATTTATAACAAAATAGGTGAAAAGGCTTTTCTTAAATGCTGCTCTCTTGCGTGCAATCGCATACAGAACTTTGTCTTCTTCGCTTAGGTTTTCGTTTTTATGATCTGTCATGATTATTGTTTTTAAAGGTGAAAAATATTGTCGCCAGTTATTTCGTTTATAAATTGTTATTGATTACGTTGTTTGTTCTATCTACCCCAAAACTGAGAAACCAACCTACAAATACAAAGCTTTTGCTTGGAGGCCTTATCGCTTCTTTTGTATTATTAATAGCGCCATAGTTGTATCCAAATATTTGATTTTGTCCTAGAATATTGGTGACGCTTAGTACCACCACAGAAAAAACTTTTGCGTCTTTCTTACCCAGGTTAGGGAGGTAGTTTACGCTAAAGCCAAGGCTGTTATAGTTTATCGTTTTCCCCATATCAGCTACGATAGTCTTATTGGTATTATTATCATATTTAAGGTTGTAGTAAGGCCTGCCGGTAGCAAAACTGTAGCTGGCATTAAAACCTGTTTTTATAGGCAGGATAAATTTTTTCATTACTAGCGAGGCGGTATGCTTTGCAGCAAAATTGGGTGTCATGGTTGTAGGAAAATTCAGGTAATCTCTCTTGGTGTCCAGGTAAGAATAAGAAACCCAGTAATCTAGGTTTTTTATTGATTTTTTATCCCTCCAGAATACTTCTACGCCCTGGGCATACCCTTTTCCATTATTATTAATAGCGCTGTTTTGCCCTACTGCGTTAATTCCTGTTTTGTATAAATTATTATAGTCTTTGTAAAAAACCTCTGTACGAAATATTCTGTCATTCTTAAACTTCTGGTACTGTAATATGTAATGCGTTGCTTTAGAAAATGCAAGATCTGGCGTAGTAGTAGGCAGGTATCTCCGCTCCGGGTTTTGGTAGAAGATACCATAGGCAAATGAAGCCTGCCCCTGGTTCTTAATTTTGTATGCTAGCGAAATGCGTGGAGCAAAATTATACTTATCTAGCAGAGAAGTATATTCTCCTCTCACTCCTATTTTGGCTGCAAGATTTTTATTCAGATACACATCTGTCTCAGCAAATGCTGCTGTAAGGTTGTCACTTACTGTGTCTTTAAATTTATTGCCGTCGTATAAAGTGTAGGTAAGTGATTCGCGACTGTAAAAATGATCCATTCCCAGGCGAATTGTGTTCAGCCCTTGTATTCTTTTTTCCCCTACTATTCTTCCTTGTGCGTACCCGCCTTTGCTCTCCAGGTCAAAATTCTTAAAAGCATAAGGTTGTGGTGTTATTACTTTTTGGTCCGCATCATTTATAAGTGTATTCTCTATTTCGTCTTTATTAGTACTGTAGCTTATCCCCGTTTGTAGCTTCCAGCCATTGCCTATACGCTCTACCCAGGTTACATTATTGAAAGTGTTTAGGTTTTGCAGGTTAAAGGAATTACGAAGGTTAGAGGAATCTATATCCTTGTTACGGAAACCGAGTTTATTTGCACTTCCGTACCCGTAATATTTAATAATTCCCCCTTTGGTTTTTATTCTAAAGTTGGCATCTGCAGTATGGTATACGGGCGTTTTAAAGAAATCCGGACTTTGTTTAATGAGCTTAAATGCCAGTGCAAGATTGGTATGGCCGTAGGTTATTCCCCAGCTACTTTTTTTATCTTTCGACAGTTTTTGTATCCCGCCACCAAGGCTAAGGATAGAAATGTCTACACTAGCTTCTGTTTTTTCTGGGAGATCATTACTCTCTAGTACAAGAGCAGATGATAATGCCTGACCATATAAAGCACTGTAGCCTCCCGTGCTAAAAATTGTTCCCTTAAAAAGAAAAGGATTGAACCTTCCTCTCGTGGCTAAGCCTGGTAAGCTGCTGTAAAAGAAATTGTTTACCAGCTGACCGTCTATAAAGATTTTACTTTCTGTAGCCGTGCCGCCTCTCACAAATAAACCTTCACTTTCGCCTACCTGCTGTGTACCGGGCAGGGTTTTAAGAGCTCCGGTAATGTCGGCATTGGCACTTGCAGTAGTTACGATGTCAAGAGAGCTTAGTACAGTTCCTTTTTTCTTATCACTAGCTTCAAAAGATCCTGCAGTTATTACAACGGCATTAAGCTCGGTAATTGATTCTTTTATAGTAGCAGTTACGGTAATGGCTTTCCCCGTAAGTTCTATTGTGGTGTTAAAAGTAGAGTAGCCGGTAAGTGTAACTTCTATTATATGTTTTCCCTTTTCTGTAGTGCTAAATGAGAAGCTTCCGTCGGCAGCACTTGTAGCGCCATCATAAGAATCTACTATAGTTATGCTGGCTCCCTGTAGCGGCTTGTTTTTATTATCTGTAACCTTGCCGCTCACGGTAGTTTGTGAGAAAACAGATAGACTGAACAGAAGAGAAAATATAAAAAATAGAAGCCTCATACCTTGTAAATTTATTGTAAACATAGAGTAGTTTATTTTATAAACCAGATAATTTTTCAAAGATTTTACTAAATGGGAAATAATTGAAGTCGAAAATCAGCATTGGTTTATGATAAAATCATAATTTTAAATGACTTACAGGTTTAAATAATAATATATGTAATAAAATGTGGAAAATTTCATTTTATGCACATTTATAAAAAAAGCTTTTTTCTTAGCGGGGCAATTTGTACTTTAGCAATAGAATTTAATGGGTTAGTAAGTTCTAAATTAAGGGCTGCCGGCAACGGTGGCTCTTTTTAGTTTATGGAACTTTACAATTGGACGAAAAGTATAATAAGCATTATAATAATTAAATTGAATCAGGAGAATAATTTTCCTGGCGAACTCCAATATTATGATGGGATGAGAAGCTAGAGGTGCTTTTTTAATCTTGCAAACTATCACAACTATACTTCGCAATATTGTATCGCAAAGAGCGCAGAAGAAATGCACGCAAATGACGCGAAGGAATATGCAATAAAAATTTCTTGTTTTTTAAAAATAGACCCAAAGGGAAGAAGCAAAAAGCTCAAAGGATAAGCGCAATATCATTCAATTATTGAAGCATTCTTTCCAATCCCTGTCTTCAATCTTAGCGTACTTTGCGCAAGCCTTTGCGTT
>JBBKWE010000048.1:0-15825 GCA_037968795.1 Ferruginibacter sp.
TTATACATTTCATCAGGGTCATTTTTAATGTCATATAATTCATTCTGATCCCACACGCCCATGTACCGTATGTATTTGAAATCATCTGTACGCACACCATACACCGTAGGCGTCATAGGAAAGTCGTACTCCCAATAGTACTCGTAAAATATTTTATTGCGCCAGTTAGAAGTATCGCCTTTAAGCAGTTGGGTAAATGGTTTTCCAACCATATAATCAGCCTGCTTTATACCCGCCATTTCCATAACGGTAGGCGCTATATCTACATTTTGAATCATTTTTTTTATGGTCGTTCCTCCTTTAAAAATAGAAGGTGCATATACCAGAAAAGGAACTTTTACAGACTCTTCGTAGAAATGTCTTTTGTCTATAAGCCCATGCTCGCCCCAGCTAAATCCATTGTCGCCCATGTAAATAACCATCGTGTTATCCATCAGGTTATTTTTATCGAGATAGTCCATCACGGTTTGCACACTTTCATCTACAGCCTTTAAAGTTTCGCAATAGGTCTGAACAATCTCTTCTATGCTTTGGTGGCTATGATATAAATAGTCTACACCATGCCAGCTATAGCGCTGCTGCTTTACCCACTCTGGCCAGCGTAGGGCTTTGTAGTCATCGTTTAGCGTTTGATAATAAGTGGCAGGAAGTGCGTAGGGCTTGTTTTTATACATTCCCTTATGCCGTGGCGCAGGCGTTACAGGAGAGTGTACTGCCTTGTGAGAAAGGTACACGAAGAAAGGTTTTTTCATATCTCTCTTATCCAGGAAATCTATGGTACGCTCCGTAAGTAAATCGGTTATATAAGTACTGTCTTTAAATTGAACTCTCTTGCCATTAATATTTAGCGTAGGGTTAAAATAAACTCCCTGACCTATAAAACTTTCCCACTGGTCAAATCCTCTTCTTGGCTTATCATCATCTTCGCCCATGTGCCACTTACCAAAGAATGCAGTCTGGTATCCTTGCTTCTGCAGATACTGCGGAAAATAAATCAGGTTGCCGGGCTCAGGCGAAATATTATCGACAATCGTATGCTCATGGCTATACATACCCGTAAGAATAGAGGCCCGGCTGGGAGAGCATAAAGAAGTGGTAACAAAGGCATTTTCAAAATTGGCTCCTTTTGCTGCCATTTGATCCATGGCAGGGGTTTGTAACCAGGGAATTTTTCCTGTAAAACCCATAAAGTCGTAGCGGTGGTCATCTGTAAGAATGAAGACCACATTCATTTTCTTAGCATTGGCTATCTGCTGCAGCTTAGGCAGATCGGTCACATTTTGCGCACTGGCAGTAAGCGTGCTCATTGCAAATAAGAGTACTGGTATTTGCTTGATTGAATCGGAAATATTCATAGACTAAAATAAAGGAAAATTTTGGCAGGATAAAAATTATTTGAGGAAACAAAATCACAGTAGAACATTCTACTTTGTGAGATTTGAGCTAAACTTTACGGCTTAATGTGAAAACTTATTTTGCATGAAATAACTATTGCTAAAACCCATTATTTCACGCAAAGGCGAAAAAGAGCGCATCAAATGGAAACAAGATTCAACTCGGAAAATTATTCGGAAAACTTCGGCAATCTAGAGCAAACTTAATTATGATTATCAGATAAACATGCCTCTTGAAAATCTAAAATTTTGACTTTACGTTGCTCTATTAAATAACTTTTAATCCCACTATAATCAATGTGAGGAGGGATATCTATTGAGTAATAAGGCTCATTTTTCATGCCTTCCCAACTGCACTCAAAATTTTCGAGGTATTTTAATACTTCATCACTGCAATTGTCATCAAAAAAAACAATTTGAAGGGTAGAGTGACCTGACGCTTGGATTAATTCATCAAAATATAGTTCCCCTTGATCAACTTCGACACTAATTATATCATTCAATGCTAAGTTAGGAGCATAAAAAGGGATGTTATCTACTTTAAAGTATTCGTTACTTTTTTGAACCCAAATAATTTCCTGGGCAATTTCGCCCTCAATATCTCTATAAACTAAAATGACTTTATCTTTCATTTTAAAATACTTTACTACTTGATATCGCAACTTACATTGCAAGTAATCTTCCCACTCCATTCAGGCGAAATTTGACTACTCTTAATAACCGGTTTCTCGACAAAAAAAATATAGAAGTTCCTTCGGTTAATACAATCACAATTATTTTATTACAAATCCTAAAACGTTTTCACATTATCCCCCCTCTCCACATCTGCCATTCTCTTACTCGGATCAATTTCTACTTTGGCTATTTTCTTACTGTTGCTTATTTCAAAACTGTACGATGGGTTTGTCCACTGCCATACTTTTTCTACCACATAACTTTGCTTTGCATTTTCGTTTTTCTTATTTCCATACATAAGATCAAGGGGGATATTGTGCATTTCTGTACTTCCGTCGGCAAAGGTAATTTCTACATCTATCGGCATAGGCATGTCTCCTTTCTTTAGCAGGTTTATTTGCTGTTTCCCATTTTCTGTAGTTAATTTATCTACTCCGTAGTCAATGGTCTTTGTGGTATTTATCCAGTACATTTTATACCAGTCCAGCATTATTCCGCTTGCCTTTTGCGCAAGCACCACAAAGTCATTTGCATTAGGATGTTTGTATTTCCAGGTATCATAATATTGCAGTAAGATTTTATCCCTCATTTCTGTGCCTACGATGTACCCAAGCTGCTCCATAAAAATTTCTCCCTTGCTGTAGGAAGAAATGCCATAAGCATAGTTTGTATTGAAATGATCTGCATGGGTACTGAGGGGCTCTGCCAGTCCACTTTTTGTAAGGGCGTAATAACCGGCATACGCTCCAGCGTGATCGTCTGGCAGGCTAGCAATCAAGTCTTTCAATTTTTCGTTCGTTGGATTTTTTACCAAAGCTTTTTTGTAAGGGTCAATAGAGGCATCTCCGCTATAAAATTTTGCTACAAGATCATCTGCGTAGCTTGTAAATCCTTCATCCATCCATCCAAATAAACTTTCGTTTGTGCCTAGCATCATCTGATACCAACTATGCATCCACTCATGAAAAACTGTACCCAGGTTTGCACTTTGTATTAGCGTAGCCATAGGATACTCCATACCGCCATCGCCGCCTTGTATAAAGCTATACTGCGGGTAAGGATATTTACCAAAATTCTTTTCTATAAAAGGCAATACTTTTATTGCCGCATCTACTACCGTCTGCCAGTTTTTATCTACAGGTCCGTCTGGCTTTGCAGCGTTATAAATTACATGTATTACCGTACCGTTTTCCGCCTTTTCACTTAGGTGTACGTAGTCTGGGTCTGCTGCCCACACAAAGTCATGTACATTTTGTCCCAGGAAATGCCAGGTTCTTTTTTCTGTACCAATGGGTTTTAGAGCAGTTCCTGGTTTGTCATATCCCCAGCCTATTTCATTAGCATTTACAAGCACACCGGTACCTCCTAGTTTATAAGTTTTATCAATTTTTATGGTTACATCAAAATCGCCCCAAACGCCATAAAATTCTCTTGCTACATAGGGTGTAGGATGCCAGCCTTCGTAGTCATACTCACATACTTTTGGGTACCACTGACTCATGCTGTAGCGCACACCTGTTTTAGGATTATCTCTACCACTGCGGCGTATTTGCAGTGGTACCTGGCTTTCAGATTCTACTTCGATTGTAGCTTTAGAAGCAGGTTGTATAGGCAGAGACAATTGCACTTCCAGAATAGTACCATGGTATACAAATTTCTGAGCAATGCCATTTACTTTTAGAGACTTTATTTTTTGGTAGCCAATTTCCTTATCAGAGAGTTTGCTTATCCTATCCGTAACTCTGGCATCCCAGTCGGCCTTACCATTCACTTCGGTTTCGCCCAACCATCTGCTACGCTCATCCATAGCACTGCCGGGTTGAAAGGCATTCCAATACAGGTGCATAAAAATGCGGTCTAGTTTATCGGGAGAATTATTGTAATACACAATCTCCTGATTATTATCAATGATATTGGTTTCTACATTTACATCTGCATTCATCTTATAACTTATTCTCTGCTGCCAGCGGTCTGCTTGCGCATAAGAAATCATAGCAAGAAGTAATAAAACTGTAGTTACTGATGTCTTCTTTTTAAAATTCATATTGGCGGTCTGTTTGTATTGTTAAGTTTTTAAAATAATTTATTTCCCGGTGAGTTTCTGGCAAAATTCTATTAAAAGTTTTTGCAAGTCTTCCTGCTCATCTAGCGGAAGTGTGGCAGCTACATCGTTTATATCATGATAAGCAGCTATGCCGCCTAGGGTATAAAAGAAAAACGAGGGGACACCTTTTTCTGTAAAAAAATAATGGTCGCTATTTGCGGCTTTTCCCCTGGCGTTTATTGCTGATAGGTAATTTCCTTTTTTATTGATCTCCTGCATAAGGGCAAACTCCTTAGGAAACTCCGTTGCATTTACTACTGTGATGCCATCTACTCCTGTACCGGCAAGATCTGTATTGATAAGGAATCTTATTTTTTTCAAATTGACCAAAGGATGCTCTGTAAAATATTTTGAGCCCAATATACCCGCTTCTTCACCAGCAAAACAAATAAACCCTATGCTGTAAGGCTGTGGGTGTGCGGCAAAATATTTTGCGAGACTCAGAAGCAAAGCAACTCCGCTGGCATTGTCATTAGCACCGGGGAAGTAAGTATCTTTTCCCATACCTCCAAGATGATCGTAGTGTGCCGTAAAGATAATCATAGAATCTGGCTGCATAGTTCCTTTTACCATGGCGGCTACATTACTGGCTTCAAACTTTTCTATAAACTTGTTGTCTATTTTTACTTTGTATGTACTTGGCTCGCCAGATACTGCCGAGCGTAGTACTTTAATAAGCGTATAGTCAGCAGCAGAAGTACTTACACTCCAGGTGAGTTTATTTTCTAGTTGCAAAATCACTGCATTGCTACGGTCAATGAAAGTGACGCTGTCTGCTTGTGTGAGTTTGCCTTTAGCCTTGCTACCAGGACTTTCTTCCCCTACAATAAAATCTTTCCCCGGTACGAGTTCCTTGCCATTTACTTCCACTTTCATATCGCCGGGAAAAGTATTTACAGGATAAGAAAAGGGTTGCAAATAATTATCCCTATTCATGGGCTGCAGACCAATAGCGCTAAATTGATTCTGAATATAAGTGGCCGCTTTGCTCATACCATCTCTTGTGTACCCTCGCCCCCAGAAATAATCAGAAGTAAGTGTATCTACTACAGATCTGTTGTATGCAGGCGCTTGCGCTGTAGCAAATTCGGCTATAAAGAGTATAGGGAGCAGCAAAAAATAATTCTTAAACTTTCTTTCCACCAGATTACAATATTGACAATATGATAAATACGATTTTCTATCCGTTTAAAAATATTACTTTTTACCTTCTACTATGATTACAATTTCTCCTTTTATAGTTTTCTTATCAAAGTGATCGTGCACTTCTTGTAGGGTACCTCGCTTATTTTCTTCAAACTTCTTAGTGAGTTCTCTGCTCACGCTACATTGTCTTTCTTCGCCAAAGTATTTAATGAAATCTCTGAGTGTACGAAGGAGGCGCATAGGGCTTTCATAAAAAGCCATAGTTCTTTTTTCTTCTGCCATTGCTGTGAGGTAGGTTTGTCGTCCTTTCTTAAGCGGAATAAATCCTTCGAAGCAAAAGTTATTTATGGGCAGACCGCTATTTACCAATGCTGGCACAAAAGCCGTAGCGCCAGGCAGGCATTCTACTTCTACACCCGCTGCTACACAAGCCCTCACCAGTAAAAAAGCAGGATCACTTATCCCTGGAGTGCCAGCATCTGTGAGCAAAGCCATACTGCGCCCAGCCTGCAGCTGTTCTACAAGATGATCTACTATTTTATGCTCATTGTGCTGATGGTAAGATGTTGTCTGCTTTTGTATACCGTAGTGCTGCAAAAGCTTAGCAGAGGTACGGGTATCTTCTGCAAGAATGAGGTCTACTTTCTGCAACATATCCACAGCCCTGTACGTCATATCTGCAAGGTTGCCTATAGGCGTGGGAATGATGTGAAGCAATGTTATAAAAGTTTAAAAGAAAGGAAATCCTGCATTAAGAGGCAGACATAGATATTTCATACATTTCCATTACAGGATTTGCAAGTAGTTTTTTTGCAGCTTCGTTTGCTATTTCTGTTGCCTTCTCTTCTGTGTCTGCTTGTATAGATAAGGTTATGAACTTACCTATGCGCACATCTTCTACTGCTGTGATGTGCAGATTTGCCAACCCATTCATTACGGCTTTCCCCTGCGGGTCTAGCAATTCCTTAAGGGGCATAATGGTAATACTTGCTGTGTAAAGCATAAGATTTCTATTTTTTACTATTCAATAAAGATAAAATAATGTAGCTGATAAATATAACCGGAGCCGCCAGCCAATGCAGTAATATTATACTCAGAAGCGAAACAGCTATCAAAATATATTTAAACAAATTCTCCTTTATCCCAAGTGATGAAAATTTTAAAGAAAGCATAGGCAAGGTGCTCACCATACAATAACTCACTACCACGATATAGACATACCAGAACCAGGGACTAAAAAAAACATCTATAATAATGGCATTGTTGCTATTCCAATAAATCATTGGTAATGCTGCCGTGAGCAACCCTATTGCAGGAATAGGTACGCCAGTAAACGAAGTACTGTATGCAGAAATATTAAACCTTGCAAGGCGGTAAGCACCAAAAGCGGCAATCAAAAATGCAGGAATAAGAACTATGGTGGAAATCTGCAACCCATCTGTATGAGAGGCATAGCTTAATCTAAGAAACTCATACACAATCATAGAAGGTGCTACGCCAAAACTTACTACATCTGCAAGGGAATCTAATTGCAATCCTAGCTCAGAGGAAGCTTTGAGCGCACGAGCCACAAAGCCATCCAGGAAATCTACCATGGCAGCAAGCATGATAAATAGTGAACCCAGCCATATCTTTTCTGGTATGGCTACAGTCTGAGCTGTTTCGCCATCATATTGTACTACGAGGCCATTTTGCACAATTGCTACTATGGCCATGCAGCCAAAGATGAGATTGAGTAATGTAAATGCGTTTGGGATTTGTTTTATCATCCTGCCAGATAATCGTTTATAAAAATGAGTTCAATTATTTTTTCTTCATTAATCTTTCTATCTCCTCTGCAGTGATAGGGATATTTTTCATGAGGTCTTTATTCCCGCCTCTAGTAATCCAGAAATTATTTTCTATCCTCACTCCCATTTGCTCTTCTTCTATGTAAATACCGGGTTCTATGGTAAAAACCATTCCCTCTTTTATAGGAGATGTTCTTGTACCCAGATCGTGCACATCTATACCTAAATGATGTGATATACCATGGTATAAAAACTTTCTGTGTGCTCTATTCTCCTTATCCTCATTTTTTACATCTTCCTTAGTAAGTAAGCCTATTTTCTGAAAAACTTTCGTAGCCTCATCTGCTACTTTTTCTGTGTAGTCAAGGATACTTATACCGGGTTTGAGGATAGAAGCGGCATACTTATGTAAGTGTAGGCAGGTATTATATACTTCTTTCTGGCGTTTTGTAAATTTTCCATTTACTGGAATCGTCCTACTAAGGTCGGCCGCATAGCCGCCATAAGCCGCTCCAAAGTCCATTAATATAAGTTCGCCGTCTTTGCACTCATTATTATTTTCTACATAGTGGAGGGTGCGTGCTCTATCGCCACTAGCTACAATGCTATTATATGCCGGACCGGAGGAGCGTTGGGATAAGAAAGAGTGAAATATTTCTGCTTCTATTTCATACTCCATTACACCGGGCTTCACAAATTGTAAAATTCTACGGAAAGTACTTTCTGTAATGTCTACCGCCTTTTGCAAAACGACAACCTCCTCTTTACTTTTTATAGCCCGCAGCTCCAGAAGGATTTTTGCACTGCGCCTGTAATCATGCAATGGGAATCGCTGCTTCATTTCCTGTGCATACCTATAGTCCCGAACTGCTATTGTACTTGCCTTTCTGTCATTCTCATTTGTATTCAGGTAAATTTTTTCTGCTCTATGTATCCATGGCTGTAGCATGGCATCAAGTTGATCAAGATAAATCACCGTTTCTACTCCACTTATGCCTGTTGCCTCTTCTATTCTAAGCCGATGACCATCCCACTTCTCCTTCTCCTCGTTTGGCCTTACTATAACCAATACTTCCTTATACTTTGCTTCAATATTATCCGGATATAGCACGAGCATAGTATCTTCCTGCATAATACCTGTAAGCCAGTAGAGATCACTATTCTGCTTGAAAGTATATACAGCATCTCCATTGCTGGGAAGCTCGTCGTTACTATTAAAAATAGCGATACCTGCTTTCTCCATTTTATCAGCAAAACGCTTTCTATTCTGTATAAAAATTTTGTTGTCTAATGGTAAATGCTTCATTCTTGTACTTTTTAAAAATTATAGCTATTCTTTTAATGATGGCGGCACAATATACGATATAATAGAAAGTATCCACAAGGCCCTTCTCTTCGCACAGATTCTTTTTGCCAACAATAAAAAAAACCTTTATGAGATTCTTTAAAAGGTGTTTTGCCCCCCCTTTTCATTTGTGCTGGGATTTATAAGAAAAAATAAAAAATGCAAAATCACGCAAATAAATTCAATTTATAATGGTCATGACCACCCTATCTCCTACCTTTGTACCCTCATTAAAAAAGATGCTTGCTATGTCTTTACTTACAATTCCCGGTGCACCCGTGCGTGCTCTGGAAGAGCTTGGTTTACCTAAAACCTGCAAAGTCAATTATCAGTTATCCACTAAAAAACTTACAGACCAGGCCGTTGAACGCGGAGACGGAGTACTTAACAATACGGGTGCTTTAGTTATTAAAACCGGGAAATTTACCGGCCGTTCCCCTCTTGATAAGTTTACTGTGAAAGATGAAATCACCCGTGATGCTGTTAACTGGAATAACTTCAATATCCCAATAGAAGAGAAATTTTTCTTTAGTTTAAAAGAGAAAATGCTCCATTATCTGTCAGAGAAAGAGATATGGGTTAGAGACTGTTATGCCTGTGCAGACGAAAAATATCGTTTGTCGCTACGGGTAATAAACGAAGACCCTGCGAGTAATTTGTTTTGCTACAATATGTTTATAAGGCCTGAGCAGGAAGAGTTAGAGGGATTTACTCCACATTGGCACATTATACAAGCACCAGGCTTTTTAGCAGATCCGGAGATTGATGGTACCCGGGCCAGCAACTTTGCGATTATAAGTTTTACGCATAAGACAATTCTTATAGGTGGCACAGGATATACAGGCGAGATGAAGAAAGGTATTTTTACCATGCTCAACTTTGTACTCCCACACAAGGCTAATGTACTAAGTATGCATTGTAGCGCTAACATGGGAAAAGATGGTGATACCGCTATTTTCTTTGGACTAAGTGGTACAGGTAAAACCACACTGAGTGCAGACCCGGAGAGATTTTTAATAGGCGATGATGAGCATGGATGGACAGAAGACAGCGTTTTTAATTTTGAAGGTGGCTGCTATGCCAAGACGATAGATCTGAGCGAAGAGAAAGAGCCAGAGATTTTTCGTGCAATCAAGCCGGGCGCATTAGTAGAGAATGTAACCTTTAAGCCAGGCACACAAGAAATAGATTTTGCCAGTAAAGAGATTACAGAGAATACCAGAGTGAGTTATCCACTATATTCTGTGAGCAATGCATTGATCCCTTCAATAGGTAAAACTCCAAAAAACATTTTCTTTCTTACCGCAGATGCTTCCGGAGTGCTGCCTCCTATAAGCAAGCTTACCCCGGGCCAGGCGATGTATCAGTTTATAAGCGGGTATACAGCTAAGGTAGCGGGCACAGAGGCAGGAGTTACAGAACCAAAAAGCACTTTTAGCGCTTGTTTTGGTGCGCCTTTTCTGCCACTTCATCCAGGACAGTATGCAGAGATGCTGGGTAAGAAGATGAAAGAACATAAGGTAGACATTTGGCTTATAAACACAGGCTGGAGTGGTGGTCCTTATGGTGTGGGGTCTCGCATGAAGTTGCCTTATACTCGTGCAATGATTACCGCAGCGCTTGACGGCGAACTGAAAGATGTGGAATTCAAAAACCATAGAATCTTTGGTTTTGCAATGCCTACTTCCTGCCCGGGAGTACCAGCACCGCTATTGGATCCCCGTAGCACATGGAGCGACGAAGCTACTTATGATACAAAAGCAAAAGCCCTCGCTACAGAGTTTGTAGAAAACTTTAAAAAATATGCAGATGGCGTTACTGAAGAGGTATTAGCAGCTGCTCCAGCAGGTTCCTAATCGTAAATTTAAAATAAAAAAATAGCCGGGCACAGACCCGGCTATTTTTTTAAACAAAAACCATTTCGGGGATCTCTCCTTTTATAATAAGCTTACCTGCTGTTTTTTCTTTTATTTCCTCTACCGTTACGCCGGGAGCCCGCTCTAGTAAATGAAAAGCACCGTCCTGTATAGATAAAACCGCTAATTCTGTAACCACCCGTTTTACACAACCCAGACCTGTAAGAGGCAGAGCGCATTGTGGTAACAGCTTACTTTCTCCAGCTCTGTTTGTATGCATCATCGCTACAATAATATTCTGAGCACTCGCCACCAGATCCATTGCGCCTCCCATTCCTTTTACCATTTTCCCGGGAATTTTCCAATTTGCGATGTCCCCATTCTCACTCACCTCCATAGCCCCAAGTACTGTAAGGTCTACCTTGCCCGACCTTATCATACCAAAACTCATTGCGCTATCAAAAAAAGCGGAGCCTGGCACCGTGGTAATTGTCTGCTTTCCTGCATTTATAAGATCGGCATCTTCTTTACCTTCTATTGGGAAAGGCCCCATTCCCAGCAAACCATTTTCACTCTGCAACACTACATTCATGCCCTGTGGAATGTAATTTGCAACGAGTGTCGGAATTCCAATTCCGAGGTTTACATAATATCCTTCCTGTAATTCCTGCGCTATTCTTTGCGCTATTTCATGTTTTGTAAGAGCCATGTTTTAACTTTTTTAATACGAAAAGAGTTTTTAAACTAATTGTTCTGTTTTCTGCACCGTTCTCTGCTCTATCCGCTTTTCATAATTTTTTCCTTCAAATATTCTTTGTACATAAATGCCAGGTGTGTGTATGTGATTTGGATCCAATTCTCCCGCCGGCACAAGTTCTTCAACTTCGGCAATTGTAATTTTTCCTCCCATTGCCATAAGTGGATTAAAGTTTCTGGCAGTGTCCTTGAAAATGAGGTTGCCGTGGGTATCGCCTTTCCAGGCTTTCACAAGTGCAAAATCTGCATCAAAAGCATATTCCAGCAAGTAGGTCTTACCATCAAAATCGCGTGTTTCTTTTCCCTCTGCGACTTCTGTACCTACGCCCGCTGGTGTAAAAATGGCAGGCATACCATACCCCGCGGCCATGCACCTTGTAGCGAGTGTGCCCTGTGGTATCAGTTCTACTTCTAACTCGCCACTAAGAAGTTGACGTTCAAATTCCTCATTCTCACCTACATAAGAGGAGATCATTTTTTTCACCTGTTTACCTTGTAAAAGCAACCCTATGCCAAAGTCATCTACGCCTGCATTATTACTAATGCAAGTAAGCTCCTTTGTACCGCTTGCTTGCAAAGCAGCAATACAGTTCTCAGGAATACCGCAAAGTCCAAAGCCCCCTAGCATAATTGTGGACCCATCTGAAATGTCAGCTGTAGCGGTAGCTGCATCTTTTAGTACTTTATTCATGACTAAATTTTTGATTTTTTGTTATCCCCCTGGTTTTGACAAAATTGAAAAGTAGGCAGGTAAGATATAATATTTAAATGTATTAACTTTTCAAGTTTTTTGAGCAGCTATTTGAAGTGATAAATATCAGAAAGTTGGGTTATAGCATGCTTATGTAGCTGCATGATATCTCAGCAATTAGTTCAGCCCTTGATTAAGTTACTTCCTTCTAGCTGCAGCAAGAGCAGTCAAAATATCTCCAAAAAAACTACAATTTTATTCACTGAGTAACATTAAAATATCCTAGCTACAGATTATCAATCACTGGCAATACTTTGGTGGGCTTCTTTGTGGTATCCTTTCTCATTTGTCTGTTAATAACAGAATCTAAGATTACATTCAGTGTTTTAGGGTGATCCGCATAGTAGTTAATGCTTTTTTCAAATGCTTCCCTGGAAACTTTGTGTTTTGCGAAAACAGCTTTTTGCATTTTTAATGCCGCCACTGTATCGTTTATCGTGCTATCATTTTTGAGGTGGTCAAAAGCGTAGTTGTCTACCTTGAGATAATCAAGCAATACAGTGGCCATCTTATCTTGTGGTAAGACATCTTTTGGCGTTTTCTCTCCGCAGGATATCAGCAAAGAGGATGCAAAAAATAAAAATAGAAATTTGCTCACTTTAAACCCTCCCTATATAAAGCAGCATTATTAATATCATACTTCGTGAGTATAGCCAGCGCTTTTTGTTTATCACCGGGAGGCGCTTTACTAAAGATCCGCAACAATTCAGATCCTTTTCCTTGAAAAAAGAACTGGTTTATCATCGTATTCGGATTGTCAGTATTAAATGTTTCTAACTTTTCGAGCACTTTCATGACTGCGACTCTTCCTTCTGTTTCTTTTTCATAGAACTGATCCAACCCGTTCCTGTAATAATCATAATAAACATCATGCATTACGACATACTTGGTATTGAGCATATTTTCTATAAGCCAGTACCGATTACGCAAACCATCAAAAGCCTTCCAACCAGTGATTCCTCTGCCGTCTGGGGCATTATTTATAATATTCTGTGCTTTCAGCAAATAAGGGATTCCTCCCTTTGGCGCAAATGATTCATAATCAAAGGCGAGAATAACATTTACATAGTAAGCAAAGATAGCCGTAAGATTATCCTGTAATGGCTGGGTACCGGTCACTCTGTTTTCATTAAAATCTAGCTGTTGAAATTCTATGTATTTGAAGTATACAGCCTCGTCTTTAAAATTAATAATGGGAGATGAATAACTTGTATTGAAAATAGGTCTTGCAGCCTGCACAGTAAGAAATCCGGAATATATATTAGGCTCGGTGGTGCTTTCTATATTGAGGAGAAAATTGGCTTTTATTCTTTCATTGGCAGCAAACTTATCATTTGTCCATTTTCTGTTGTTCACAAAATTATTCAAAGCCTTTTCCAGGGTTACAAATGTACTTCTTGGCACCTGATTATTTACCCTGCTTGTAACAACTGTTACCTGTGACAAAAGTTCTTGCGCTTGTGAATCATATACGCACAAAGTATATAGGAATAAAAAGAAAAATTTTTTAAGCATTATAAAATTTTATGATCGTATCTACGATATCCCAAGCTACTTCTGTTTTAGTCTTAAGCCCATAGGTTTCTTCGTAGCCGTTCTTTTCAAAAATAGTTATTTTATTACTGTCATGTCCAAAGCCGGCACCTGTTTCTCTTAAGGAGTTTAGAACAATGAGGTCAGCATTTTTATTGGCCATTTTAGCTTTAGCATTTTCTGCTTCATTAGTAGTTTCAAGAGCAAAGCCAACCAGAAACTGTTCGCTTTGTTTTTGTCTACCTAAAGTAGCTAAAATATCTAAAGTTTTCACCAATTCCAACGATAATGTATCCCCCTCCTTTTTTATCTTTTGCGCTGCCACATCCTGCACGCTATAGTCTGCCACCGCTGCTGCCATAATACCAATTTGAGATGCCGGCCACTCTTTCAAAACAGCATTATACATTTCCCTGGCAGTTTGTACTTTCATGAGCTTACAGCCACTAGGCACAGATTCAGCGCTCGGCCCCAGGATGAGTGTAACCTCTGCACCCATGTCTATGCATTGGCTTGCAAGTGCTATTCCCATTTTCCCGCTACTTCTATTTCCTATATAGCGCACAGGATCAATGGGTTCGTGAGTAGGACCAGCGGTGATAAGCACTTTTTTTGCTGATAGTGGTTTCGGACCATCGAGAAAATTTGAAGCCCAATCAAATATTTCCTGCGGTTCAGCCATTCTTCCCGGCCCAAACAGTCCACTCGCCAATTCTCCGGTATTTACTTCTATAATCTTATTTCCAAAATTTTGTATCTCTTGTAAATTGTACTTGGTAGCCGGGTGCAACCACATATCCTCGTCCATAGCCGGCGCAACTACTACAGGGCAGGTTGCAGATAAGTATACTGCAAGCAACATATTATCGCAAATGCCGCATCTCATTTTTGCCAGCGTATTACAGGAAAGCGGTGCTATAATAAACAGATCTGCCCATCTACCAAGTTCTACATGGTTACTCCATGTATCGCCTTCCATGAGCTTCAGATAAACAGGGTTTTTGCTGAGTGTACTAAAACTGAGTGGTGCTACAAAGTTTGTAGCAGACTCAGTCATTATAACCTTTACAGTAGCCCCTGCCTGCACAAATAGCCTAACTAGTGACACTGACTTGTATGCCGCTATGCTACCTGTGACCCCTATAAGAATTTTTTTACCTTCTATCATATAAAAAAGAAAAACGGCCTCTTTTTTAAAAAAAGACCGTTTTCAAAAGTAAGTTATTAAGAACGAACCGGTTCGTTAATATCTAACGACAAGCCCTCTCATTTAGTATACATTTATTAGCTAAAAAGATCTTCATCATTTCTGCGATAGTATATTTTATCTTCCAGAAACTCTGTAGTCGCTAAAATAGCAGGATTAGGCATACGCTCGTAAGCTTTAGATATCTCTATCTGCTCTTTGTTCTCATGAATCTCCTCCAGGCTATCTGTATGACTAGCAAACTCTTCCAACTTATTATGCAATTCTTCCTTAATAGAAATATTGATCTGATTTGCACGCTTTGCTATAATAGCTATGGACTCATACAAATTTCCGGTCTTGTCTTTAAGGTCAGATAACTTCTTTGGCTCTACTACACTACTTGTATTAGCGCTTAGCTGACGATGTGATTTGCTCATATTCCTTTATGTCTTTAATGTGATTAATACTCAAATTTTTATATTCTTCTGCCTGTGCTAGTAATTTGCTATCGGGATATCGATCTCTAAAATTCTCAAACTCATCTATTGCTTGCTGGTAGCGCTCTTCCTGCTTTGTGTTGATACTAAGTTTAGCAAATTTGTAGTAAGATTTTACTACCATAAGCATATACTCATCTCCACGCACACTTTCGGGAAAGCTATTGGTGATATCTGCAAAAGCTATGGCAGATGCCCTGTAATGCTTCAGGTTATAATAAAGCTGCGCCGCTCTGTAATCTTTCATTTCCAGCTTTTGCCTGCTTTCATCTATTATAGAAGTAGCTTCCGCTATCCGCTCAGACTTAGGATGATTACTAATGAATATCTTCATCATATTCATTGCCTTTATAGTATTAGTCTGCTCCAGTTCCAACTTCGGACTCTGCTTATAGTAGCTATAAGCTTTCATATAGTCTATTTCCTCTGCACGCTTACTATTTGGGAAAGTTTCAAGGAATGACTTAAAGTAGGCTTCTGCCTGCTCGTACAATCCTTGATAATAGTAACTGTAAGCCCATTTGTAATACAAATCCTCAAATTTGTCAGAACCTTTGTAAGCTGCGAATAAACTTTCGTACAACTGCTGCGCCTTACGGTACTTTTTATTAGCATAGTACTCATCTGCTTTTGCCAGCTTATAAGTAGTATCCTTACTCTTCTCAATTTTATTATACTTAGAACAGCCAACAACCAGAAAGCTACAAAGAATAAGTGCCAGAAATGTTTTTAGTATTCGCATAAAGAGTGCAAAATTAATTTATTTTTTCCAAATATCCGTTTTTATTA
>JBBKWE010000049.1:0-48658 GCA_037968795.1 Ferruginibacter sp.
GTGTGGATATATTTAGAAATATGAACATAATCAAAATCTTTTAACAAGATTTTAATAAATATCATTATCTTTACAATCAACAAAAGCTATATCGCTTTTATATCAACCAAAAAATTAATCGCTTATAGAGGTAAGTCTACCTAACCAAGACAAATAGAAACGCATGAAAAAAGCAACATTTAAATTATCTGCCCTTATTTTCTTGTTGGCAGGTGCAACCGTAAATTCTACTTACGCCCAAACGGGTGTAAACAATCCTAGTGTAGTAACAACTGCAGTACCATTTTTAAAAATCGCTCCTGATGCCCGCGCTGGCGGTATGGGTGATGTAGGGATAGCAACATCTGCTGATGCCAATTCTGGTTTCTGGAATCTAGGTAAAACAACTTTTGCTGAAAAGAAGTATGCTCTTGCCGCTACTTATACTCCATGGCTGAGAGACTTAGATCTGCAGGATGTAAATCTTATTAACGTTGGCGGCTACTACAAGCTCGATGACGTGAATGCTATTAATCTGGATTTTAAATATTTCAGCCTGGGTAACATTCAGTTTACTGATCAAAATGGTAATCAACTTAACACTTTCCGTCCAAGAGAATTCTCAATAGGTGCGGGATACTCTCGTAAGCTTGGCGATAAGTCAGGTCTTGGTGTGGGTATTAAGTATATAAGTTCTGATCTTGCCGGTGGAACTGTAAATGGTACTACTTATAAGAAAGGTTCTTCTGTAGCTGGAGATCTTCACTACTTCCATAATGGAGCTAAAGCTGATGGTAGCGGTCTTAACTACGGTGTTACTCTAAGTAACCTTGGTGCGAAGATCGGGTACACAAGCGATGATACTCAGAAAGACTTTATCCCTGCAAACCTAGGACTTGGTGCTGCATATACTAAAGTTGTAAACGCTGACAACAAATTAACTTTTGCTGTAGATCTTAACAAACTTCTTGTTCCTACTCCTCCACAAGCTGGTGACTCTGCTGGTATTGCAGACTACAGAAACAAAGGTGTAGTAAGCAGCTGGTTCGATTCTTTTAGCGATTCTAAAGCAAGTGGCGATTCAGAATTTAAAGAAATCACTGCTTCTATAGGTGCTGAGTACACTTACAAAAATCAGTTCTCTTTCAGAGCAGGATACTTCTACGAGAGTCCACTTAAAGGTGATCGTCAGTATGTAACTGTAGGTGCAGGTCTAATGTATGAGAGCATAGGTTTTAACTTTGCTTACATATTGCCAAACGGTAGCGGTGTTAATCGTAACCCCCTTTCAAATACACTACGCTTTAGCCTGGTATTCTCAGGTAATTGAGTTTAATAGTGAATATATTTTAAAAAAGCGCTTCCATATTCTGGAAGCGCTTTTTTAGTTTAAGCTTATCTCAAATCGATTTTTGCCGATGAATTAATAATTTCTTTAGATGTAGGATAATAGAGTGGAGTTGTTGGTAAAAAACCTCTAGATTCTTTCTCTATATCTGCTAAACAAAAGTTAGGAGTATTATGCATGAATTGCAATAAGTTTGCAACTAATGAAAATAAAAGATGGAGGGTTTTAACTACTTGTATTAAAAATATAGAACGACATATTTTATGAAATTAAGAATAGGGTTTGGGGTAGATTTTCATCAACTAGTAATAGGGAGACCATTGTATATAGGCGGAGTGCTTATTCCTCATATTAAAGGAGCCAGTGGACATAGTGACGCAGATGTATTGCTACACGCAATCTGCGATGCGCTGCTAGGTGCGCTTGCACTGGGAGATATAGGTAAGCATTTTCCTAATACGGATTCCACCTATAAGGATATAGACAGCAAAATTTTGTTGGAGAAAACCTACGCTCTTGTACGGGAAAATAATTATCATATCGTAAACGTAGACAGTACCCTCTGCCTTGAAGAACCTAAGATAATGAAATACGCTGCGGAGATGCAGAAGGTTATAGCTGACCGATTAAGCATCTTACCAGAAGACGTATCTATAAAAGCAACCACCACAGAGAAGATGGGTTTTGCGGGTAGGGAAGAGGGATTATATGCATACGCAACAGTATTATTGCAAGGCAATGCAGAAGTGTAAATTCCGTTATGAAACCTTATGATGTAGTAATATAGAATTACAAGTGATAAGTAAATAAATAAGCAGATGATCGTAAATATTAAAAATACTTCTCCTCACGACTGTCCCTCCTACGCTACTGCAGGCTCTGCTGGCGTAGATATACGGGCTTTTGTCACGGAGGAATTTATCTTATCCGTAGGAGCAAGAGCACTTATTCCCACTGGCCTATTTGTGGCTATACCAGAGGGGTATGAACTGCAAATGCGACCACGTAGCGGCCTTGCGGTAAAGCATGGCATTACCTGTTTAAACTCTCCCGGCACTATAGACAGTGATTATAGAGGAGAATTAAAAGTGCTTCTTATAAATCTGGGTCAAGAAGATTTTGTTATAAAAAACGGAGATAGGATAGCCCAAATGGTTGCTGCTAAAGTGGAGAGAATTCATTGGCAAGAACAAAATGAATTGGAAGAAACAGAGAGAGGGCATGGAGGATTTGGACACACTGGTACAAAATAGAACATGAGAAGGCAGAAGTTAGAGATTATAAATATTATAATAGGAATAGCGGCAATAATTATACTTGCGGGCTGTTGTGCCACTAAGCGCACGCCCGTATCTGCGCCTATAGATATTGTGCAGGTTGTAGATAGTAGCAACATAGCCACTGGTGATAAGCTTGTAGATAGCCTGCAAAAAATTGTGATCAATGATCTGTTAGATTATCAATCATTTTCTGCGAAAATAAAGATCGTATCTAAGCAAAATGATAAAGCTAATACAGACGTTACAGCCACTTTGCGTATGATAAAAGATAGCGCCGTGTGGGTGTCGCTCACTGCTACTTTGCTTAATGTAGAAGTGTACAGAATACTTATAACCAAGGATAGTGTAATTCTTTTAAATAAACTGCAGAAGGAAGTTTTATACCGCGATATTGATTTCCTGGAAGAAATAACGGGTTTGCCTTTTTCGCTACAAAGCATACAGGAGTACATTATAGGAAACCCGGTTTTTGTAGATCTTCAAGCCGCAGATTATTTTATACAAGGCGATAGCTTATTAGTAAAAGATGAAAGTATTCAGTTTAGAACCTTACTCACATTGCTGGGGTCTACTAAGCTTTTTTCTGCCGCTAATCATGAGTCTATTGTTGCTGGAAATTTATTGCGTGCAAACCTGAAATATGATGGGTATGAAAAAACCGATCAGCAAAATTTTTCTACACTAAGAGATATAAGTATTTTTGGCGCAGAAGTGATAAGAGCAAATTTAAAATTTTCTCAAATCGAGTTTAACAAAGAATTAAACCTCAATTTCCCGGTGGCGAAAAATTATGAGGAGAAATAGTCGTTATTTTATTGAAATCGATTATAAGTTACAGCCGTATAACTAAACAAAATTTATGACGAAGAGGATATTGTATTGTGTGATTGCATTTACCTGTATTTGCCAAAGTGTGGAAGCACAAACGAGGGAAGAGCTAGAGAGACAAAGGCTGGAATTACGAAAAGAGATCCAGCAAACTGAAAAATTACTAAGTGCAAACAAGGAGCAAACCAGCAAAAACCTTTTGCAATGGAGACTCATTACTAATAAAGTAGACCTGCAAAATAAAATCGTAACAAATCTAAATAAAGATGTAACAGTACTTAATAACAACGCGTACACTATCCAAAAGGATATAAATAAGTATGATCGTTTGCTTGATACTCTAAAGAAAGAATATGCAAAAAGTATGGTCTATGCATATAAGAACAGGAGTAATTATGACTTCCTCAATTTTATTTTTTCTGCTGATAATTTTAATGATGCCATTAAGCGGGTAGCTTATCTCAAAAGTTATAGAAGCTATAGGGAAGCACAAGGCGAAAATATTTTGAAAACTCAAGATTTGCGAAAACGAAAGGTAGGACAACTACAGGGTGCAAAGGAAAGTAAGACTATAACATTACGCACACAAAGCCAAGAAAAGGATGTGTTAGCGGCACAGCAGGCAGAACAGGATAAAGTTCTTGCAGAGCTCAAAAAGCAAGGAGGTCAATTAACCGGACAAATTTCTGCTAAGCAAAAGCAATTAAAAAAAGTAGATAACGTCATAGCAGCAGCCATCAAGAAAGCAATCGCAGATGCCAGAAAAGAAGCGTTAGCAAAGGCTGCAGAAGAAGCCCGACTACGAAAAATAGAAGAGCAAAGACTTGCTAAAATAGCTGCCAGTGAGGCCGCTGCACGTAAGAAAGAAGATGATGCCCGAATTGCTGCCGCCAAAAAAGCTGCAGAAGCTACTGCAAATACTAATACATCTATTCCTGCTGCTACAGCACCTATTGTAGAACCTAAGAAGGAAGTGGTGAAAGCAGTAGTAGAACCAAAAAAGGAAATGCCGGCAGCGCCTAAGCGGAGCAGTGAATTGCTTAATGAAGATAATATTAGCCTCAATGCTAACTTTGAGCGAAACCGCGGAAGCCTCCCATGGCCGGTAGATAACGGTTACCCGCTTATGCATTACGGGCTTAATCGATTACCAGGAACGCCAGACCTCCAGCTAGCCTGCGTTACCATTGCTTCCAATATAGGAACGCCCGTAAAGTCCATTTTTGATGGTGAAGTTCTAGTAGCGCAATCTGTAGATGAGCTTATGGGGATGGTGGTAATACAGCATGGAAAGTACTTTACGACCTACAGTAATATTACCGGCATAAAAGTAAAAGTGGGGGATAATGTACGCACTGGTCAGCAGCTGGGTAGTGTAGCTGGTAATCTTGATGGAATAGGGGCTGTAGATTTTTACATGAGTAACGAGAAAAGCAATTTTGATCCAGAGACCTGGTTAAGAAAAAAGTAGAAATATTCCTGACGCTATTTTGCAGAGAAGGCATTCTAACTGGGAAGAGTTTTAGCGTGTTATTTAATGACTGGCATATCTTTAAGCAAGCTGCTGTATAGCTCCTCGTATAAAGGAACGACGTTTACTATATCGAATTTCTTTGCCTGCTCCAGTGCATTTTTCTTAAAACGGGCATGCGTTTTTTCGTCTTTAAGAATCATAATTGATTTTCTGGCCATGTCTTTTACATCTCCAATATCACTCATATAGCCACAGAAGCCATCAATATTTATTTCCGGAAGTCCACCGGCATTGGTACTTACAACTGGTACTTCTGCTGCCATAGCTTCCAGAGCTGCAAGACCAAAGCTCTCATAGTCGCTTGTAAGTAGAAATAAATCGCCTATAGGCAGTATGTCTTCTATCTGTTCCTGCTTTCCAAGAAACTTAATATTGTCTGCATTCGAACAACCTCTTGCCATTTCCTCTATGTGCGGTCGCTCTGGTCCATCTCCTAAAAGCAATAATTTTGCAGGCAGTTTTTCAGTTATAAGTTTAAATGTTTTTACCACATCATCTACCCGTTTCACTTTTCTAAAATTAGAAGCATGTATAATAATCTTTTCTCCGTTAGGAGCAATTAGTTTTTTAAATGCATCCACCGGTTTTTTATTAAAACGGTTTACGTCTACAAAATTATAAATGACATGAATTTCTTTTTTAATGTCAAAATTTTTGTAGGTTTCTTCTCGCAGGTTATTACTTACGGCAGTGAGGGCATCACTTTCTTCCATACTAAATGTGACTACAGGACTATAAGTTTTATCTCGCCCTACCAGCGTAATATCCGTACCATGTAAGGTAGTAATTACTGGTATTTGCAAATTCTCTTTTTCCAATATTTTCTTGGCCATATAAGCTGCCGAAGCATGAGGAATAGCATAGTGCACATGCAGCAAGTCTACATTATTGTTCTTTATTACATCTACCATCGTACTGGAAAGTGCCGTCTCGTATGGTGGAAAATCAAATAGAGGGTAAGTAGGCACCCTTACTTCATGATAAAATATATTAGCATGAAATCCTACAAGTCTTACCGGCTGCTGGTAAGTAATGAAATGGATATTATGCCCCTTCTCTGCAAGCGCTTTCCCTAATTCTGTGGCCAAAACGCCACTGCCACCAAATGTAGGATAACACACTATTGCAATATTCATATAGAAAAGCTTTTTCGTAATTGTAATACCTGCAATTTAGCTATTTAATGAGCCAAAATATTTACGCTAAAGGATATTTTGTTATGTTTGCCCGCTAGTGAATTGTACAGTACTCCACGTAACAAAGCAAGGCAAAAAAATGTTTTTTCTAAAAAAAATTATTGTTTCATTTATGAATAAAATTATCCTCTTTACTGCTTTTATTTTTTGTACCTTTTTTGCGAAGGCGCAGCAGCAAGACTCTGTGCAGATAAGAAAGATTGCCAACGAGATATTGAGAAATAGTAATGCATATAGTAATCTACGGGTGCTTTGTAAAGATGTGGGTCCCCGTCTTAGTGGCTCTGAAGGTGCGCATAAGGCAGTATTAGCTACAGCACAGATGCTTAGAAATGCCGGTGCGGACACTGTGTACCTGCAGCCTGCCATGGTTACCCATTGGGAAAGAGGCAAGCCAGAAAGAGCATATGCGCAAGTTGGTAAATCCAATCGAAGTCTCAAAGTGACTGCCATAGGAAATACTGTAGCCACAAAAGCAGGTGGGGTAACTGCTCAAGTAGTGGAAGTTAGGAATATGGAAGAACTTGTGAAACTGGGAAAGAAGAATGTGGCAGGTAGAATTGTGTTTTTTAATATAAAAATGGATCCTACTTTCATTCGCACATTTGAGGCTTATGGTGCAAATGGCGCAGGGCGTAGAAAAGGGCCCGCGGAAGCAGCTCGATATGGTGCAGTGGGCGTTATTGTTCGTTCTCTTGCCAGCAATGTAGACGATCACCCACATACTGGTGCTACGGTTTATAATGATTCCCTTCCAAAATTATCTGCCGTAGCTATAAGTACTGCAGATGCTGAGTGGTTAAGTAAGGAGTTGAAGCACCAGCCTAATATGAAAGTGAGCTATGAAACACACTGTAAAATGTATCCCGATGTACTGAGCTACAATGTAATAGGAGAAAAAATTGGGACAGTTTATCCTGGCGAAATCATAACCGTAGGTGGTCACCTGGACAGTTGGGATCTTGCCGAAGGTGCGCACGATGACGGCACGGGTTGCGTGCAAAGTATAGAGGTAATAAGGGCATTTACAGCTTTGGGCTTACAGCCAAAAAGAACGATAAGAGCAGTTATGTTCATGAATGAAGAGAATGGAGGCGGCGGTGCTAAAGCATATTTTGACAGCGCAAAAACAAAGCACGAGAACCACATATTTGCTATGGAAAGTGACGCAGGGGGTTTTACGCCTAGAAGTTTTTCTATAGGTGCTAAAGGAGAAACGCAGTTTAAAAAATTACAATCATGGCTACCATTATTTTATGACTATGGTATTTATGAAATGCATAAAGGCGGTGGCGGCTCAGACATAGGACCACTGGCTGTCTTGGGTACTACGTTGGTAGGAGTGGAGCCAGACAGTCAACGTTATTTTGATTTACACCACGCAGAAACAGACGTTTTTGAAGCAGTGAGTAAGCGGGAGCTTGATCTGAGCACAGTAAATATGACTGCCTTACTTTGGTTAGTTTGCGAGTATGGTCTGCCATAGAAATTTCAACAGCACAATGCAAATTTGTAATTTCTTCACTTTATCTTTGAAGGATTAATTAATTATAGGTAGAACAAACATTTGTGCATTATTGCACAGTTTAAATTAAAACATGGAAGATTTTAAGGAAATAGAACAAATGCCGGTAGAGCCAGAAAAGCCGAAGCGGAGACGTTCTTTCACCGGTTTTTTTATTAAATCAATGCTTATAATATTAATACTTGGTAGCGGTTTCATTTGGTGGAAGTACTTTTATACATACAGCGATGGATACCGCACTGGAATATTGCAGAAGCTTTCTCACAAGGGAAATATTATGAAAACATATGAAGGTGAGCTTATTATGATTGGAGCTAATACGCCTAGTGATTTTGCCATATCCTCAGAGAAATTTTTATTTTCAGTCACTAATGATAGCATTGCTAAAGACCTTATGAATTTTGAAGGGCAAAAAGTAAAGCTGCATTATCAGCAGAAAAAGGGAACGCTTCCCTGGAGAGGCGAAAGTGAATACATCATTGATGGCTATGAAGAGCTAGAACGCAATGTTCCTTTCTTCCCCGATACCCAGTAAAAAAATAGCAGGCTTCTTATGTATTTGTGGAAAATTATTTTTCCATTCTTTTACAGTTTTAGTAACAACACTTTCTGTGGAGGCTGTAAGGTCATAAGCAATGCATAAAAGAAGATTTGGGCTGCAGTGGTCTGCTATAGACTGCAATAGTTGCATATTGCGAAAAGGCGTTTCTATAAATATTTTTGTGCATCCCGTTTGCAAAGTTTGTGTCTCCAGCATTTTTAAGGATCTTTTTCTGGCAGCATTGTCTATAGGCAGGTATCCTGTAAATTCAAAACTTTGTCCATTGAGCCCGCTGGCCATTAGTGCCAGTAATATAGAGCTTGGTCCTACGAGTGGTATCACCTTAGCACCCGCTTGCTGCGCTATGGCTACCAGCAACTGGCCGGGATCTGCTACTCCAGGGCAACCCGCCTCACTCACTATCCCTATAATTTTATTTTCTTTTATTTTTTGTCTGAAGTCTTGCAGCTGCATCTGCGTATCATCATTTTTTGAAATTGTAAACCATTCATAGTTTTCTATTTCGATAGAGCGATCAAGCGCTTTGAAAAATCGCCTGGTGGTGCGTTCCTGTTCTGCAAAGATGACCTCGCACTTTTTTATAACGGATAGAATCTGAGCTGGTAGTACCTCAATGGCGCCCTCGGCCAGCAAGGATGGTATTAAATAAACTGTAGCCATTATACCATATTTTCTTTATCAATGACACTTATAGTTGCAGCTACAACAGCATAGCTGGGAGCGAGGATCCACCCTAGCACGGGAATAAAGTGCATTCCATAAAAGAGCATTCCGTTTCCTACTGCTAGTCCGCGGTGGGTAGAGATATATTGTATGCTTTCCTGTACTGATAATTCCTTGCGCTCTGCACTATAGTCTAGCATACTAAAACCAAAGTAGTAGCACTCCACCATAAAGGCGATAAGCGGTGCTACCCACCCTATTACGGGTACGAATGATAGTGCCAGGATGGCAATTAGATAAGTTGTTTGCCAAAGAAGATTTCTTGCGGCTATGGCTATTCCTCGCTTGGCGTCTGCAAGCAACCGGGAGAAACTAAATGGGAAATTTTTACCTGTTTTCATGCTATCTGTCTTCTCACTTAAGTAGGCAAAGATGGGCGACCCTACCACGAGAAAGGCGTATTTAAAGAAGGAAAAGAAAAAGGATAAGCCAATAGACATAATGATAATTTGAGCAACGATCACTAACAAGTTAAGCAACCCATCCTTCATGGTATCCAGCCAGGCGGCAAGACCCGTCTGTTGAAAAATATAAGTGATAAATTCATTGCTGTAGACCCAAAAGAAATACATACCTGTGGCAAAAAGTATAGCGTATATAATTCCAGGAATAAGAATCCACTTCCACAGCCTGTGCTTTACAATAAATTTATGCGCTGCAAAGTAGGATTGGAAGGCAATGATAAGTTCTTTAAGCATCTATCTAATTATCGGGAGTTGCAAATAAATGCAAATTGTAAATTGAATTTTGCAATTTGTTTGAAGTGGGCTAAAGATATAAACTAATTTTTTACGATACATTTACTTGTTGTCTGCGGGTACATATAATATTGTCGCAAGGGTTGTCAATCTTTGGTAAGCCAGATAAAATTTACAAAGACTGTAAGAAAGGTTGGTAACTTATTAAAATCATAAGGAGATAAATTAAGATATATCACGCGATGCCTAGGAGGAATACATGAAATGCGTTTAGTGTAGCCTACCGCTGAGTTGCTTTATAAACTTATCCCGAGGAGGTCGCAGCGGGAGAAACTCTCTTTCCTCTTCTTAATTTCTGGAATGACTTAGAACCTCGGACAAGGAATACCTTTAGCTCCATTTGGACGATGAATGTAGATAAGTGAAAACTCAGATCCACCGCGGCTGCCGGTAGCAGCTTTCAGATTGCTAATATTTACGTCATAGCTAAAACCAATGCGTAGACCATTAAACTCTAAACCTACATAAGGGATGATTGCATCTTTTAATCTAAACCATGAACCAACATAAAGATTAGTAGGATTATCATAGTCATCATTTGCAAGCAGGGCAGCTGCAGCACCGAGCGTAGTTTCGCTGGCTTTATTTTGAATCTGGTGTATTACTGAGCCGCTTATAGCTACAACATCAGATACAGGAAATGTACCACCACCATGCACTGTTACACGGGGTTTAAGATCCCATGTCTTATCGGTGTAGTTTACCTTGGGCCTGTTTACATGATAAACCGATGTACCTATGTAGTAATTATTATATCCATCTGTGCTACCAGAAAATAATAAGCCGGCATTCATATCAAAATATTGCTGATTTGTACCACTAGCTTGTATGATAGGAATATCTGCAGACGTTCCTTGTGCAAAACCATTTTGCCGCAGTTCGTCTTCAAAAGTAAGCTTACTTACGTCAAGATTCATACTGCTATAAGTGCCTTGGAAACCGCCGCCAATAGTATTATAGCCATCTTCATCCAATGCTTTATGATAGCTTACGCTTACAGAACCATAGTTTAGCTGTAAGGCATTGCTTGCACTCTGATCGCTCAAGCCAGAAATACCTACGCCAAATACGTCCGTCTCTGGAATTTTATTTTTGAGAATACTAAAATCTACGCTGGCACTAGTGGTCACATAAGCCTTAGGAATGCTGGGCCACTGGTCACGATGATTAGCAGCTAAGCGCCAGGTACCATCAAATTTACCTGTAAATGCAGGATTGAGTGTAAGCGGCGAAGAAAAGAACTGCGAAAAATGTGGATCTTGCGCAGAAGCACACAATACAATTCCTGAAAATAGAATAGAGAGGAGAAAACTTTTCATTTATAATGTAGTAGTAAAGACTAAAGATAAGAAAATGGCTAATAACGCTGCATAATAATAGCCAGTAGCCATCATTTTATGATTTAGTTAATTTATTTTATCATTCAAGCATTCCCTTAAATTGTATTTCAACTCTGCATCTTTTCACCGTAGGCAAGATCGCCAGCATCTCCCAGCCCGGGAACAATGTATCCCTTAGCAGTAAGCTCTTCATCTATTGCACCGCACCATATAGTAGCCTCTGGTACTTCCTTTTGCACAAGCTCTATTCCTACGGTGCAGGCAATAGCGCACACAATATGAAGATCCTTGTAATTGCCCTCATTTCTCAGATATTGAATAGATTTTACTAGGGAGGCACCAGTAGCTAACATGGGGTCGCTAATGATAATAATACGATCTTCTATTGCCGGGCAGCTCATATATTGCAGCCTTATTTCAAAACTACCGTCTTTGTGGTGTTTTCTGTAGGCACTCAGAAAAGCATTGTCTGCACCATCAAAATAACTAAGCAGGCCGTTGTGCATTCCCAATCCCGCACGGAGTATTGTAGCCAAAACTGGTTGCTCTGCCAACATGTGGCAGGTCGCCGTGCCCATGGGAGTGGTTACTTCTCTTAATTCTGTGGGCAGTACCTTACTTATTTCATATCCTATTATTTCTGCAATGCGTTCCAGGTTTCTTCTAAATCGCATTCTGTCGCCTTGTACAGAAGTATCTCTGAGCTCTGCAACCCAGTTACTTATAAGAGAATGAGATTTGCTAAAATCGTGTACCTGCTTCTTGTTTTGCAAACGGTTATGTGTTATTATTTGTAAAAATTTTTTTCCGGAAGCAGCAAATTTAAATTAAATACTACAGTTTCTCTACATTTACAAAAGGCTTTATTGCCAGAGGAGGGAAACAATCCTAAAAAAACGACATGAGAAAAATACCGGTATTATATATATTGCTTCTTACAATTTTTACTGCTTGTGACAGTAATAATCAATATAATGTGAGTGATGAAAACAATTACAAGGAGCAAACGCAAAATATAAAAGAGGTAGAATTGAAGAATCCAACCCAGTTTATTTCTGTAACAGGCAAGGAGAAAAAGAATCTTCTGGGGAAAACTGTTGTAAACGGAATAATCTACAATAGAGCTAAAATGGCGGAATTTCAGGATGTAGAACTCAAAATGAAATTCTATAGCAAGACTGGCGCACTACTCGAAGAAAATGTGGAAACGGTCTATGAAAAAATATCGCCGGGCGGTAGTGTAAAATTTAAAACTAAAATCTATGCTCACAAAGGAATAGATAGCTTGCAGATAGAGGTGATGGGTGCAAAAGGGGTGGAGTAGGTTATAAATATTAAATTAAACAAAACCCATCCCCATCAAACAAGCCTTTATCACTCAGTTTTAAATGAGGGATTACCAGCAAAGCCATAAATGATAAGGTCATAAAAGGTGCTGCTAAGCTGCTGCCGAGAATTTCTTTGGTAAATTTATCTATGGCCTCATATTTTCGGGCTGCTTCATATCCATCTTCGTTAGTCATGAGGCCGGCGACCGGCAGCGGCAAAAGTTTAAGGTTATCTCTATCGGTTGCTGCAACGCCACCTGTGCATTCTATGAGTGCATTTATAGCCTTGCACATTTCTATATCACTTACCCCTACTGCAATAATGTTATGGCTGTCGTGTGCTACCGTACTTGCTATGGCACCATGGGTAAGTCCAAAATTCTTAATGAGTCCAAAGGCAACCTTGGCGTTATTGTAGCGATTTACAACCACAATTTTGAGCAGATCATTATTTGCATCTGAAACAATATTTCCGTCCATAACTTTAGGAACGCAGGAAATTTTGTTAGTGATTAACTGCCCATCCAGCGCTTCAATAGCGAAGTATTCTTTTCCTCCTTTCTTCTTCCAGATGAAATCTTCCGGAGTCTTTTTATCACAGCTGAAATTATTGATCGTCTCTGCTTTATTGGCTTGTAAAAGCGACTTTCCGTTTTCACACACCAACTCCCCATCTATAAAAGTCTTAAAGACATTAAAATATTTTAAATCATTAACTATGATAAAATCTGCAGCATCATTTTCCTGCAGCAAACCGCAGCGCATTTTATAATGCTCTACAGGATTTATACAGGCAACCTGCAAAACTTTATAGAGGTCATTTCCCGCAGCAATTGCTCTTCGTACTACAAGGTTAATATGCCCAGCCACCAGGCTATCCGGGTGCATATCATCGCTGCAGAACATCATGTTTTCGTAATGCTCATCAAGTAAAGGAATAAGCGCCTCAAAGTTTTTTGCGGCACTGCCTTCTCTTATGAGTATTTTCATTCCATGCTTCAGTTTGTACAAAGCTTCTTCTGCCGTAAAGCATTCGTGGTCTGTTGTAATGCCAGCATTAATGTATTTAATGGCATCTTCTCCGCTTAAACCTGGAGCATGGCCATCTACTGGTTTACCATATTTTTTAGCGGCTGCTATTTTTGCCAGCAAGTCTTCGTCACCGTGTAGCACACCAGGGAAGTTCATCACTTCACTCAGGTAATAAATATGAGGGGAAGCTAAAAGTTTATCTACGTCTACGGCATCTAAGATTGCTCCTGCGGTTTCAAAAGTAGTAGCCGGCACACAGCTAGGCGCCCCAAAATGAAATTTAAAGGGAACCGTAAGACTATTGTCTATCATGTACTGCACGCCAGGTACGCCGCACACATTGGCTATCTCGTGCGGGTCGCTTATAGTAGCCACTGTGCCATGTACCACAGCAAGGCGGGCAAACTCAGATGGTACGAGCATACTGCTTTCTATATGTATGTGGCTGTCTATAAATCCAGGTAGGATGTAGGGTTGGTCTTTTGTTTCCTCACCTGTTTCCTGGATTGAAATTATTTTTCCATTAAAAGTAATCTCACCAAAGAAAATTTTCTTCGCCTTTATATCTAATATATTTCCCTGTATTTTTCGTGCTATCATATTCCTCTTTGACTTTCCTATCCTGTTGCAAAATAAACTACTGATTCATAGAAATCTCTACTCGTATGAAATCATAATCAAAAATCTTATTCTCCTTCTAAAAGATCCGGTCTTCTTTCCTTTGTTCGCTCCACTGCCTGTTCATGCCTCCATTCATCAATAAGTTTATGATTACCACTCATGAGCACTTCTGGTACTACCCAGTCTCTAAATTTTTCTGGTCGGGTATACACAGGTGGCGCCAGTAGGTTATCCTGGTAGCTATCTGTGAGGGCACTGGTTTCGTCTCCTATTACCCCTGGTAGCAAGCGACCGATAGCATCTGTAAGAACCGCAGCTGCTAGTTCCCCACCGCTTATGACATAGTCGCCTATTGAGATTTCTTTGGTAACAAAATGTGTTCTTACCCTTTCGTCTATTCCCTTATAGTGTCCGCAGATTATGAGAATGTTTTTCTTAAGCGATAAGGCATTGGCCATACCCTGGTTTAGCTGCACCCCATCTGGTGTGAGATAAATAACCTCATCGTAGGTTGTGTTTTTTTGTAAGGCTTCTATAGCATTTACCAGCGGTTCTACCATCATTACCATTCCTGCACCACCGCCGTACGGGTAAGCATCTACCTGGCCTCGGGCATAGGTAGTATGTGCACGCAGGTCTATTACATTTACAGTAAGCAAGCCTTTCTCTTGTGCCCTCTTCATTATAGAATGACTGAAGGGACTCTCTAGTAGTGCCGGTAATAAGGTTATGATATCTATTTGCAAATTGTATTTTTTATTTTCTTCAGATAACTCGCCACCTCACGTCATTTTCTTCGCATAAAATTAAGGATTACTATTTTCTGGCTGTGGGCAAGAAGTCTCAGCCACCTGTAAACTCATCTATATCTCTCTTCTGTTTTTTTGTAGGTCTACCTATTTTGCTTTGTCGCTTACCGGTATGAAAAGCGGTTGCCTGAAATTGTAGTCTTTCTACTTCCTCTGGTGCTGTATGATCAGAATAGTATTTTATGGCTTCAGAAAATTGAACCCTATTATGCAACAGCTCCGTCACTTTTATTACCCACTTACGGGCAGATGTTTTTATTACATATTCATCGCCCACAGCTACCGGCTTGCTGGCTTTCACATTTGTTTCTCCGCTTTTTACTTTCCCTTTTGCACAAGCATCAGTTGCCTGCGAACGGGTTTTAAAAACTCGGATACACCACAAATATTTATCTATCCTTAGTTTATCATCTGTCTTTGCCATTTTTTCATTTTTCCACGCAAGCTTAATAGTGCTTGTGATTTCTACTTTGCAAATTTATCATTCTTTTTATTCTTACCGGCTAGGATGACGTATGTAAATGCTTAATTTTAAGCCTATCTAAAAATTTGAGAAGGATTTTATTTACAGATTAAATTTGAAATTACCACACTTAGTACATTTAATAAAAGAATTTATGAATTACACTACAGTTATCGGTTTGCATAAAAAAGAAAACCACGCAGAAGTTTTGTCAAAAAGATACAAACAACCACTTGCAATTTTTACGAGGTTGGGCATGGCAGTTCTCTTTTTGGTAGCCATTGCTATCACATCCACTGCACAAAGAGGAAAAGTAAACTGGTCGCCAGATGGCGAGGGATACATCAGCTATAAAGCAGGAAATGTAGTACAGATAGATCCTAAAAGCGGCAAAGAGACTACGCTTATAAATGCCGAAGATCTTACTCCACCAGGTATGTCTGTCTTGCAACCGCAATCTTTCGAATACAGCCGCGACAATAGTTCTGTTTTGTTCTTTACAAACACTGCTAAGGTGTGGCGATACAATACCAGAGGAGATTATTGGGTACTTGATGTGCGTAGTCGCAAGCTTAAAAAGCTGGGCCGCGATCTGCCTTCACAGTCGCTCATGTTTGCAAAGTTCTCTCCTGATGGTAATTATGTAGCCTATGTAAGTGAGCATAATCTATTTGTAGAAAACCTGCAGACTGGTCTCATAAAAAAACTTACCAGTAATGGAAGTCGTAAAATGATAAACGGGACATTTGATTGGGTCTACGAAGAAGAATTTAATGAGCGGGATGGTTTTCGCTGGAGCGAGGATAGCAAGCAGATTGCTTTCTGGCAAATAGATGCGACAAAAATTAGAGATTATTACATGCTCAATACAATAGATTCTAGTTACAGCCAAATAATCCCCGTAGAATATCCAAAAGTGGGTGAAGCGCCTTCTCCTGCAAAAATAGCGGTGGTAAATATCTCTAATGGCTATACAAAATTTATGGACATAGAAGGAGATCCCGCACAGCACTACCTTACAAGAATGGAATGGAGTGGGCCAAGTGAATTGATTATACAACAACTAGATAGAAAGCAACAAGAAAGCAGACTCATATATGCTAATACTGCCACTGGCAGTTCATACACTTTCTGGGCAGAGGGAGATAAAGCATGGGTGGACCTCAATACAGATAATCCTGTGGGATGGAACTGGGTAAATAAGGGTGCAGACTTTATCTGGGTAAGTGAGAAGGACGGCTGGCGTCATATTTACAAAATAAGTAGGGATGGAAAAAATGTAGAGTTACTCACAAAAGGCAATTATGATATAGGCGAAGTATTATCAATAGATGAGAAGAACAATAGTGTATATTTTACTGCTTCACCCTATAATCCTACGCAAGAGTATATGTACAGGGTAAAAATAAATGGCCCGGATGCAAATCCAGAACTGCTTACAGAGAAGGATCAGGTGGGTGTACATAAATATGAAGTGGCGCCCGGTGGCAAAATAGCAAAACATACTTTTAGCAACAGAAATACTCCACAGCTTACGGAGTGGGTGAGTTTGCCTACTCATAAACCACTTGATAAGAGCAGCAGTATAGAAAAAAACATAAAGACAGTACCAAGTAATGTGGAGTATGTAAAGATTACAACCGTAGATAATATCGAACTAGATGCATGGATAAACAAGCCGGCAAATTTTGACCCTAAGAAAAAGTATCCTTCTATTTTTTATGTGTATGGAGAACCAGCTGCCAGCACCGTAATGGATGAGTTTGGCAATCATAATAATTTCCTCTATAATGGAGATATCGCTGCTGATGGATACATACAAGTAAGTATAGATAACCGTGGTACGCCTATGCTTAAAGGGGCTGCCTGGCGCAAAAGTATTTACCGTAAAATAGGAGAAGTAAACATTAAAGACATTGCGCACGGAGCAAAAAAGCTACTGGAAAATTCTTATTTTGATAAAGAAAGAGTGGCAGTTTGGGGCTGGAGTGGCGGCGGTTCAACAACTTTGCATTTAATGTTTAGATACCCGGAGATATTTAAAACCGGGGTGGCTATTGCCGCAGTAGGTAATCAATTGTTCTACGACAATATTTATCAGGAAAGGTACATGGGTTTACCACAAGAGAATAGAGACGACTTTGTAAATGGGTCGCCTGCTACTTATGCAAAAGGGCTGCAAGGAAACCTCCTCTATGTGCATGGTACTGGCGATGATAATGTTCACTACAGCAATGCAGAATACCTTATAAACGAGCTCGTAAAATACAACAGGCAATTTCAGTTTATGGCTTACCCAAACAGATCGCATGGTCTTAGCGAAGGGAAGGGAACTTTCTTACATCTTGCAACGATGTACACAGAATTTATGAAGAAGAATAACCCGCCAGGGGCAAGGTGATTAATAAGGTGATTAATTAGTTTGAAAGTTTGAATATGGAGAGCCTAGATTTTTTTGCTTGGATTAGATTATGATGCTATGTAAGGCTTCGTTATGACTTGATTGTCAAAACAATGATCACAGTTATTCTCTAATTTCCCCGTTGAGAAGACTGACAGCGCTACAACTCAGGCAAATTACAAGAAAGACAGACTTACAAAAAAACCGCTTCATTACTGAGGCGGTTCTTTTATGGTACCTACATATTACGTCCTAATCTCCCAAATCTACCTGGTAATCATACAACCCATCATATCCCGGGAAAAACCCAGTAAACGTTAATTTTTTACTTTTTTCTATTGCTTCTAATAAGTCTTCTACTTTTAGAACTGACTTGTCATTTACTTTTAGGATTACAAAGTTCTCCCTTATGTTTGTTTGTTGTTGTAAAGCTCCAGCTGCGCCTATTTTCTTTAAGATTACACCGCCTTCTACTCCATAATTAGTAGCCGTGCGAGAGTCCAGAGTAAGAAATTCGCCACCGAGCTTTTCTATTGCACTTTTACTTTTTACAATGTCATAGGTCCCACTTACATTTTTAAGATTTACAACTACTTCGTAGTCCTTCCCTTCGCGGGAATATCCTATTTTCACCTTATCTCCCGGCTTATATCTGCTTATAACTTCGTTAAGAAGAGCCCCTGTAGTTACGGGCACTCCAGCTATACTTTTTATGATATCTCCTTTTTGAATGCCACCTTCATAAGCACCGCCATTCTTAGGCACATCGCTTACCCAAATACCGTACGCATTTAGTGGGATGTTATTTGCTTTTTTCTCTGCGGCAGTAAGATCGCTTGCCGGCACATAACTTACACCTAAGTATGCACGCTGCACCGTTCCATATCTTATTAAATCATCTACCACTTTCTTAGCTATGTTTACTGGTATTGCATAAGAATAACCGGAGTAGTACCCCGTTCCACTTGCTATAGCAGAGTTTATCCCAATGAGTTTACCATCTGTACTTATGAGCGCACCACCACTATTACCAGGGTTTACAGCAGCATCTGTTTGTAAGAAGCTTTCTACTGCACCGTTGGAATTACCATTACGATCTTTATTCAATCCAAGGCTACGAGCTTTTGCACTTATTATCCCTGCGGTTACTGTAGTTTCCAGATTGAGCGGATAACCTATAGCAAGAACCCACTGACCTATCTGCACATTATCACTATTGCCATAAACTAAGTAAGGCAAATTTTTCGCGTCTATTTTTAGCACCGCAAGATCATAAGCAGGATCTACTCCAATTACTTTTGCCAGGTAAGATTTTTTGTTACTCATGGTTATCATGATCTCATCAGCTTTATCTACCACATGGTTATTGGTAACGATATATCCGTCTTCGCTTATGATAACGCCGCTACCGCTGGCACGCTGCTCTCTGGTACTTCCGCCGCCAAAAAGTTGGTTGTAAAAATCATCTCCAAAGAAATCGCTGAAGGGGTCATTACCCCTGCTGCGTGGTGTGTTATTAGTTACCTGCTTTGCATTTATCTTTGTTTTGATATGCACAACCGTAGGTAATGCGGCATTGGCAGCAGTGGTAAAGTCTTCCGGACCACTCCCGCCCGTTTTATCGTCCCAGAAATTTGCATACTTGTAATTTTCGGGAATCTCACTGGTAGATTGCCCACCATAACTGTCACTGGATTTATGCCATGTTGCATAACCCCATATTACTCCAAAAGCTGTAAGACCACTAATAAGTATTGTGGCTAAAATTTGTTTTAATTTCATATTCTTTTCATTAAAATTTACTAATGCTAATATAACACATTGATTGTATAATATAATTTACTCAAATCACGTGCCTTGCCTACAAAGTAACGCAGCTCTGACAATTTGTGTTTGCTGTCTGTCCTATTTAACAAGAAATTAGTAAGACCTTCGTAGATGGGGTGCAGCAATGTCAGTTTTGCTTTATTGCAGAAGTAATCTACAAGAAATAAATTATAAACTTAGCAGGAACTGAAGCGTGTCCACGCCATCTGCATAATCAAAGAGACCCGGAACTTGCGCTCCACCAAAGCTCGTAAAAGATCTTCCTACCGTGCATTGTACACTTTCCTCCGGTATATTTATGTTATCCACCTTATCATAAAATTCATAATACAGCACAGCAATTGGAGAAAAAGTGTTGCCAGACTCAAGCAGAAGTGTAGCGCCATTGGTCATATAATACACATTATTAAGTAAGGCTATACTTAACTGATAATCATAATTATTCTTGTATTTATTATGATCAGCAAAATGATTGTAAGGCTTAAAGGCGTCAATTAGTTTTTCAAAATTATATCCATCCGGTACAAAAAGCTTGGTCACATTCCTACAACCCAGGCCATAGTAAGTGTGTATGTCGGCAGCTAGTGCAGCCAGTTCATCCTCTCTTTCTTCGCCACAAAGTACAGCAACAGAAGTTTTATTTTTTCTAATAATATGTGGATACTTACTAAAATAATATTCAAAATATCTTCCACTATTATTACTTCCTGTGGCGATGTAAGCATCACATTCTTTGAGCATTTCAGAAAAAACAACTTGGTCATTTACCTCCGTATTTAAAGCTGCTATCTTTTGTAAAAGAAAGGGTAGGAGAATATTGTCCTTACTGCTGAGTTTTATGTGAGCAATGTGCCCAGACAAAAAACAGCACAGAAAGTCGTGAAAGCCCACCAACGGGATGTTTCCTGCCATTACAATTCCTACTTTTTGGGCTTTTACATTATCATCTAAGTGATAATGTGCTGCAAAGGATTCGAGGCTATCTTTTTGTAAAAATACCTCGGCAATATTTACTGAGGCTAATTGGATGAAGTCCTGCGTAAACCAGCTATTGCCACGCTCTGCTCTTTCTTTTACAGCTTGCCATTCTTCGCTATTTTGTTTTATATACTCTCCAAGAACTGTAAGTAATTCTATTCTATCTGATAAAGTCATTGTCAAAATTGTTATTTTTGTGACTCAAAATTACTGATACATGGCTATAATAATAACAGAAGAGTGTATAAACTGTGGTGCTTGCGAACCAGAATGCCCAAATAACGCAATTTATGAGGGTGGTGTAGAGTGGGCTATCTCAGATGGTACTACTATAAAAGGAAGCTACACCCTTATGGACGGCACAGTTGTAGATGCAGATGAGCGCAAGACTCCGGTTTCAATGGACATTTACTACATTGTGCCCAATAAGTGTACGGAGTGTCAGGGTTTTCACGAAGAACCACAGTGTGCTGCGGTATGTCCTGTCGATTGCTGCGTGCCAGACGAAGACTACAAAGAAACGATTGAAGAGCTGATGGTGAAGAAAGAGAAATTACATATCTAGTATAATAGTGGAATGTGGTTTATTAAAATTCGATTGCAGACAAGTGATTCCTGCAAAATATTTTTTTTAAAAAGTGGAAGTGGTAATTGGGGATGGCAACAAATAAGCGCTGATAGAGTTTAAAAGCCAGCGGCATGGTCTCCGACCAACCGACGAATTTGCTGAACAAATCCCATTTTGGGAAAAGTATAATGTTGGATATGAAAAAAGATTTTTTCACTTTACCTGCTTACCTTTTAATTTTTATTGTTTCAATTCTCATTTCCTGTAGGGATGCTGAAGAAAAGCAGACTATAGACCTAAGTGCAGAAAGAATTGCTTTGCTGCAAACCGACAAAGATTTTTCTGCCGCGAGTGCAAAGGAAGGAATGAAAGATGCCTTTCTTAATTATATAGATCCCGATGGAATTTTACTTAGAGAAGGATACATTCCGCTCGTGGGAGCTGACGCTATCGATTTTCTTATAAGGCACAATGATAGCAGCTTTACCCTTTCCTGGCAACCTGCACACGCTTTCGTAGCGGCTGCAGCAGATCTGGGCTATACCTATGGCACCTACGCAGTAAAAGGCCACCAGGTAGACACCACGCTTTATGGCACTTACGTAAGTATATGGAAGAAGGAAATAGATGGCAGTTGGAAATACGTTGTGCACAGTGAGCATAAAGGAATAGGAGGGCAGACAAACACGCCAGGTAATCTTTAGAATAAAAAAATGGTTGTTGGTCACTAAATAATAGTAAATAAGACAGCAGCGAAAAGTATATATAGATGAGAAAAAAGATAGCATTAGTCACTGGTGGTTTCTCTGGCGAAGCAGTAGTGTCTTATCAGTCTGCCGAAGCGATAGTAACTCATGTAGATGCGGATAAGTGGGAAGTATACACCATTGACATTACTACCGAAGGCTGGTTTTACAAAGGAGAAAATGAAGAAAGATCATCTGTAAATAAGGCAGACTTTAGCATTACTGAAAATGGTAAAAAAGTAAATTTTGATGCTGCCCTCATTGCCTTGCACGGAACGCCTGGTGAAGATGGCAAATTACAAGGCTATTTTGATTGTGTAGGTGTAAAGTATGCATCTTGTAATACGACGTGCTCAGCCGTTACATTCAATAAACAGTATACAGTGGCTATTGCTGCTCATGCCGGAGTGCCGGTGGCTAAAAGTATGATCTTACGAAGCGATGAAGTTTATCCACTGCAAAAAATACAAGAAAAACTAAGTCTGCCATATTTTGTAAAGCCTAACAGGGGAGGCAGCAGCTTGGGTATGAGTAAGGTAGATGAAGATGCAGCTTTGAAAGCAGCTATTACAAAAGCATTTGAGGTAGATGATCAGGTGCTGGTAGAAGAATTTATAGAAGGACGAGAATTTACCATAGGCGTGTATGAGTGTAAGGGAAAAGTAATTCCGTTACCTATAACAGAGATTATTAGTGAAAATGCATTCTTCGACTTTGAAGCGAAGTATCTGGGTGCTTCAGAAGAAATAACACCGGCGCAGGTAGAAGAATCCGTGAGCAACTCCATAAGAGAAAGTGCTGTGAAAATATACAGGGCTTTTAATTGTAGTGGCCTGGTGCGGGTAGACTTTATATACAGCACTGCAAACCAAGAGGCCTTGATGCTGGAGATTAATACCATACCCGGGCAAAGTAACGCCAGTCTTGTGCCACAGCAAGTGGTAGCTAGTGGCTTAAGCTTAAAAGAATTTTATTCCGGTCTTATAGAAGAATGTTTCCAATAAAATGTATCTTGGCGCCGTTTATATATAAGTATGTGCTACTGGCAGAGTATTTGAAAAGGCAGGCAGTTGCAATGTAAAAATGCTTAAGATAAGCAAGGCTTTGGAAGGAATCTGGAGCACATACTAAAATAAATAAAAAATACGTGTTTAAATTTATAACCCGCCAACACTTCCTGGTAAATTTATTAGTAGCTCTGTTGCTTGCTGCCGGAATTATATTTGGCACCCTGCAAATGCTGGGAGTACTTACTAAACATGGGGATTTTTTAAAAGTACCTACCGTAGTAAGTCTGCGTACTCAAGAAGCTGTGCAGCTGCTGGAGAATAAGGGCTTTGATGTTATCATAACAGACTCAGTATATGTAGATAGCATAAAAATGGGAACCGTTATAAAGCAAATTCCGGACCCTAATAGCACCGTAAAAGTAAATCGTACTATCCTACTGGTAGTAAATAGAGAAACTCTACCTATGGTAGATGTGCCTGCACTGCAAGGAAAGTCTATTACTTATGCATTAGAACTACTCAAGCGGAGTCACCTCACGCTGGGAGATACTACTTTTAGAGCAGATTTTATGCAAGGCTCAGTACTAGAGCAAAAATACCATGGAGCTCTTATAAACCCGGGATCAAAACTGCAATGGGGTAGCAAGATAGATCTTGTAATAGGTGGTGGTTTATCTGAAGTAAGACTACCAGTACCAGATCTTGTAGGTCTTACTTATACTCAAGCAAAAGCACAAATGGAGGAGGCTGGCATTAATTTAGGAGCTCTTATCTTCGAAGGTTCTATATCAGATACCTTAGGGGCCTATGTGTTCAGACAAAACCCCTTAAGGTGGAGCGAAAATGAACCTCGTACCCTTCAGTATATACAAAGTGGTCAGCTTATAGATCTATATATATCTGCGGCAGCGCCTACAATTTCTCCGGCAGATAGTGCTAGAAAACCAAAGCCAAAGCCGGCACCTGTAACAAATTAAATAGACTATCATGAACACAATAAGCCCGCAAACACTCAAAGAAAGAATGGCAAAGGAGGAGAACCTTCATTTACTTGATGTTAGAAATCCGGAAGAAAATGCTGAGTTTAATATTGGCGGAAAGTTATTGCCGCTCGATAATATTATGAGTATGCAAACTGATGATATAGCAGAATGGCAAAATGAAGAAATAGTTTGCTATTGCCGCAGTGGTAAGCGAAGCATGCAAGCCGCTATGATGTTAGAAACCCTTGGGTTTACTAATGTTACTAATTTGCATGGTGGTGTTATAGGATGGCAGGAAGCGTTTCCGGCGTCATAGTTTTAATAGTAGGGTGACCTATTTCGCTGTGCCAAGCTTCGTGGCACAAGAAACTCAGTAACTCAAGTAGAAATGTAAAAGCCGACAAACCTTCCACAATAACTCCCTTAATTCATTGATCCTCCGCCAAGATGTGGGGCACTAAACTTCTTCTATAAATTTATTAGCCTGCCAGCCGTAAAAATGACTTCCTTACTACTTCGATTCCCATAACTATCGGAATTCCGAAACCCATTCCTTAAATTGCGCCCATGCAACAATACCTTGATCTCTTACAGCATATCATTGATAACGGCACAGATAAAGCAGACCGCACCGGCACCGGCACTCGAAGTGTTTTTGGCTATCAAATGCGTTTTGACCTTGCTAAAGGTTTTCCGCTGGTGACTACCAAGAAAGTACACCTAAAAAGTATCATTTACGAATTGCTATGGTTCTTAAAAGGCGATACGAATATTGCATATCTAAAGGAAAACAAAGTACGAATATGGGATGAATGGGCCGATGAAAAGGGAGATCTGGGTCCAGTGTACGGGAAGCAATGGAGAAGCTGGCAGGGAGCAGGCGGTAAGAAAACCGATCAGGTAAAAGAACTTATAGATACACTCCAAAATAATCCGGATAGTCGCCGTATGATTATTAGTGCCTGGAATGTTGCCGACCTTCCAGATATGAAACTGATGCCTTGCCATTGTCTTTTCCAATTCTACACAAGTATGCAGAAAAACGGCAGACGAAAATTGTCTTGCCAGTTGTACCAGCGCTCTGCAGATGTTTTTTTAGGTGTGCCATTTAATATAGCATCTTATGCATTATTCACCATGATGATAGCGCAGGTATGCGATATGGATTTAGGCGATTTCGTACACAGTTTTGGAGATGTGCATTTGTACAGTAATCACATGGAGCAAGCGCTTTTGCAGCTTAGTAGGAGTCCTTTTGCGATGCCGGTTATGAAAATAAACAATGAAGTAAAAGACATATTTTCTTTTAATTTTGAGGATTTTACGCTTCAAAACTATGAAAGTTATGATGCTATAAAGGCTACAGTAGCTGTTTAAAAATTGTATTCTAAACACAGAGTTTGTAGTTAGTGAAAATTTATTTACATTGCTTTGCTTGCGATAGAGTCATTTAAGTTCGCAGTATTGTAAAAATTTCAATCATTTAATACACATTCTCCCATATAGGCTAATTTTACCCAAAGCGGTGTTTCTGGGCTAAAAATTGCAGGGGAATTTAATCGGGAAGAATGAAATTTATTTTTCCTGTGGCAGGAGTTTAAACCTAAAATAAAAGTAACATGATCACATTAATAGTAGCAGCAACGAAGAATAATGCCATAGGTAAGGACAATAAGATGATGTGGCACTTACCTAATGACCTCAAGTTTTTTAAAAATACCACATGGGGATTTCCTATTATCATGGGTAGAAAAACATTTGAAGCGATAGGAAAACCACTACCAGGCAGACAAAATATTGTAGTTACGAATAATGAAGATTGGGCCGCTGAAGGCGTCGAAAAAGCCGCCAGCCTGGAAGAAGCTATTGAAAAAGCCAAAGAAGCTAACACTAAAGAAATATTTGTAGCCGGTGGTGGCAAAATATATAGGCAAGCCATTGAATTAGCAGATAAGATCCTCATGACAAGAGTTACCGCCGACCTGGACGGAGACACTTTTTTCCCAAAAATAAGTAAGAAAGAGTGGGAACTTGTAAGTGACGAACCTCACCACGCTGACGAAAAACATAATTTTGATTATACATTCCGCACATGGGTGCGCAAGGAATCAGAATTCTTTAAGCTGAAATAGCTACAGACTTTTTACACTTTTTATAGTTTCCTCTTGTACACTAAGCTGCAACTTGCCCGCAAGTACATACAATATCACTTCTCAGCTGCCAATGCAAGAGGGCATGGTGTGCATTCTCCTTTTGTTTTTGATTTCATAAAGTATGTGCTGCGAGATAAGACGCACTATGCAGATTATGTAAGAATAGAATCACTTCGCAAAAAATTACTACAGAGAAATGAGGAAATTGAAATAGAAGATTTTGGTGCAGGGTCTACCATTTTACCCGGTAAGAAGAGAAAGATAAAAGATATAGCCAGAACCAGCCTTAAGCCAAAAAAATTTGCACAACTTCTTTACCGTATTACAAAATACTACAATTGTGGTGATGTCGTAGAGCTTGGAACTTCGCTGGGTATTACAACTTGCTACCTCGCTTCTGCCGGCAAAGGAAAAGTTACCAGCTTTGAAGGCTCTTCGGCAATAGCTACTGTGGCTCAGGAGCAGTTTGCTGAATGCGGCCTAAATAATGTAGGAATCAATCTGGGTAATATAGATAATACGCTACCAGGGTTTATAAGAATAGGGTCTCCGCAAGATCTTTTCTTTCTGGATGGGAACCACCGCAAAGAACCTACACTTCTGTATTTTAGCCAATTGCTATCACTTGCAAAACCGAGTTCCATTTTTATAATAGATGATATTCACTGGAGCAGTGGAATGGAAGAAGCATGGGAAGAGCTCAAAAATCACGATGCAGTTACACTAAGCATAGACCTGTTTTTCATAGGTATTTTGTTTTTAGATCCTGCGTTTTTGGTGAAGCAGTCTTTTACAATTCGTTTTTAAATAGTATGGTGCCAATATTTTCTTATCTTGGCTCCCTATACATTTTGCATATATGATAATTGGAGTTTTAAAAGAACAATCACCGGAAACAAGAGTATCGCTTCTGCCGGAGCATATTGCTTTATTGCAAAAGAAAAATGCCACGGTATGGGTAGAGCAGGGAGCGGGTGTCAGCGCCTTTGCTTCAGATGAGTCTTATACCACTGCCGGTGCAGAAATAAAAGACAGGTCTACGATTCTTTCTTCCGCAGATTTATTATTAACTATAAATCCTATAGCGGTAGAGGAATTATCAAAATCTCAAAATAAAACGCTTCTTGGTTTATTTCAGGTCTTGTCCAATTCTAAGGAGATGGTCAATCTGGCTACTGCCGGTCACACGGTCTTTAGCATAGAGATGCTTCCTCGCACTACAAGAGCGCAAAGTATGGACGTACTGAGTAGCCAGGCAAATATTGCTGGTTACAAAGCAGTACTTACTGCAGCGAATGTATTACCACATTATTTCCCCATGTTTATGACCGCGGCAGGTAGCATTCCCCCTGTAAAACTATTGGTACTAGGTGCCGGTGTAGCAGGATTGCAAGCTATAGCTACGGCACGCAGACTAGGAGCTGTGGTAGAAGTGTTTGATACCAGACCTGCTGTAAAGGAAGAAGTAATGAGCCTGGGCGCAAAGTTTGTAGAAGTAGAAGGAGCTGCTGATGCAAGCCAGGCTGGAGGATATGCCGTAGCACAATCGGAAGAATTTTTACAAAGACAAAAGGCCAGAATAGCTGCGAGCGTAGCCAAGGCAGATGTTATAATTTCCACCGCACAAATACCCGGCAGAAAAGCACCCATCCTGGTAACGGATGAAATGATGCTAAAAATGAAAACTGGTTCTGTGATCATAGACCTTGCGGCGAGCACTGGAGGAAATACTTCGCAGACCGCTAATGATGCAACTATACAATACAAAGGCGTTACAATTATAGGAAATAGCAACCTGCCGGCTGGTATGCCTAGTGATGCCAGTAAACTATACGGGAAGAACATTTGCAATTTCCTTGCACTTATTATAAAAGATGACGGAAGCCTTCATCTCAACTTTGAAGATGATCTTGTAAAAGAAACCTGCGTGGCGCATAATGGGGAAGTGACTAACGAAAGATTGAAAAACGCTTTAAATCAACCTGCATAAATTTATTTTAATGGATTCTATTTTGTCATTTATTCACGAGCATCAGCAGATTATATACATCGTCATTCTTATGATCTTTGTAGGAATAGAGGTTATAGGTAGAGTGCCCAGTGTGCTGCACACGCCGCTTATGAGCGGTGCCAATGCCATACACGGCGTAGTGGTGATAGGTGCCATTATCATAATGGGAAACGCAGAAGCAGATAATTACCTCGCATTAGGATTGGGCTTCCTCGCCGTCGTGCTGGGTACGCTTAATGTGGTAGGAGGTTTTGTGGTTACGGATAGGATGTTGGAAATGTTTGGAAAGAAGAAAGTGAAGAAGACTTAAGATAGAAGACGGAAGACAAGAGCAAGAAAAAAACATACCACAATAGAATAATATTCTCATTTGCATACGATATTTATGGCACTAAACTTACTTACTTTTTGCTACTTGTTTGCCTCGGTTACTTTTATCCTTGGCCTGAAAATGCTTAGTAATCCTGCGAAAGCAAGAAGAGGAAACATCATAGCTGCGGTGGGAATGGCGGTTGCTATTTTTGCTACTATTTTTTTATACAAAAATGCAGAAGGGGCAGCTTTACATAATTACGGTTTTATATTTGGCGGATTAATATTAGGGACCATACTAGGTACGGTGGCAGCTAAGAAGGTGAAAATGACTGCCATGCCCGAGATGGTGAGTTTATTTAATGGAATGGGAGGTGCTTGTGCGGCGCTTATTTCTTTAGTAGAATTTCAGCACGTAAGCCATGCGCTCGCGTTGAACAGTTCTGTAGAGTTTCTATCTTCACAGCGGTCCACGATTCTTATTATTGCCCTCGGTCTTATCATAGGTTCAGTTTCTTTTAGTGGTAGCATGATTGCCTGGGGCAAGCTCAATGGTAAAGTGAAAGACAAAAGTTTCCCCGGTCAAAATATTCTTAATCTTTTATTTCTGGCCACAGCACTCGGAGCCGCCGGCTGGTTGATTATAGATCCTGCACAGTCTTACCTTATCTATGTAATCCTGGGAATGAGTTTATTATACGGAGTACTATTTGTGATGCCAATAGGCGGTGCAGATATGCCCGTGGTGATTTCCTTGCTCAATAGTTTTACCGGTGTAGCTGCAGCTTTCGGTGGCTTTTTATATGATAATAAAGTAATGCTTACTGGAGGTATTCTGGTAGGAGCAGCAGGCACTTTGCTTACTATGCTTATGTGTAAGGCCATGAATCGCTCGCTTAAGAACGTACTTATTGGCTCCTTTGGCGGGGGCAATAAAACGATCGCAGCAGGTGGCAGTGGCGAAGAGGGGCATCACAAAGAAATGTCAGTAAGTGATGCGGCTATGGTGATGGCTTATGCTAATAAAGTAATCATAGTTCCCGGTTACGGACTTGCTGTGGCACAGGCACAGCATGCGTGTCATGAGTTAGAAAAAATACTTGCAGATAAAGGGGTAGAAGTAACCTATGCCATCCATCCAGTTGCAGGAAGAATGCCGGGGCACATGAATGTATTGCTTGCAGAAGCCGATGTAGATTATGAGCGCCTAAAAGAAATGGAGCAGGTAAATGATGAATTCAAGACAACAGATGTGGTACTTGTGCTAGGTGCCAATGACGTTGTAAACCCTGCCGCAAAAAGAGATCCTGCTTCGCCTATTTACGGTATGCCAATCCTGGAAGTAGAAGATGCTAAAACAATAATCGTAAACAAGCGAAGTATGAAACCCGGCTATGCTGGCATAGAAAATGAACTTTTCTATCATCCAAAAACTTCTATGTTGTTTGGTGATGCCAAGAAAGTATTGCAGTCGTTATGTGCAGAGGTGAAGGAAATCTAGGTTGCAAACTTGCATTTAGTTGAAACTACCGTCGTACATTGGCACTACCCGTTGCATTTTTTGGCATTACATTTCATAACCTATTTCTTACATTTGCCCGGCAGCAATTAGCATCTTTTTGTGCTAAGCTATTATAAAATTATCTAGTTAAAATGAAGAAATTACTTCTCATATTATTTTTATTGCCTTTAATGGCAATGGCACAAATTAGAACCCATGTTGTAAAAGCAAAAGAAAGTTTTTCCAGCATAGGCAGATTATACGATGTAAATGGTAGAACACTGGCAGAGTTTAATAAATTAGATTATGAAGGCGGAATTTCAATAGGGCAGGTTTTGAAAATTCCTAAATCTACTGGCAACGAGACTATAGACAAACCTGTATCTGAAATCGTAAAATCAACACCAGCAGCTGTAGGAACCGGCCAGCCTATCTTTCATACTGTACTTGCAAAAGAAACACTATACGCCATAAGTAAATTATATCCCCAAGCAACAATAGACCGCATTAGACTTTGGAACAACCTACCAGGCAATGATGTGTCAGAAGGAGCACAACTCATCGTAGGCTATACAAATGCTAATCCTGTAAAAACATCAACTACACCCAAGCCAGAGGTGAAAAATACATCGGCAATTCCCGAAAAACCGGTAGTGAAAACTGTTGTGAAAGAGAAAGACAAGATAGAAGAGATAAAAGAAGATGATGAGCCCAACACCGAAATGGCAGTAGGGGGCACTGGCGGATATTTTTCAAAAAATTATGACGGGAATAGCGGCGAACAGCAAAAAGGAAAAGCGGGAATTTTTAAGAGTACAAGTGGCTGGGAAGACAGTAAATACTATTGTTTGCATAATTCGGCGAGAGCTGGTACAATCATAAAAGTGATAAACCCTGCAAATGATAAATATGTATATGCAAAGGTGCTGGATGTGATTCCGGACATAAGCCAAAACAAGGATGTGATTTTGCGACTAAGTAATTCTGCGGCAGATGTGCTGGGAGTGAGCGGCAGCCAGTTTACTTGCAAGGTGGAGTTTTAATTAGTTTAACATAGAGACTTTAAATACTTCAAATATTTCTTTAGCGCATATAATTAGCTAAGACGGTTACAGAAATTACGTTATGATTTTAGATACCGACCGAATTGTTTTAACACCCATATCTATTTCCGATCTGCAGGCTATACATGAATTACACTCCCGGCCTGAAACAGATAAATACAATACGCTAGGCATTCCAGAGAGTATAGATACAACCAGGAGTGTAGTAAATGACTGGTAGGAGAAGCAAAATACAAGCCCTCAAACTTCTTATATTTTTTCTTTATCCCTAAAAAAGACCAAAGTATTTATAGGACTACTAGCGTTAAACCTCGGGAAAGCGACTTCCAAGTCTGGCGAAGTCTGGTACAAGATTCATAAGGGTTACTGGAATCAAGGACATACCACAGAGGCTTTACAAAGGCTACTTCATTTTGCTTTTACTGATCTCGGATTGCACAGAATAGAAGCCGGCTGCTCAGTAGAAAATATTGCTTCTATAAAAGTGTTGGAAAAATGTGGGATGACCCGCGAAGGAAGAAGCAGGAAAATTCTTCCCATAAGAGGAGAGTGGGTTGATAATTATTTGTATGCGATTCTGGAGGAGGACCTTGAGAAGATTTGATCTAAAAAATGGACCGTACGTCCTAAAAGTCCTAAAGGCTCCGACGGGAAAGCAGTGCCTGACTTTAAATGAATCAAAGTTTAACTGCTACTGGCGGTTATATAGTTTATTCCCAATCGAATACCAATTTCATTTTTTATTTAGGTCAAAATAATTTTGGTTGCCGTATAGTTATCGGTATAATTTTATAAAATCCTATACCTTCACGCTTTTTTTAAAACAATCATTAAACATGCTGAAGCTTGAAGCCAGGAAAACGCTGAAGTTGGCTTTTCCCATTATTCTGGGAGAGCTTTCACAAATGGCTCTTGGTGTTATAGACACGGCGATGGTTGGTGCAGTTAGTTACAAGCAACTCGCCTCTGCAGCATTAGTAATGAGTTTTATGAATATTCCTTTTGTTTTCGGGATTGGAATAACAATCTCTGTTTCACAAATGGTGTCTATGGCTCTCGGGCGTAATGATAAAAAATTGATTAGCCATTACCTTTATAATGGTTTTTGGCTATGCGCAATCTCGGCAGTAATTATAGCAGTCGGTTTGCAACTAGGAAAAGGTATTTTACTTCATCTAAACCAAGATGAGGAAGTAGCAAGAATGGCGATTCCTTATTTACAAATAGTTGGTTGGTCTGTAATACCAATGTTACTTTTTTTTGCATTAAAACAATTTACTGACGGGCTAGAGTTTACAAAAACTGCGATGATGTTATCCATTGCTGCACTACCTATCAATGTATTTTTAAACTGGGTAATGATATACGGTAACCTTGGTTTTCCTAGGTTGGAATTAATAGGAGCAGGGTATGCCACGCTTATCACCAGGATTCTCATCTTTCTTGTTCTAATCTTAATAATTTTATACCACAAAACTTTTATGCGCTACATTGCTGTGCGAGCTGTAGTGTGGAAGTTAAATTGGAAAACGCAGAAGGAATTATTGGCAATAGGTATTCCCAGCAGTTTTCAGATTTCAATGGAAGCTGGAGCCTTTGCTGTTTCAGGAATTTTAATTGGGACAATAGGAGCAGTAGAGCAAGCAGCACACCAAATAGCATTAAGTATCGCATCACTTACATTTATGGTATCCATGGGCTTATCGCAGGCAGGGTCTATTCGCACCAGTAATGCTTTTGGCAGAAACGATAAATCAGCAATTTCATTTATTGGAAAAAGTACTATCGCAATGGCACTTATATATGGAACAATATGCGCTATTGGCTTCGTATTATTCAAAAATTTTCTACCCACACTTTTTAACGAGAACAAGGAAGTGGTAGAGTTGGCAGCTTATTTATTGTTGTTTGCTGCAGTTTTTCAAATATCGGATAGTACACAATCCATTTCTGCTGGATTGCTGCGGGGAATTAAGGATGTAAAAATCCCAACCTATTTTATATTTATTGCTTATTGGGTAGTAGGGATTCCTGCAGGTTATTTGCTGGCTTTTAATTTTGACATGGGCGCAGCGGGTATTTGGATGGGGTTTATAATTGGTCTTACCTTCTCTGCAATTTTCCTCAGCCTTCGGTTTAAAAAAATGGCAATCGACAAATCATAAGAAAAATTATTGCGAAATGAGAGAGTCCAATTTTCAAATTAACTAATTAACTAATTTTCAAATTGTTTTCCAACCTCTCAAGAAATCCTCCACCGCCATCCTTTTCTTCCCTTCCAACTGTACCATATTTGGAATTATAAAACCATCACTGCAAGCAAACTTCAATGTGCTCTTATTTTCTAAAATAACAGTGCCTGCTTCTTTATCGTGAGCTGTTTCTTCTTTAGTAGCAGCAAATATTTTTAATTGCTTTCCCTCCAAAGAAGTATAAGCAGTAGGAAAGGGCGATAGTCCGCGGATAAAATTGTAAATAGAACTACAAGGTTCAGTCCAGTCTATGTTGCAAGAATCTTTCTGCAGCTTGGGTGCATGGGTCACAGTAACTTCTCCGCTATCTAAAATATCTTCCTGTGGTTTTTCTGCTATTGTTCCTTCCGCTAGTCCTTTCACAGTTGCAAGCAATACTTTGGCACCAAGGTCTTTCATTTTATCATGCACTATACCGGTATTATCATCTTCTGCTATAGGAAAGCTTTCTTGTAAAAGAATGTCTCCCGTATCTATAGCGTGTTGCAATTTAAAAGTGGTGACGCCAGTTTCTTTTTCTCCATTTATCACCGCCCAATGTATAGGAGCAGCACCTCTGTATTTTGGTAAAAGGGAGCCATGCAAGTTTATCGTTCCCATGGGAGGCATATTCCATACAATTTCTGGCAGCATACGAAAGGCAACAACTACCTGCAAGTCAGCCTTCAGTTCTTTTAAGCTCACGATAAAGTTTTCGTTCTTTAATTTCTCTGGTTGTAGCACCAATATATTTTGTGATAGGGCGTACTTTTTCACGTCGCTCTGCTGCAATTGCATTCCTCTTCCTCCTGGCTTATCAGGTGCAGTTATTACAGCCACAATGTTTGCACCGGCTTCTACAAGTGCCGCCAGGCTTGCCACCGCAAACTCTGGTGTGCCCATAAAAATAATTCTGAGATCTGTGAAAGCCTTCATCTTGGTCTATTATATTGTCTATTGTTTAAAGTCTGCGTACAATAAGTATTTCGCTCTTATTTTCTTAAATGCATCAAGGTCTTTAGCCCAAGATTTTTTTATTTCTTGCTCGCTTAATCCTTTTTTTATTTGCGTCTGCAGTGCATTTGTTCCTGCAAGTTTGTCAATAAAGTTATTGGCAAGAAAGAAGTTCTTTTTATCGGGAAACATTTTATACACCTCTATGAGGTATTGCAAATGTATTTTACCATTTACCTGTAGCAAAGTTTCTTTAAGCGGAGCTGCAAGATTATATCCATAACATTTTTGCCCGTAGAGTTTGCTGTTCTTAGCGCCTTCATTAGGATTAGGAACAAAACTGTACAGGTTTTTTGGGAGTTTTGGATGACCAAAAATTTGAAATGGTTTATCGGTACCGCGTCCTTCGCTTATCACCGTCCCTTCAAAAAATGCAATGCTCGGGTACCAATATACAGACTGCATCTCTCGCAGATTAGGCGAAGGAGCTACAGGCAATTGGTACTTTGTATTGTGATCGTATTCCTTACATTTTATTACAAGAAAATGAAAAGCAGTGTCTGCGGTAGGCTTTGTGGTGATATTGTATTTATGTATTGCATTTGCTTCGGCACTCAGCCAGTTCTCGCCGGTAAGCATCATTGCATATTCTCCTATCGTCATACCATATACAATTGGAATTGCCTGCATTCCTACAAAGCTGCTGTAACTCTTTTGTAGCACTGGCCCATCTACATAAAATCCATTTGGGTTTGGGCGATCAAGTAGCATCATGGGTTTATGATTTTCGAGGCAAGCTTCTATTACATACTCCAGCGAGGATATGTAAGTGTAAAAACGTACGCCTACATCCTGTATGTCAAACAATAAAATATCTATATCTGCCAGATCTGCTTTTGTAGGTTTTTTATGAGAGCCGTATAAGCTTATAATAGGAAGGCCGGTTTTGCTATCTATGCCATCTTTTACATGAGCACCAGCGTCTGCAGTGCCTCTAAAACCATGTTCCGGCCCGAAGATTTTCACCACGTCAATACCTGCGCTAAGCAAGGAATCTACAAGATGCGTCTTTCCTATCATACTAGTCTGATTTGCGAAAACCCCTATCTTTTTCCCTTTTAACAGTGGGAAGTAAACTTCCGTTCGGTCTGCGCCAGTCTTCACTTTTTCAGTGGAAGTTATATTGGTTTGCGCACAAGAAACGGTACTTATCGCAAGGCAATAAAAAGTAAGTATTGCTAAATGTTTTGTTATTAATCTCATAGTAAATGCTCTAAGCGGGAAGGAGTTATTTTTTATTAGTTAAATTTGTACCCAATAATTTTTCAATATAACAAACATACAATTATGGCAGAAGTAAAGAATGGTGATAAAGTTAAAGTTCACTATACTGGTAAAATAGAAGCAGGCGAAACTTTCGACTCTTCAGAAGGGAAAGACCCTCTGGCCTTTACCGTAGGTGGCGGGCAAATGATTAAAGGTTTTGACGCAGCCCTACCGGGAATGAAAGTAGGAGATAAAAAAACAATAAATATTCCCGCTGCAGACGGGTACGGTGAAAGAAATGAAGAAGCAGTAATTCCTTTCCCTAAGGAGAATGTGCCTGCAGAAATGAAGCTAGAACCAGGAATGAGCTTATCACTTACTAACCAGGAAGGGCAGCCTTTCCCTGTAGTAGTTACAGAAGTAAAAGAAGATGTGGTTATGCTGGATGCAAACCATTTCCTCGCGGGTAAAGATCTTGTTTTTGATATAGAGCTTGTAGAAATAGAAGCTTAAAATTCTAACCCTTTTATAGACAGAAGCCGGCATTGCCGGCTTTTTTTTGTTTAATAAATAAGCATTTATCTTTTATATTTATTGCTCTACATTAGCAACTACAACAACAAAAAAAATCTTTTATGCAAATTGATCAAAATATGCTCGCCGATCGTTTTATGCGGTACGTAAGAATAGATACCCAGAGCGACCCTACAAGTGATAAGCATCCTACTACTGAGAAGCAAAAAAATCTCAGCAAAATTTTAGCCGCGGAACTTTCTGCTATGGGACTATCTGCCGATACTGATGAATACGGATATGTATATGCTCGAATTCCATCTAATAGCCCTAAATCGGTGGTGCAGCCGATTTGCTACTGCTCGCACGTAGATACTGCGCCAGATTGTAGCGGTACCAATGTAAAACCTATCCTTCACAAAAGTTATGACGGAAAAGATTTCACCATGCCGGATGATACTACGCAAGTACTAAGCGTAAGCGATTCTCCTTATCTAAAAAACCACATTGGTAAAGATATTATTACTGCCAGTGGTACTACATTACTGGGAGCAGATGATAAGGCAGGCGTAGCCATCATCATGCAAGCGGCTCATTATCTTACTCAAAATCCGGAAATAATACACGGCGATTTAAGCATCGTATTTACGCCCGATGAAGAAGTAGGAAAGGGAACCGACAAAATAAACATGAGTAAGGTTGGTGCAACCTATGGCTATACACTCGATGGGGGAGAAATAGGAAGTCTTGAAGACGAAACCTTTAGCGCAGATGGAGCAACTATAACCGTGCATGGCGTGATAGCACATCCTGGCTATGCAAAAGACAAACTGGTAAATGCAATGAAGATTGCAGGGGAAATATTGGCAGCTTTACCTACAAGCGAATGGAGCCCAGAGACGACAGATAAAATGCAGGGATTTGTTCACCCCAGTGCGCTAAATGGTATCTCAGAAAAAGCAACAATAGGTTTTATTGTACGTGATTTTAAAACCTCTGAGCTGGAAAAGCATCACGCAAGACTTAAGGCAATAGCCGATAAAGTGGTGGCTAAACATGCTGGAGCGACAATGGAATATGCAATAAAAGAACAGTACAGGAATATGAATGATATACTCGCAGAGCACCCGCAAGTAGCTGATTATGCTGAGGAGGCTATAAAAAGAGCGGGACTTACTGTAAAGAAGGAAAGCATTCGTGGAGGTACAGACGGAAGCAGACTCAGCTATATGGGATTGCCTTGTCCAAATATTTTTACTGGTATGCAAAACATTCACAGCAAACTAGAGTGGGTGGGGGTGCATGATATGGCGAAGGCTGTGGAAACCCTTGTGCATCTTACTCAGATATGGGAAGAAAAAGCTTAGGTAGATTTCGCAGCTTTTTTCATGCTATACGATCTATACAAATACCAAATATTGGGAACGATTGCAAAGCCAATTATGACAGGAAGTAGCCAGCCAGTAGTAGTTGGATTTGTTTCTGTAGCAGCGAAATAAATATCTACATCGCAGAAAATAAATATCAGAGTAAGACAAGCCCGCATTACTCGGATGAGTTTAGCGGCTAAGGAATAGTGAGCGTACGCATTTTCTTCTGTAAGTGTGCTGCCATAGTTGTAAATGTGTGGCACAGTTGCTAGTTTCCCCAAAGAAAAATAGAATATTGTTGCGAGAACAGGGAAAATAAACAGCGTGATTTTATTGCCCCAGTTATTCGCATTGCCATCTAATCCAAAATGTATTGGTACAGTTTCTGGTAAAACGACAAATGCATAAATGGCAAATAGCCATAATCCTATTATTCCTATTAAGGCAATTCGGTTCCAGATTTTATCAGATTCCGTTTCTGTTATTTGAAGCCGTGGTCGGTAATTCTTATTTTGCGACATTAGATTTACATGGCGAATTAGTGGCAGCAAAAATAACATTAACGTTTCATTTCGCAGCTAATCAATATTCATTCGTTTTTATAAAAATCAATTGATACTTTTGGAAAAATTTTTCCAAAATAATATATAGAAAAACTAAAGCTATGTTCGGTTTTTTATTACAAATAGATAGTGTAGGTGTTGCAGCTTCCGCAGCGGCGGAAGCTCCCAAGGTAGAGACAGTATTTGGAATGCTTATGAAAGGCGGACCACTTATGATACCTCTTTTTCTCCTGTTTGCTATCGCTTTATATGTGTTTATAGAACGATTGCTGGTAATAAGAAGAGCCGATAAGCTCGATGAAAATTTTATGAGCATCATAAAAGATAATATTGTAAATGGGAATATTTCTTCGGCTCGTAGTCTGAGCAAAAATACTGCTAACCCCGTTGCACGTATGATAGATAAAGGCATACAGCGCATAGGAAAACCAATAGATGCTATAGAAAAGAGTATGGATAATGTAGGCAAACTGGAAATGTATAAGATGGAAAAAAATCTAAATATACTTTCTGTAATCGCCCGTATTGCTCCGCTTTTTGGGTTTGTTGGTACCATCGTGGGGCTGGTTATATTGCTTAAGCAGTTTGCAACGATAAGCAACCCTAGCATTAGCCAGATAGCAGATGCCATGTATCTGAAACTCATAACATCGGCCACAGGACTTATCATAGGTATGCTCGCATATCTGGGATATAGCTTCCTTGATACGCAGGTAAACCGAGCGGCCAATAGGATGGAAAATGCCAGTAGTGAGTTTATTGATATTCTGCAAGAGCCCACAAGGTAATTTTTGTTATTGCAGACTTACTTTTATACATCGTTTTATAATAAAGCATGAGCTATAGAAAAAATAAATTAAGGGAAGAACACAACGAGGTGGATACCGGTCCGCTCAATGATATCTTGTTTATCTTATTGATGTTCTTTCTTATGATATCTACCTTGGCAAATCCTAATGTCATAAAGATGAGTGTGCCCCGTGCTACCAGCGATACGAAGCAAAAACAAAGTGTGGTAGTGAGTGTAGATAAGGACAAGAATATTTTTGTAGGTGCTAGGCAGATTTTCCCGGATTCGCTTGAAAGTGAACTTAGAAAGTATATTAATGCCGGCGATAGTGTAAAACCTGCCGTAGTTATTAATGCAGACTCAGTAGCACAATGGGGCGAGATTGTACGAGTGATGAAAGCGGCTCGTAAACTAGGGGCTACAACTTCTGCTACTGTTACGGGTACGGAGTAGTGATATAATTTTCAATATTTTTTTTCCTGGAATGGTCTGTTTTCCAAATATAGTTTTCTTGTAAGCTATCTGCTGCTGCAAACTTATATTGGTTAAAGTAAAATTTTCGTACTTCTCTTTTAAGGTCTTCGATATTGTGGAAATGTCCGCTCATAAAATATGCATTAGGTGGGCCTTCTCTAAGAAACCAGTCCGTCTCGCCCTTTTCATCAGCAGAAAGGAAACCAGTGCCTAGATCGTTTCCATAATCATTTTTCTCAAATTGTTTGGCATAAATTACGAAAACTTGATTCCCAGATTGAGAATATATTATTGTATCCAATATTGTTGAAGCAACCTTAGTACCTCCAGTATTTCTATTTTTTAATGCTACAAGGGAATCTATTTGTTCGAGTATTTTTATACTGTCTTTTATGAAAATTTCATCACTTACAGGTCTTGCATATTTTGCAGTAAGATTCGGCTTTCGGTTATAATTAGTTATAATTACTATGTTTTTTACTGCGGAAAAAGTCAATGGAATTGAAAGTAGCAAGAATAAAAATGCTCCTTGATGTCTTTTTATTTCTTTAAAGCGGATAGTGATTACAAGCAAAGAAGCAATAAATAAAGTGCAAGATGCATATACAAGCATATCAATTGCGTTCCCAAGTCCACTGCCGTTCTGCCCTGTAAGTAGTTTAAAAATTGCCAAGCATATTCCTGCACCAAAAATCGTGGCTAATAATTTCGTTGACATTTTCACTGTTGAATTTTTATTTTTTACTACAAAACACAAACCGCTCATTACCACTCATATCCTTTCTTAAGATCGCTGCAAAACCATTTTCTTCAAATAACTCTTTTACGGTTTCTGCATTGTCATAATGCGTCTCCAGGTATATTTTTCCTTTTTGTGCCAAATGCATTTTGGCAAAATTTGCTATCTCCCGGTAAAAGATTATTGGGTCTTCGTTCTCTACAAAAAGGGCAATATGAGGTTCGTGATCTGTTACATTCTTATCCATTTTATTCATCTCCTTTGCAGGAATATATGGGGGATTACTCACTATTATATCGTAGGTCTTATCATTTTGCCATTGCTTCCATTTTAGGAAATCTCTTTTGGTAAGCTGCAACTTCACCTCCAGGTTCTCAGCATTCTTTTTAGCTACTGCTACTGCTTTTTCGTCTACATCAATACCTTCTACTACCGCATTATTGAGATACTTCTGCAAGGAAATAGCAATGCATCCAGATCCCGTACCTATGTCTAGAATCTTTACATGTTTACTTGTGTTTTCCTTAATGATAATATCTACGAGCTCTTCCGTTTCTGGGCGGGGAATGAGGACATCATTGTTTACATAAAAACTTTCTTTGTAGAAATAAGCTTCACCTGTAACATATTGCAAAGGTGTGCCCGCCAGTAATTTTTTGCTGTCTTCTTTTAGGTTGTAGGATTGCTCCTCCGATAATTCTAAATCACCAGCATCAGTTTTATCTTTAGCCAGAAACCAGTTCATGTAATTATGAGCTATAGCCTCTGCTTCTCCAACAGGATAAATTGTGAGCAGTAAATTTTTCAGAAAAAGAGAGCCGTTTTTTACATTCATAATTAATACGAATATAGAAACATACGACTTCTTATTTGTTAGTATTGCATTTAAATTTCAGAACTAAGCTCAGCTGGAGGTGTGGTGCTGAATTAATCTTCAAACCTTAAAACGGGAGCTCATTTTCAACTGCTTTATTCCCTATTTTTACCGCTAATGACCACAGATGAATTATACATGGAGCGATCTCTCCAGCTTGCAGCTTTAGGTGCGGGCCCTGTAGCGCCTAACCCCATGGTAGGAGCGGTTTTGGTTTACAATAATTTGATTATAGGCGAAGGGTATCATCAGCAATATGGCGGTGCTCATGCAGAGGTAAACTGCATAAATTCTGTGAGCGAAGGCGACCTTGAATATGTAGCTGATAGTACTTTATATGTAAGCCTGGAGCCTTGTAATCATCAAGGGCAAACACCGGCATGCAGTGATTTTATACTCCGCCACGGCATTAAGAAAGTCGTGGTCGCTTGCACAGATTCTAACCCTAAAGTAAATGGTAGTGGCATTAAGAAATTGCAAGAGAATGGAGTAGAAGTAGTAGTCGGTGTTTTAGAAGAAAAAGCAAGGTTACTTAACAAACGCTTTTTTACATTTCATCAAAGAAAGCGACCGTATATAATTCTTAAATGGGCACAATCACAAGATGGTTTCATTGCTGGAAAGGACTTTGAACAAATAAAAATAAGTAATGACGTTGTTAGTCGTCTCGTGCACAGGTGGCGTGCAGAAGAAGCGGCTATTATGGTTGGTTTTAATACAGCCTTGCATGATAATCCCTCACTTACAACAAGAAATTATCCAGGAAAAAATCCACTGAGAATTACGATAGATAAACTTCTGGAATTGCCTCCTTCCCATAACATTTTTGCAGCAAATGCAAAGCACATTGTGATTAATGAACAGGAAGAAAAAGAGGAAGGAAATACAACTTATCTAAAGGTAGAATCTGCTTCTGATATTGAAGAAATTCTAAGTAAATTATTTGAAATGAATATACAGAGTGTACTGGTGGAAGGAGGTGCAGCGCTTTTAAATAAATTTATAGACGCAAGCTTATGGGACGAGGCTGCAGTAATCACGAATGAAACTTTGCTGCTAGAAGAAGGCATCTCAGCTCCACAACTAGCAAACGCAAGCTTGCTCTGCAAACAGCAGTTTGGAAATAATACGATACAATACTATGGAAGAAAATAGCAGATTGCCCACGAGTTATAAAACAATTGCTTCAGGAGCAGAAACCACTTTTAAAGACAAGGGAAGTAGATTTATAGGGTATGCTTTTCCTATGATTAGCGCAGAAGATTTCAAAATAAAACTAAAAGAACTTAAAGCCGAACATCCCAAAGCGGTTCACCATTGTTTCGCCTACCGCTTAGGCACCGATGGAAATGCTTTTAGAGCAAGCGATGATGGGGAGCCATCAGGTACAGCAGGCAAGCCTATCCTGGGACAGATAGACAGTAAAGGCGTTACAGACTGCGGTATAATCGTTGTGCGGTATTTTGGCGGCACTTTACTGGGAGTGCCAGGACTTATAAATGCATACAAAACCACTGCATCTTTATTGCTACAACTTACCCCGGTCGTAGAAAAGCTAATAACCTCTAGCATAACCCTACAAAGCAGTTATGAAACCATACAGGTTGTAATGTCCCTTGTAGAAAAATACAAGGCTATTATTGCCAATAAGGATATAGGCTTATTCTGTGTTTTTACAATTCATGTGCCGCGTCATTCCCTTGAAGCTTTACAGAGGGAAGTGAGAAATACAAATGATATGGAGGAGATAATTCTGCTAGAAAAGTCAAAGAAGAAAAGAAGCAAATAAAATTTTGCTTTAGGAAAATTTTAGAAAAAATCTTAAATTTAGTATTCCTCAAATTGTTTTAGCAATGCCTTCTGAAAAAACATATAAGAACTTCAAGCAATTTTATCCCTACTACCTTACAGAGCATAGTAATCCTTCAAACAGGCGTTTGCATTTCATAGGAACTTTGCTACTGCTAGCCTGCTTTGTTATAGGAATAATTACAGGGAAGTGGTTTTGGTTTGTATTTATCCCTGTGGTAGGTTATGGTTTTGCCTGGGTAGGTCATTTTTTTATAGAGAAAAATAGACCAGCTACTTTTACGTATCCTTTCTATAGCCTTGCTTCAGACTTTGTTATGTTTTGGCATGCGATTACGGGTCAACTGAAAGAAAAGCTACAGCAGGCTCAAGACGGGGCGTAATCCCCTAGGTAAGCAAAAGTGGCAAATTTTCTTTGCCTTATATTTAAGTTGCACTTTGCCAGACAAAAAAGCTGCAAAGCACAATACAATTTTTTTATGCACGTAGAAGCGATTAGAGAATATGCAATTTCATTTCCGGAGGTTACAGAAAGTTTACCTTTTGGGCCAGATAATCTTGTGCTAAAAGCCAATGGAAAAATATTTATGATCATTTCTCTTGATGAAATTCCGCTAAGATTCAATGTGAAAGGAGATCCTGAAAAGAATGTGCAGTACCGCGAGGAATACCCGGAAGCAGTATTACCAGGCTATCATATGAATAAGCAACATTGGAACACTATTCTGGTAGATGGAACCCTGCCTCAAAAATTATTGAAGCAATATATAAAAGATAGTTACGACCTTGTGTATAAGAGAAAAAAGAAATAGATCATGAAGTTGATCAATTTTGATCGCTAAATTAAAATCTGAAAATGAAAAATAGCCTTGCTATTATATTCCTGGCTTTGCTTGTGGCATTTGCGTTTTACTTTCTTGGTAAAAAGAATGGAAGCAATAATACCTCATTAAAAGTGGTGCAAAATGTTTCCCTTATTTCTGAAATAGCAGAGTTAAGTGCTTTGCAGGTGAGCGGAAATACAAACATTAATAGTAGCAACAAAAGCGATAAGAAAGGAATGCTCGCCCGATTGAAAAATTACCTGGGTGAGAATACGATTAATATTTCTATACCTTATGATGCTAAGTATGGGGTGGACATGAAAAATCAAAAAGTAAAAATAGATACTAAAGATAGCATCGCTACTATATACTTGCCTGCTGTGAAACTGCTAAGCCTGCAATTACGCTTAGATAAACTCACCGCTGTGAGTAAGACCGGTTTATTTGCTTCTGCGACAATAGATGATGTCATAGAAGCCCAAAAAGTATTGTACACAGAAGCCGTAGCAAAACTAGAAGGAGACCAAAAGTTTATAGGCCTTGCCCAGGAGCACATAAAATTTATTCTTGAAAAGTATTATCAGCCCCTTGGGCTAAAAGTAAATTGCGTTTTTGAAAACAAACCTACTGATACCTTAAACTAAGTATTTATGAAAGAAGAGGAAGAAGAAAACACTGAAAAATTTTCTGATGATCCGCAGGAAAATATGAAAACAGAAAACGAAATTTTAAAGCTAAAAATGCAGGCTCAGTTTGGTGCTAACTTTATGATGGGAGGAGAGGGCGAACTGCCACCAGAGATAGAGAACGCCTTTTTGCAAAATGTGCTGAACTTTGAAGTGAACTATTCCAAAGGTGAAGCCGTGACATTGGCTGAACACCTGGGTAACCCTGTTCTAAAACATGAAGATGAGCTTACTGATGAGCAGATAGAGGAAGAGATAAATTCCTTCAATGAATTGATCTCAGAAAAAGAAGTGGAAGTAGACTATATCTTCGGTCCGTATCCACAACGAGAAGTACATCGTTTTATAAGAGCAGACCTTTTGGGTAGCGAAGCAGAGCCTTCTATTTTCTTTGCCGGCATGACTAAAACTTACATTTACGAAGAATATTACCCAAATAATGAGAAGGAGATAGAAGAAAGTACAGAAAGATTTATGAAGCAATGGGAAGAAAAGGGTTTTGGCGATTATAATCCAGAATTAGCTTTCTCGCTTGTATCACTCACTGGCAAAGAAATTCCTGTAGATGAATTTATCGCAAGGGTGCAGAACTACTTCGATTCTTTTACTGACTTTACCGGATTCAAATTTATGATAGGTCACATCCAGGTAGATCAACAACCAAACGGAAGCAGTATGGGTTTTTCTGAAGGCGCTGTGGGTTTTCATACTACCCTAGAGGACGGAGAGCCTATTGTAATAAAAGGAAACTACAAATTATATATGGATAATAGTATGGGCAGCTGGAATATTATGAGCTTTGTGATGCCGGGTTTTGAGTTGTAAGGGTTATACATTTTTTATAAATATTTCAGTGAGTAGCGCAAATAGATCCGGGTGATTTTCTTTCATTTTGTCTGGTTGTTCAAAATAATACTCTGATGCTACAGCAAGAAACTCTGCATCATTTGTAAGCGCATAAGGATCTATATCAGAATTTCCTTCTTCAATATCTTCCTGCTTCTCCTCTATTATTTTAGTCCAAGCCTTTATATTTTTTCTGCTAAGCAAGGTTTCTGGTATCCCATCTATGCTGCCGTCATTTTTATCTACAAGGTGTACAAATTCATGTATGGTTGTATTTCTTCCATCTTCATCATTCATAAAACCGGTTCTCACGCTCTGACGGGAGAGAATCATCATGCGCTGCATAGCACCCGTTCCCACCATACCTAGAATATTTCTTTCTGCACCTGATTGTTGGTAATCATGCGAAAAAGAATCTGGATACAAAAGCACCTCTCCGATGTTGTTATACTTCCATCCGGGAAATCTGAAAATAGGAATAACAGCTCCTGCTGCTACGAAGACTTTATCTAAGTCATCAATGTCCGTTTTCACAGCCGTTATTTTTATTTCTGTGAGAAATGCTTTTACGGCTTCAGTAAATTTTTTCTTGTCTTCTTTACTCAGCTTTTTGTAATAGGATACATGCTGAGAAAGAATGTTTGTGATTGCCGCATCATCTGGAATGGCGTAGTTATTTTTCTTACCAGAAATAACTTTCACGGCATAAATAATTAGTGCAATAAAAATAATAAAGATGATGAAGTAGGCTATGGGCATGGTTGTGCGATTATTGAATATTCAAATAGGAGATTGCAATTTGAAGAAATATTACCAAAGTTTTAAAAGCAGAAGTGCAGTTACGATTTGATTATAAGGTCGTGAGCCTGAGCTTGTCGAAGGCGATGTGAAAAATGACCCCCGTGAAGTAAAAATCTATAAACCTTATTGATGATGTGTTTGTTACCTATTTATTACGTCTACTCTCGCCAATAATGCGCCTTCGACAAGCTCAGGCTGACGGTACTCTACTTAAATCAAATGATCCAGGAGACCTACAAAAACTGCCCACTCACCACCAACTCCTTACTACCTTTCTCATGCACATAAAATCCTTCGCCACTCTTTACGCCTAACTTTCCGGCCATCACCATATTTACGAGCAATGGACAAGGAGCATACTTAGGATTTCCAAAGCCATCGTGCAATACTTTCAAAATACTAAGGCAAACATCAAGTCCTATAAAATCTGCGAGCTGTAGAGGACCCATAGGATGCGCCATTCCTAGTTTCATAACGGTGTCTATGGCTTCTACTCCCGCCACGCCTTCGTACAAACTGTAAATTGCTTCATTGATCATAGGCATCAGAATACGATTAGCTATAAAGCCAGGGTAATCATTTACCACACAAGGAACCTTGCCTAGTTTTTTGCTAAGGGCAACGATAGTTTTAGTTACTTCTGCGTCTGCCGCATAGCCGTTTATTATCTCTACCAACTTCATTACCGGTACCGGATTCATAAAATGCATGCCTATCACAGAAGCTGGCCTGCCGGTAGCAGCGGCTATTTTTGTAATGCTGATGGAAGAAGTATTGGTAGCAAGAATACAATGCTCAGGAGCGGCTTCATCTATTTGTTTAAATATCTTAAGCTTCAGTTCTGTGTTCTCCGTCGCAGCTTCTACTACGAGGTCAGCCTTGCTCACTCCTTTTGCAAGATCTGTTTCTGTTGCTATATTATCGAGAGCAGCTTTCTTATCTGCCTCCGTAAGTTTTTCTTTTGCGATCTGCCGATCAAAATTCTTTCCTATCGTAGCAACTGCCTTCTCCAGCTGTGCAGACTGCACATCTACAAGCGTAACCTTATAACCCGCCTGCGCAAATACATGCGCTATGCCATTACCCATTGTACCGGCGCCTATTACAGATACATTCATGCCTATTTCAGGAAGTTTTATTGCCGGTGGGTTTACATTTTGTTCTGCCATGGTGAAAAGTATTATAGATTAGAAGTATTTAGACTAGCAAGCCTGAAAACTTACTGTTTGGTTGAATGAATGGGGCAAAAATATCTAGACGCCACATTTTCATATTTTCGAATAAACTATTTTTCAATTTAACTAAAAGCATTCAACCCCGTCACATCCATTCCAGTAATAAGCAAATGAATATCATGAGTTCCTTCATATGTGATTACACTTTCCAGATTCATCATATGGCGCATCACACTGTACTCGCCGCTTATGCCCATTCTGCCAAGCATTTGTCTTGCATCTCTACAAATATTCGTAGCCACTTCGCAAGAATTTCTTTTGGCCATACTCACTTGCTGCGGCGTCACTTTTCCCTCAGTCATTAAAACACCTAGTCGCCAGTTGAGCAATTGTGCTTTGGTAATTTCGGTTATCATCTCTGCCAGCTTCTTTTGCTGCAATTGAAAACCACCTATGGCTTTACCAAACTGATGTCTTTCCAAAGAATATTTAAGTGCCGTATCATAGCAATCCATAGCCGCACCTATTGTGCCCCAGGCTATGCCGTATCTCGCTTTCGTAAGACAGCCTAGCGGCCCTTTCAGACCTTTTACATTCGGGAGAATATTGGCCTTTGGCACTTTTACATTGTCAAAAACCAGCTCGCCGGTGGCACTTGCTCTCAGGCTCCACTTACCATGCGTTGTAGGTGTGCTGAAGCCTTCCATGCCTCGCTCTACGATTACACCCCTAACAATATCTTCTTCATCTCTCGCCCACACAACAGCTACTTGCGCAAAAGGGGCATTGCTGATCCACATTTTTGCACCATTAAGAATTACATGGTCGCCATCATCTTTAATGCGGGTTTCCATACTTCCTGGGTCACTTCCATGGTTAGGTTCTGTAAGTCCAAAACAACCCAGCCATTCGCCACTCGCCAGCTTTGGTAAATATTTATTTCTTTGCTCTTCGTTACCATAAGCATAGATAGGATACATCACCAAGCTGCCCTGTACGCTTGCCGTAGAGCGCACGCCGCTATCGCCTCGCTCTAGTTCCTGCATCATAAGACCATAGCTTATATAGTCTAATCCACCGCCACCGTACTCTGTGGGCACTGTAGGACCGAAGCAGCCGAGGTCTCCCATCTGCTTTACAATCTGCTGTGGAAACTCTGCCTTCTGTGCATAGTCTTCTATGATAGGACTTATCTCTTTCTTCACGTAAGCTCTTATGCTCTCGCGAATGAGTTTATGTTCTTCGGTAAGTAATTCATCTACTCCAAAATAATCTGGGCTTGTAAAATTATCTGTCTTGGCAGCCATCTGTGCGTAATTTTATTCTTTAATAATACAAAAAAGCAACTTGAATTGTTGCTTCGGTAATCGTTGCAAATATAACGGCTGCATTTCACTTCTATTATTAATCTCTTATACGATTATCTTTTTTATCTTGCTTCTATGATTTCAAAAACCTATCTCGCCTTGGGCGATAGCTATACGATTGGTGAAGGCGTTTTGCTGTATCAGAATTTCCCTTATGCATTGGTACAAAAGCTTCGGCTTGCCGGTCATTCATTTTCTGCGCCAGAGATTATTGCAAGGACCGGCTGGACTACCAGCGAATTGCTCGAAAATATGGATGGTTACAGTTTTCTTGAGCGGTATGATTTGGTAACCCTGCTTATTGGGGTAAATAATCAATATCGCAGTCAGGCTATAGAAACATACCAAAAGGAATTTTCACTTCTTTTACAAAAAGCAATTGCATTAAGTAAAAGCAAAATTGTACAGGTCATAAGCATACCAGACTGGGGCGCTACGCCATTTACAGAAGGCAAGATAGAGCTGCGATAAGTAAGGAGATTGAAGAGTACAATTC